>DASTIC010000084.1:0-5413 GCA_035717845.1 Solirubrobacteraceae bacterium
CCCGCGCGCATCGCGTCCTCGTCGATCCCGCCGCGCCAGCGGGCTCGCAGCCGCTCGAGGATCGCCGCGATGCGACCCTCCAGTGCCTCGTCCAGGCGCATCGCGCGGCCCGCGAACTCCGCCACCACCTCGGCCGTGAGGTCGTCGGCCGTCGGGCCGAGCCCGCCGCTGGTGATGATCAGGTCGCCATCCGACAGGAACCGCAGCGCCGCCAGCAGGTCCGCGCGGCGGTCGCCGACGATCACCACGTCGGCCAGCTCCACCCCCAGCTCCCGCAGCCGCTCGGCCAGCCACGGTCCGTTCTCGTCCCGGATGATCCCCGACAGCACCTCGGTGCCGGTGACCACGATCGCCGCGCGCACGCTCACGACGAGCAGTCCGGCCGCCGCTCGTCCGACAGCCGTCGCGGCCGGCGGCCCGGCAGCAGCTCGTAGCCGATCGCGCCCGAGCTCTCCGCAACGGGATAGGTGCGGCCGTTCACGCGCATCCGGATCGCGCTGTTGCCGAAGTTGGTGAGGAACCGCCGGCTGCGCAACACGCGAGTCACCGTGTCGGGCCCGAGCGTCTCCTCGTCGATCACCTGGCGTCCGCGGGCGTCCACCACGCACACGTAGACCGGCGCCGTCGCCACGAGCTGCAGGCGGACCCGCTGCGGGCGCCGCTCGCGCTCCCGCGGACGATCGGGCTCGTCACCCCCGGCATCGGGCGTCGCGGTCGGCTCCGCCTCCCGCGCCCGGCTCGCGGGCTCTTCGTCCTCGGCCAGCGGCCATGACCCCAGCAGCCACAGCGAGGCCAGGAGCAGCACCACGCAGCCCGCCACCACCAGTGCCGGCCCCATCGCCGCCAGCCGGCGCCTCCGCCGTCCCGCCCGGCCGCGTGCCCGGCCCGCCGCGAACGGCGTCAGGTCCTGCGTCGACGGTCGCTCGTATCGCTGCCGGTACTCCTCGACCAGCAGCCGCGAGTCGAGCTCGAGGTACTCGGCGTAGGTGCGCAGGAACGTCTTGACGAAGGTGGGACCGGGCAGCAGGTCCCACTCCTCGTTCTCCAGCGCCCGCAGGTACTTGCCGCGGATCTTCGTCGCGGTCTCGACCTCCGTCATGTCGATCCGCCGGCGCATCCGCGCCTCGCGCAGCGTCTCGCCGATCTCTGGCATCAGCTCCGAAGAGGCTACTCAGGGGTTTCGTCGTCGAGCACGCGCACGGCCTGCTGGGTGGGCGGGAATCCAAGTCCCGCGAGCACGCGCGCGACGTCGCCCTCCGTGATCAGCACCTGCCGCGGCTTGGAGCCCTCGTAGCCGGAGATCACGCCGCGCCGCTCGAGCATGTCGATCAGCCGTCCGGCGCGCGTGTACCCGAGCCGCAAGCGCCGTTGCAGCATCGACGTCGAGGCGGTCTGCATCTCGGCGACGAGCCGGATCGCGTCCGCCAGCAGCGGGTCCTCGTCGGGATCGAAGCCGTCCTCGCCCGTGTCCGAGCCCGCATCCGCCTCCTCGACCTCCTCGAGCAGCTCCTCCTGGAACTCCGGCTCGCCCTGCTTGCGCCAGGCGCTGCACACCGCGTCGATCTCGGCCTCGTCCACGAACGCGCCCTGGATCCGCTGGAGCCGCGAGGAGCCGACCGGCGAGAACAGCATGTCGCCCGCCCCCAGCAGCGTCTCGGCGCCGTTCTGGTCGAGGATGACGCGCGAGTCGGTCTGCGAGGACACCGCGAACGCGATCCGTGACGGGACGTTGGCCTTGATCATGCCCGTGATCACGTCCACCCGCGGGGATTGCGTGGCGAGCACCATGTGGATCCCGACCGCGCGCGCCTTCTGGGCGATCCGGATGATCGAGTCCTCGACGTCGGCGGGCGCGACCATCATCAGGTCGGCCAGCTCGTCGATCACGCACAGCACGTACGGCAGCGGGGCCTCACCGCGCCGCACCCGCACGGCGTTGAGGTCCGCCAGCGTCCTGGTCCGCGCGAGCGACATGTACGAGTACCGCTGCTCCATCTCGCGCACGAGGTTCTGCAGCGCGGTGGCCGCCTTGCGCGGGGAGGTGATGACCGGCGTCAGGAGGTGCGGGATCGAGTCGTAGTGGGTGAGCTCGACCTGCTTGGGATCGACCAGCACCATCCGGACGTCGTGCGGCGTCGCGCGCAGCAGGATCGACGAGAGCATCGCGTTGACGCAGCCGGACTTGCCGGCGCCGGTCGTGCCCGCCACCAGCAGGTGCGGCATCTTGGCGAGGTCGGCGCCGATCGCCCGCCCGGCCACGTCCTTGCCGAGCCACACGGTCAGCGGCGACCACTCGGCGGCGGGGGCAGGCGGGGACTGATACACGTCGCCGAGGTGGACGATCCGCCGGCGCGCGTTCGGCACCTCCACGCCGACCGCCTGCTTGCCCGGGATCGGAGCCAGGATGCGGATGTCGGAGGCGGCGAGCGCGTACGCGAGATCGTCCTTGAGCTGGGCGACCTTGCCGACCTTGATGCCCGGCGCGAGCCGCAGCTCGTAGCGGGTGATGTGCGGGCCGGCGACCTTCCCGATCACGCGCGCCTCGACACCGAAGTGCCCGAGCGCCTCGATCAGCTGGGCCGCGGTCTTCTCCTGGCCCGCGGTGTCCGGCCGCGCCGCCTCCTCGGACGAGCGCTTGAGCGCACTCGGGTCCGGCGCCGTCCACTCGAAGTCGGGCGACTCGGTGACCGAGGAGCGGTAGCGGCCCTGCGGCGTCAGATCCTCCGGGTCCGCGGACGCGCGCGTGACGCCTGGCTCGTCGGTCTCCGGGTCCTCGGCCAGCCGCGGCTGCGGCTCGGGCTCAGGCTCCGGCTCCGCGACCACCTCGGTCGGCGCGTCCGCCTCGTAGAGGTCCGGGTAGCGGTCCTCGCCGGACCAGAACGGCTCTGGCTCCGCGCCCTCCCACTCGACGTCCTCGGCCGGCGGCGTGCCTCGCGAGAGCTTCGGCTCCGGGCCGGCCTGCTCGAGCGCCGCCAGCTCGTCGGTCGCGCGGCGGCGCTGGACCGCGGCGCGCATGTCGCGCGTGGTGCTCGACACCGAGTCGGTGGTCGCCTTGACCACGCCGGCGATCGACGCGCCGGTGAGGAGCAGGGCCGCGGCCAGGAAGAGGAAGAGCGCGACGATGTGCGCGCCGACGACGCCTAGCGCGGTCGAGAGGCCCCAGTACAGGCCCTCCCCCACCAGCCCGCCGCGCGGGCGCACCCAGTCGGGGTCCCAGCGCACCGCGTCGCCGCCCGGACCGAGCCCGAGCGTGCCCGCGGCAAGGCCGAGCGAGAGCGCGACGAACAGGCACAGGCCGCCGGACCGGAACGGCCGGACGGCCGGGAGCATCGGGCGCAGGACGAGGATCGCGCCGGCCGCCAGCAGCGCCACCGGCACGCCGTAGTGGACGGCGCCGATCGCCCGCCGCAGGCCGTCGACCGCCCAGCCGCCGGCCTCGCCCCCGTCCCACTCGAGGTAGATCAGGAACGCGAGGAACACCGCGGCGGCGACGAGCCCGAGGCCGATCAGGTCGAGCTGCCGCTGCTCGAGCTTCGGCAGGCCGGGCCGGGCCAGGGGCGATGAGCGGCGGGCTCGCGGCTTGCGCTTCTTCGAGGCGGGCATGTGGCCGCCACCCCTTCGACGCCCGGCACCGCCCTCCTGCCGCGCCACGCTTGCGCCGATCCGCACAATCCGATCAGGGTTGGATCATCAAGGAGCTGCCGTCGAGCCGGGCGTCTCGCACAACGTCCAGATCCGCTACGCGCAAGCGCACACGACGCGACGGTCGACTCCCTCCTGTCGATCCCGTCGGACCGGGTCCCGCCGGCTCGGCGCGCCTGGTCGGCCAGGGGGCGAGCGGCTCGTTCGACACCTTCGTCGTGACGACGGAAAGCGGCTGACCTTCGCCGGCGGCACGCCGTCCACGGCGGGCCGCCAGCTAAACCGGGGCTGAACAGTTCCCGCAAACGCCCTGCGCCGCCGTACCATCAGCGACGATGGAAGCGCCCGATCGCCCGGTCCGCGTGCTCGTCGTCGAGGACGACGCCGAGATCGCCCACGTCCTGCAGCGTTCGCTGCGCCTGGACGGCTATGACGTCAAGCTCGCGTCCGACGGCGTCCAGGCGCTCGACGAGGCGCACGCCTTCCTGCCCGACCTGATCGTGCTCGACCTCGGGCTCCCGCGCCTGGACGGCATCGACGTCGCCCGCCGGCTGAGAGAGGACGGCGACGACGTGCCGATCCTGATCCTCACCGCCCGCGACGCGCTGGAGTCGCGCGTCGAGGGGCTCGACGTCGGCGCCGACGACTACCTCGTGAAGCCGTTCGAGCGCCAGGAGCTGCTCGCCCGCCTCCGGGCCCTGCTCCGCCGCCGCCCGCCGCGCGGCATGGCGCCGCTCCGGGTCGGCGACCTCATGCTCAACCCCGACACGCACGAGGTCACCCGCGGCGACCGCCAGATCGACCTCACGCAGCGCGAGTTCGAGCTGCTGGAGTACCTGATGCGCAACGAGCGCCTCGTGATCTCGCGCCAGAAGCTGCTCGACGAGGTCTGGGGTTACGACCCGTTCTCGATCACGAACACGATCGAGGTCTTCGTGTCCAACCTGCGAAGGAAGCTGGAGGCCGGTGGGGAGGCTCGACTCCTCCATACGGTCCGCGGCGCGGGCTACGTCCTCCGCGTATAAGCGGCTGCCGATCCGCTGGCGCCTCGCCGGCGGCTCGGCGGCCCTGACGCTCGTGATCCTCTGCGGGTTCGCCGTCATCGTCGGCATCCTCACGACGCAGCAGATCCACGAGGACTTCCGCCGCGAGGTCGCCGGCAGCGCCGACCGGCTCCAGCGCCAGGCGCGGCTCCAGCTCGACCGCGACCGCGCCGGCAACCCGATCGTCCGCGAGGTGCCCGGGACGATCGACCTGACCGACTTCGCCGCCTCGTCCGGCGCCGCGATCCGCGTGATCACCGTCGACGACCTGGTCGGCTTCCGCACGCCCAACGCGCCCGACTTCGGGCCGCCGCTGGCCCGCACCGCCGAGATCGACGGCTGGCGCGTCGAGACGCGCGCGGTCCAGGTCGCCGGCTACGGCGACCCGTGGCACCTCCAGTACGCGCGCCGGATCTCCGACGTCCAGGACACCACCAACCGCGTCAAGGTCTTCCTCGCCTTCGGCGTGCTCGGCGGCGCGCTGCTCGCCCTGCTGGCCGGTCTGGCCGTCGCCCGCCGCGCGATGGAGCCGATCGCCGAGCTGACCGCCGCCGCCCGCCGGATCGAGCAGTCGCGCGACCCGTCGGAGAAGATCCCGCAGGCCGAGGCGGAGGACGAGGTGGCCGAGCTGGCGAGGACGTTGGAGGCCATGCTCGCCTCGCTCGATGCGGCCCGCGCCGAGACCGAGGGCGCCCTCGCGCGCCAGCGCGAGTTCGTCGCCGACGCCT
>DASTIC010000085.1:0-2561 GCA_035717845.1 Solirubrobacteraceae bacterium
GGTCGCCGACGCGCTGACGACGATCTGGACACGCGTGCTCTACGGCGAGCCCACGTAGGGGCCCGCCCAACGGGCCATTCCGTGTGGAGCGATGTCCCGTTGGGCACCCCTAGTGACGGAAGTGGCGGCGGCCGGTGAAGACCATCGAGATGCCGGCGGCGTCGGCGGCCTCGACGACCTCGTGGTCGCGCACCGACCCGCCGGGCTGGATGACCGCCGTCACGCCGGCGTCGACCGCGAGCTGCGGCCCGTCCGAGAACGGGAAGAAGGCGTCTGACGCCAGCGCGCCGCCGGAGAGGTCGGCGCCGGTCGCGCGCGCCTTCTCGATCGCGAGACGGACCGAGTCGACGCGGCTCATCTGCCCCGCGCCGATCCCGACCGACGCGAGCTCGCGCGCGAGCACGATCGCGTTCGAGCGCACGTGCTTGCACACCTTCCAGGCGAACAGCATCTCGCCCCACTCGGCCTCCGACGGCTTGCGCTCGGTCACCACCTGCATCTCCGAGCGGTCCTCGAGGTCGAGGTCGCGGTCCTGCACCAGGAGGCCGCCGACGACCCGCTTGAGGTCCCACTCCGAGATGTTCACGCGGCGGCGCTCACCGTCCTCGAGGATGCGCAGGTTCGGCTTGGTGGCGAGGATGTCGACCGCGTCCCCGTCGAACCCGGGCGCGATCACGACCTCGACGAACTGGCCGGAGAGCGCCTGGGCGAGCTCGGCGTCGGCCGGCCGGTTGAAGCAGACGACGCCGCCGAAGGCCGACACGGGGTCACACGCGAAGGCGCGGCGGTAGGCCTCGAGCGCCGAGCTGCCGACCGCCACCCCGCACGGGTTGTTGTGCTTGATGATCGCGCACGCGGGAACCTCGAACTCCTGCACGAGCAGCCGGCCGGAGTTGATGTCGAGCACATTGTTGAACGACAGCTCCTTGCCGCCGAGCTGGCGCACCTGCGACAGCACGTGCATGCGGGCGCCGACCTGCGAGTAGTAGGCGGCGCGCTGGTGCGGGTTCTCGCCGTAGGACAGGTCGGTGACCTTCTCGTAGGCCGACATCATCAGCTCCGGGAAGTCGCCCTGCTTCTCGGCGAACCAGCGGCTGATCGCGGTGTCGTAGCGGGCGGTGTAGGCGAACGCCTCCGCGGCCAGCGACTCGCGCGTCTGCAGCGACAGCAGGCGCTCGCCCTCGCGCAGCTCCTGGAGCACGGCGTCGTAGCTCTCCGGCTTGACCACGACCGCCGTGAAGGCGAAGTTCTTGGCGGCGGCGCGGATCATCGTCGGGCCGCCGATGTCGATCTGCTCGAGCACCTCGTGCTCGGTGACGCCGCGGCGGCCCGCCCACGCCTCGAACGGGTACAGGTTCACGCACACGAGGTCGACGAACTCGACCTCGTGCTCGTCGGCCTGGGCCATGTGAGCCGGGTCGTCCCGCAGGGCGAGGACGCCGGCGTAGAGCTTCGGGTGCAGCGTCTTGACGCGCCCGCCCATGATCTCGGGGAAGCCGGTGAAGTGCTCGATGTCGCGCACGCCGAGGCCGGCCTCGCTGAGCCTCGCCGCCGTGCCGCCGGTGGAGACGAGCTCGACGTCGAGCTCGGCGAGGCCGCGCGCGAACTCGACGATGCCCGTCTTGTCCGAGACCGACAGCAGAGCGCGGCGGACGCGGACCTCTCCCGGCTGCGTCATCGGCCACCCTCCATGGGGCGGGGACGATACCTGCGGCTGCCCGCTCACCGCGTGACCACCACCCGTCGCGGCCGCGCCGGGTCGATGCTGACGGCGCCGCGCGCGATGAGCACGACCGCCTCGCACAGGAGGTCGTGCTCGAGCGGGCGCAGCGCCTCGCGGACCGCGGCGGGGTCGACCGCATCCGGCAGCTCGACCGCCCGCTGAGAGATGACCGGACCGGTGTCGACGCCCTCGTCGACGAAGTGGACGGTGACGCCGAAGACCTTGACGCCGTAGTCGAGCGCCTGCTCGATCGCCCGGAGGCCGGGGAAGGCGGGCAGCAGCGCGGGGTGCACGTTGACGACCCGGCCCGGGAAGCGGGAGAGGAATGCCGGGTCGAGCAGCGCCATGTACCCGGCGAGCACGACCAGCTCGACGCCGTGCTCGTCGAGGAAGTCGGCGATCGCCGCGTCGCGCACGCGGCGGTCGGTGCCCGCGGGGAACTCGCCGACCGGCACGCCGGCGCGGGCCGCGCGGGCAAGCGCCGGGGCGCCCGGCTGGTCGGACGCCACGGCGGCGACCTCGACGCCCTCGCGGCCGTGGACCCGGTCGAGGATGGCCTGGAGGTTGGTTCCGGCGCCCGAGACCAGGACGCCGATCCTCATGCCACCTCCAGCTTCGGGAACCGCCCGCCGGTGGAGCGCAGGGTGCCGGCGGCGAGCAGCGCGTCGACGCGGGCGAGCACGGCCGCGTTGGTCAGGTGCGACCAGGCGCCGTAGTGCGGCAGGCCGTCGTACGAGTACCGCTTGACGACCTTCGAGCTGCCGCCGCGCAGGATCTCGACCGCCCGCGTGCGGCCGACCTCCGGCTGGGCAGAGGCCACGACGTCGAGGATCGCCTC
>DASTIC010000086.1:0-2207 GCA_035717845.1 Solirubrobacteraceae bacterium
GGAAGGGGCCGGCAGGCAGGGGCGGACGCGCGATCACGCCGCAGCATTCATGCGCGCCCGCCCGACGGCGTCCGCGTGTGACGGGCGAACGTCAACGGCGGCTGGGTAGGGAGAGCGCGCGGGTCGGCCGCCCGGGCCCCCCTCAATGCCGCCGTTGACGTTCTTCGCCGGTCTCGTGTGTTGCGCTTTCACGCCGCCTCCGTGACCTCCTTGGGCCGCACGCGCGCGGCGGGGTCGGCTCGGCCGCCCTCGAACTCGAGCCCTTCGGCCTCGAGCCTGCGGCGGACCTCGGCGGGGTCGCCGAGGGCGGTGCCCCCGACGGTGCCGTCCGACTTCAGCACCCGGTGGCTGCCGGGCATCTCCTCGCGGATGAAGCGCTGGTTGAGCGCGCGGGCGTGGACGTCGGTGCCGCCGGCGGCGCGGGCGACGTCGCCGTAGCTCATCCACGCGCCGGCCGGGATGGCGGCCACCGTCTGGCGCACGAGGTCGGGGTCCATGGTCTCCTCCTGTCGTTGTCGCCGACCATAGGTCCGCCCCGCGCAAACTCGCCCCTCAGCAACTCAGGTTGACATCGCGACGGATGGACGTGGTCGCTCGTGGCCGAGGCGCCCGGGGTCACCCGCGCATGGCCGCGTCGGCGAAGACCGCGCTCGACCGCGCGGTCAGGGCGGCCGCCGCCCGCCGGCACCGCCGCATCGCCGCCGGCCACATCCTCCTCGGCGTCCTCCAGGCCGAGGCCGGCACCGTGCCGCGCGCCCTCGCGCACGCGGGCGTGGATCGCACCGAGCTCAGACAGCGCGCCGCCGCCCATCTGGGCGAGTGGCACTGACGCGCGTTATGAGCCGATCGACTGCTGGTACAGCGTGAAGCCGATCGCCGCGCAGACTGCGGCGACGATCCAGAAGCGGAGGATGATCTTCGTCTCCGACCAGGCCAGCAGCTCGAAGTGGTGGTGGATCGGCGCCATGAGGAAGATCCGCTTGCGGAACGCCTGGAAGGAGAAGACCTGGATGAGGACGGACAGCGCCTCGATGACGAAGATGCCGCCGAGGATGATGAGCAGGACCTCGGTCTTCGTCATCACCGCCATCGCGGCGATCGCGCCCCCCAACCCCAACGACCCCGTGTCCCCCATGAAGATCGACGCGGGGAACGAGTTGAACCACAGGAAGCCGACGCAGGCGCCGACGAGGCAGCCGGCGACGAGCGCCAGGTCGTCCTGGCGCGTCGTGAACGTGATCGCGATGTAGGCGAGCAGGACGATCGAGACGCAGCCCGCGGCCAGCCCGTCGAGCCCGTCGGTGAGGTTCACCGCCGACGTCGTGCCCGCCACCACCAGGTAGATGAGCACCGGGTAGAGGATCCCGAGGTCGAGGACGGCGTCGCGGAGTCGCAGGTTGAGCGTGTCGCCGAGGCCGGCCCACTCCGATGCGGCGAGCCAGAGCCCGATCGAGATCAACACGGTGACGACGAGCTTCGTCCGCCCCCGCAGCCCGAGCGAGCGGCGCTTGACGAGCTTGGTGTAGTCGTCGGCGAAGCCCAGCAGCGCACAGGCGACGGCGACGCCGAGCACGGTCAGCGAGCGGGGATCGCGGTTCGTCAGCAGCAGGAACGGCACCGCGATCGCCGTGAAGATGATGATGCCGCCCATCGTCGGCGTGCCGGCCTTGGCGTGGTGCTCCTGCGGCCCCTCCTCCCGGATCTGCTGGCCGAACTCGCGCTCGCGCAGGAACTCGATGAACTTGGGCGAGAGGAAGACGCAGATCAGCAGCGACGCCGTTCCTGCGATCAGCACCTCACCCACGAGGCGCCTCCGCGACGGCGAGCGCCGGCGCCACGACCTCGAGCCCGACGCCGCGTGAGCCCTTGACGAGCACGACGTCGCCCGGGGCGATCAGGTCGGCGGTCAGCGCGGCCGCCTCGCCCGCGTCGGCCACCGCGTAGCCCTCGCCGTCGAACGTGTCGAGCATCGCGGCCGCCCGCGGGCCAACGGTGACCAGCAGCTCGACCCCGGCCTCCCCGGCGAGCGTGCCGACCTCGCGGTGGAGGGCGGACTCCACGGCTCCCAGCTCGAGCATGTCGCCGAGCACGGTCAGCGAGCGGGGATCGCGGTTCGTCAGCAGCAGGAACGGCACCGCGATCGCCGTGAAGATGATGATGCCGCCCATCGTCGGCGTGCCGGCCTTGGCGTGGTGCTCCTGCGGCCC
>DASTIC010000087.1:0-42405 GCA_035717845.1 Solirubrobacteraceae bacterium
ACCACTCGCGGCGCAGGATCGCCACGTCCTGGCGGCCGGCGTGGACCACGATCTCGATCTCAGGCTCGGCCAGCACCTCGGCCAGCGGGGCCGGATCGAAGCCCTGCAGCGGATCGAGCACCCACACCTGCTCGCCGACCCGGCCGTCGAGGTGATCGTGCACGCCGGCCGCCAGGACGTGGCGATCCTGCGCCGCGAGTGGGACACGGACTTCGCGAACGTGTTCGACACGCAGATCGCCGCGGGCTTCGCGGGCTTCTCCGCGCAGGCCGGCTACAACGGGCTCCTGCACGACGTGCTCAAGGTGCGGCTGCCCAAGACCGCCAGCTTCACCCGCTGGGATGCGCGCCCGCTGACCGACGAGCAGGTGCGCTACGCCCGCGGCGACGTCGAGCACCTGCTCGACCTCGCGGACGAGCTGCGCCGGCGCCTGGACGCGCAGGGCCGGCTCCAGTGGGCGCGCGAGGAGTGCCGGGCGGTCGAGCAGGCGACGGACGAGCGCGACCCCGAGGAGGTCTGGCGCCGGCTCCCGCGTGCCACCGGCCTCGGCCCGCGCGAGCGCGCGGTGGCGCGCGAGCTGGCGGCCTGGCGGGAGCGCACGGCCGAGGCCGAGAACCGCCCGGTGGGCTCCGTGGTGCGCGACCCGACGCTCGTCGAGATCGCCAAGCGCACGCCGGAGACGCACCGCGAGCTGGGCCAGATCCGCGGCATCAACCCGGACGTCGTGCGACGGCGGGGCGACGCGCTGCTCGACGCCGTCCGCCGTGGCCGCGAGGCGGACCCGATCCGGCTCGAGGAGAGCGAGCGCTTCCCCACCGAGCCGCAGGACGGCCCGGTGATCGCGCTCGCGGAGTCGCTCGTGCGCGGCCGCGCCCAGGAGGCCGGGCTCGCCTACGAGCTGATCGCCGCCCGCGCGGACCTCTCGCCGATCGTCGTCGCGGCCCGCCGCGGGCTCGACGAGCCCGACGTCCGCACGCTGCGGGGCTGGCGCCGGGAGCTGGTCGGCGCCGAGCTGCTCGAGCTGCTGCGCGGCCACCGGCACCTCGGCGTCGGTCCCGGTGGCCGCATCGCGGTCATCGATCAGTCGCCGCGCGCCTCGACGGCGGTGTCCGGGTTGTCGGAGAACAGCCCGTCGACGCCGAGCGCGTAGAACTGGTCGTACTCGGCGAACGCGTTCCCGTACGCCGCCGGGTCGGACGACGAGCGCAGCTCGAGCGGCAGGAACGTGTTCTCGTTGCGGAACGTGTACGGGTGGACGACGAGGCCGGCGCGGTGGGCGTCGCTCACGAACGTGGTCGGCGCCAGCGAGTTCCCGGCGGGGTCGCGGGGGACGATGTAGTCCTTCGACGGCCCGACCCCGTCCGCGTAGGTGGAGATCTCGCGGAGCCCGGCGGGCGTCGCCAGGTCGCCGTAGGTGCGCGGGTCGCCGGACACCACGAAGTCGTACGGACGGCTGGTGCGGGTGGAGAGGAGCTGCACGAGCGGCACGTCGATCTTGCCGTCGAGCGCCTTCAGGTTGCCGACCTCGAACGACTGCACGAACACCTTCGCCTTGCGGCCGTCCAGGCGGTTGCGCCGCAGCGCGCGCACGAGCGGCTTCTCGAGCGCGAGCCCGATCGAGCGGAAGTACGTCGGGTGCTTGGTCTCCGGGTAGATCCCGATCGGGCGGCCGAGCTCCTTCGAGAGACGCCGCGACAGGTCGATGACCTCCTGGAAGGTCGGCACCTGGTAGCGGCCGTTGTAGAGCGTGTTGCGGGGCCGCAGCTCCGGGATCCGCTCCTTGGCGCGCAGCGTGCGCAGCTCGGCCAGCGTGAAGTCCTCGGTGAACCAGCCGGTGATCGACGCGCCGTCGATCACCTTGGTCGTGCGGCGGCCGGCGAACGCGGGCCGGTCGGCGACGTCGGTGGTCCCGGAGATCTCGTTCTCGTGGCGCGCGACGAGCACCCCGTCCTTGGTCGACACGAGGTCGGGCTCGATGTAGTCGGCGCCCATGCGCGCGCCCAGCGCGTAGGCGGCGAGGGTGTGCTCCGGGCGGTACCCCGAAGCGCCGCGATGGGCGATCACCAACGGTTCGGCCTGCTTGCCCCGCCGCTCGGCGGAGGCGGGGCCTGCCAAGGCGGCGGGCAGGAGAAGCGAGGCGATCGTGAGGAGTGTGAGGGTGAGACGTGACGGCATGGCGCGAACCCTAGCCTCAGGTCGCGTCGACCACTTCGAAGTCGCTTCCGTGGAGGTCGTCCAGCGCGTGCAGCTGGTCGTTGTCCCAGCGGCGGTCGGGCGTGCCCGAGACGTACCACCGCGGGCCGGCGACTTTGCGAGCGGTCAGCGGGCGAAGTCGGCGGCGTCGACGAGACCGCGGCGCAGTGCCTGGATCATCGTCTCGACGTCGGCCGCCATGCGGTGGCTGTCGAGCCGGTGCAGCGCACGGGCGACGATGTCGAGCCGGCGATCCAGCTCGAGGTCGAAGCGGGCGGCGATCTCGTTCGTCGTCGTCACCTCGCGCCACGTGTCGCAGGCGCCGCAGCGCAGCAGCATCCACCAGTGGTCCTCGCCGACGGGCTCCCAGTCGACCGGGTTCACGAAGTCCTCGTGGCAGACGGCGCAGTGCTCGAGCTGCACGTCCGGGTCGGGGCGACGGGGCTTGCGGGAGCGGAGGAACACGATGGCATAAGTATTCGACCACAGCGAGTCAAGCTGTACCCGGATAGCCCCCTTCGAGGGGTGCGGTCGGCCGTACGATTCGCTGGTGGTCTTCCGCCAAATCACCCACGACGACCTCGGCTGCGCCTCCTACCTGGTGGGCGACGAGGCGGCGGGCGTCGCGGCCGTCGTCGACCCGCGCTTCGAGGTCGACGAGTACCTGGAGCTGGCGCGCTACATGGGGCTGCGGATCGAGCACGTGTTCGAGACCCACAACCACGCGGACCACGTGTCGGGCCACGGTCGCCTGGCGGCCGCGACGGGGGCGACGATCCACATCCACCGCGACGCCGCGCCGGAGTACGACCACGAGCCGTTCGACGACGGCGCCGAGTTCGCGCTCGGCGCGCTGCGGATCCGCGCCCTGCACACCCCGGGCCACCGTCCCGAGCACACGGCGTTCGCGCTGATCGACACGCGCCGCGGAGACCAGCCCTGGGCGGTGCTGACCGGCGACAGCCTGTTCGTCAACGATGTCGCGCGGCCCGACCTGGCGATCGAGAAGGCCGAGGGCGCGCGCGGCATCTTCCGCTCTCTGCGCGACCGGCTGCTCACGCTGCCCGGCCAGGTCGAGCTGTGGCCCGGCCACTTCGGCGGCTCGATGTGCGGAGGCCCGGGCATGGACATGAAGGTCTCCTCGACGATCGGCTTCGAGCGCGAGCACAACCCGACACTGGCCATCACCGACGAGGACGCGTTCGTGGACCGCGCGCTGGCCGGCCTCGGCCCGCAGCCGCCGAACTTCCAGGCGATCGTCGAGCTCAACCGGGGCCCGCTGCTCACCGACGGCGTCGAGCTGCTGCCGCTCGCGCCGCGCCAGGTCGAGCAGAAGCGCATCGCGGGGGCGATGCTGGTCGACGTGCGCACCGACCAGCAGTTCGACGACGCGCACATCACGGGCGCCATCTGCAACCCGATGCTGCGGGCCGGCTTCGGCTCCAAGCTGGCCTGGCTCGCGGACCGTGACCAGGAGATCGTGTTCGTGGGCCGCGACGACGAGGACGGGCGGCGGGCCGGAAGACTGGCGGTCGCGGTCGGGATCCGGAGGCTCGGCGGCTTCCTGCACGGCGGGATGACGAGCTGGTGGCAGGAGCGGCGGCCGGTCGAGGGGATCGAGCGAATACCGGTCGAGGTGCTCCCCGAGCGGCTGGCCGCCGACCCGGCGATGCAGCTGCTCGACGTGCGCGAGCGCAGCGAGTGGGACGAGGGGCACATCCCGGGCTCGCACTTCATGCCGTGGCACGACATCGACGCCGTGCCCGATGGCATCGACCCGGCCCGCCCCGTCGCCGTGCTCTGCACGTCCGGCCAGCGCGCGGGAACGGCGGCCAGCCTACTGCGCCGCTACGGCGCCGAACGGGTCATCCACGTGGTCGACGGCGGCGTCACGGCGTGGGGCCGGCTCGGCCACCCGCTCACGGACAGCGAAGGATGACGCCCTGGCCGGGGGCGAGCGCGCCGTCCTCGAACGCCGGTGTGGTGGACAGCACGAGCTCGGCGCCGGGCGGGGGCGCTTCGAGCGCGCGCGGCTCGGCGGCGAAGTTGACCGCGGCGAGCAGGCGCTCGCCGTCGTGCTCGCGCAGCCAGGCGAGCACGTCCCGGCCCGCCTCGAGCGTGCGCTGCGCGCCGATCTGGAGCGCCGGCGACCCTGCGCGGAGGGCGGCCAGGCGGCGGACGAGGTTGAGCGTCGACTGCGCGTCGTCGGCCTGCGTCTCGGCGTTCAGGCGCTCCGCGTCGGCGACGGGCGGCAGCCACGGCTCGGCGGCGCTGAACCCGGCCGCGGGACCGGCGGCCGACGGCGGCCGCCACGGCATCGGCGCGCGGACCGGGTCTCGGCCGTCGACGTCGACCACGCGCTCGGGCGGGATCTCGGCGTCGGGCAGCCCGAGCTCCTGCCCCTGGTAGACGAACGGCGTGCCGCGCAGCGCGTACAGCATCAGCGCCGCGGCCCGCGCCCGGTCGGGGCCGAGCCCGGCCTCGTCGAAGCGGCTGGCCACGCGCGGCTTGTCGTGGTTCTCGAGGAACCAGGCCGGCCACGCGGTGCGGTCGGCGAGCGCCTCGAAGTCGTCGATCGAGGTGCGGAACGCCTCGGCGTCCCACGGCAGGTCGACGAACACGAAGTTGTGGGCCAGGTGCAGCTGGTCGCCGGACTCGAGGTAGCTCACCGTGCGGTGGAGGTCCTGGAGCGCCACCTCGCCGACGATCATGCGGTCCTGGTACTCGTCGACCACGCGCCGGATGCCGCGCAGGCGCGGGTGGATCGTCTCCCAGTCCTCGTCGTGGCGGCGGGGAGCGCCGCGATGGCTGCGCAGGAGCGGGTCCTTGGCGATCTTGTGGATCGCGTCGAGGCGCAGCCCGTCGACGCCGCGGTCGAGCCAGAAGCGGATCACGTCGTGCATCGCGGCCTCGACCTCGGGGTTGTCCCAGTTCAGGTCGGGCTGCTCGGCCATGAACGAGTGCAGGTACCACTGGCCGGTGGCGTCGTCGAACGTCCACGCCGGGCCGACGGCCTGGAACTGCGACGTCCAGTCGTTGGGCGGGCCGCCGTCCGGCGCGCCGTCGCGCCACACGTACCAGTCGCGCTTGGGGTCGTCGCGGCTCGAGCGGCTGGCCTCGAACCACGGATGCCGGTCCGACGTGTGGTTCGGGACCCAGTCGAGGATCACGCGCATGTCGCGCGCGTGCGCCTCGGCGATCAAGCGGTCGAGGTCGGCGAGCGTGCCGAACGTCGGGTCGACGTCGCAGTAGTCGGAGACGTCGTAGCCGAAGTCGGCCATCGGCGAGGGGAAAATCGGCGACAGCCAGACCGCCTGCATCCCGAGGCCGGCGACGTGGTCGAGCCGGTCGACGATGCCGAGCAGGTCCCCGACCCCGTCGCCGTCCGCGTCGACGAACGAGCGCGGGTAGATCTGGTAGATCGCCCCCCGCTGCCACCACGGCACGGTCATGGCGCGGGAGCATGGCAGCCTTCGATGCAACTGGCTACGGGGTGAGGACGGCGAGCAGGTCCCCGACGCGCCGGTCGCGCGCGAGGGAGTCGGGGACCGGAAGGTCCGAGCGGATCGCGTAGCGGTTGCGCCGGCCGACTCGCTGGCGCGACACGTAGCCCGCGTCGGCGAGCTCTCCGACGATGCGGTGCGCGGCCCGCTCGGTGATGCCGACCGCGTCGCCGATCTCCCGGAGCCTGATGCCAGGGTCCTGGGCGATGCAGATCAGCACCTGCGCGTGGTTGGTGAGAAACGACCAGGTACCCGGCGACGGCATGGCGGAACTAGGATAGTCATTTCTAGACACTGAAGTCATGTATAGTCCGGCCCCTGGCGCACGGAAACCGGAAGACGAAAGGTGGCGCGATGGGCGACACGAGCAAGCGGCAGCGTCCGGCGGAGGCTCCGAAGCGCGGAGAAGCGGCCTGGAGGGCGGCCAAGGAGGCCATCGCAAGCCGCAACGAGCAGGCCAGCAAGCGCTCGCGGGCGCGGCGCCAGGCCGCGCACGAGGAGGCGGCAGCGCGGCAGGCCGCGGCCGACAAGCGCGAGCGCGCCGAGCTCGCGAAGCGGCGGCCATAGGCGTATGGCGTCGAGCTCGAAGCACAAGACCACCATGGCGAAGCTCAACCGCGAGCGAGCGGTGCGCGAACGGCGCCTCGAGAAGCAGGCCAAGAAGGACGCGAGGAAGCGGGCGGCCGCCGCTCCCCCCGCAGAGCCGGGTGACGTGCCCGCGACCGAGCCCACCCGCGAAGCCGACTGACCGGTCTCCCGAAGATTCAGCGCTGCGTCGACCTGACCCGCTCGGTCAGGAACTCCTGCTCGGCCACGTTCTCGCTGAGCGCGAGCGCGGCCCGGTAGGCGTCGGCGGCCTCGGCGTCGCGGCCGAGGCGGTGCAGGAGGTCGGCCTTGGTGGACGGCAGGTAGCGGTAGCCGGCGAGGCGGCCGTCGCGCTCGAGCGCCTCGACTTCCACGAGCGCCGCCTCGGGCCCGTCGACCATGGACACCGCGACCGCGCGATTGAGCGCGACGACGGGAGAGGGCCAGACCCGCAGCAGCGCGGTGTAGAGCTCCAGGATCTGCTCCCAGTCGGTCTCGGCGTAGCTTGGGGCCTGGGCGTGCAGCGCGGCGATCGCCGCCTGAAGCGTGAAGCGGCCGGGCGGACCGGCGCGCAGCGCGGTGACGAGGAGCCGGTCGGCCTCGGCGATCAGCCCGGAGTCCCAGGCGGCGCGGTCCTGCTCCTCCAGTCGCAGCAGGCGGCCGTCGGCGCTGGTGCGCGTCGCCCGGCGCGCGTGATGGACGAGCAGCAGCGCGAGCAGGCCGGCGGCCTCGCGGTCGGCGGGCAGCAGGACTCGGAGCATGCGGGCGAGGTCGAGCGCCCGCTCGGTCAGCTCGTCGCGCACGAGGTCACGGCCTGAGTGCGCGGTGTGCCCGGTCGCGTACAGCAGATGGATCACGGTGAGCACCGCATCGACGCGCTGCGCCAGCTCGCCGAGGGCCGGCACCGCGAACGGGATCCGGGCGGCGACGATCTTCTTCTTCGCGCGCGTCAGGCGAGCGGCCATCGTCGCCTCGGCGACGAGGAACGCCTGCGCGATGTCCGGCGTCGCCACGCCGCACACGAGCCGCAACGTCAGCGCCACCTGCGCCTCCTGCGACAGCGCCGGATGGCAGCAGACGAAGAGCAACCGCAGGCGGTCGTCGGGGATCTCGTCGGGCTCGGACCGCTCGGCGTCCTCGGGTGCGAGCAGGAGCGGCAGCTTGGTCTCGAGCGTCGTCCGGCGGTGCATCGCGTTCAGCGCGCGCCGGCGCGCGACCGTCGTCAGCCACGCGCCGGGCCGGTCCGGCACACCGTCGCGCGCCCAGGTCCGGAGCGCCTGCACGTAGGCGTCCTGGACCGCCTCCTCCGCGGCGTCCAGGTCGCGCGTGGTGCGCACCGTCGTGGCGAGCACGGACGCCCACTCACGACGGTGCGCGTCGGCGACGGCCTGCTCGACGGCAGAGCTCAGCGCGCCTCCGCAACCTCGAAGCCGAGCAGCGGCCTGACTTCGACGCCGCCGTCGACGATCGGCGTGAGCTTCGCCACCGCGATCGCGTGGTCGAGGTCCCGCGCCTCGATGACGAACACGCCGGCCAGCGCCTCCTTGGTCTCGATGAACGGGCCGTCGGTCACGACGTCGCCGCGGATCGTGGTCGCCGTCTCGTTCGGCTGGAGCGCCATGCCGGCGACCTCGCGCCCGCCCAGCTCGGCGATCCGCTCGGGCAGCCGCCCGTGGGCGTCGAGCACCTCCGGCGGAAGCTCCTCGGCGGCCTCGTAGATCAGCACCGCGTACTGGGCCATCACGCCTCCTTCCTCGTGTAGGTCATGGCGACGACGCCGTTCGAGTAGCGCTTGAGGTCGGCGAGCTCGAAGTCCTGACGGCCGGCGCGGTCCGCGAAGAGCGGCGTGCCGGCGCCGAGTAGCACCGGGTGAACGAAGAGGCGGTACTCGTCGATCAGGTCCCCTCGCTCGAGCGCCTGCACGATGCTCGCGCTGCCCTGGATGCTGATCCCCTTCCCCGGCCGCCGCTTGAGGCTCCGGATCTCGTCTTCGAGGCCGTCGGGCACGACTCGCGTGTTCTGCCAGTCCGAGCCGCCGAGCGTCCGGGAGAACACCAACTTGAGTGACTCGTTGAGCGCCCGGATGATGCGCGGGTCCTCCTTTCCCTCCGAAGGGCTCAACGCGTCGCCTTCGTCGTAGGGCACGGCGTTGGGCCAGTACGCCGCGAAGATCTCGTACGTCACACGCCCGAAGACGAAGACGTCCGCCTCGCGGCTCATCGCGTCCGCGATGTCCTCCTGCATCTCTGCGTCGAAGCCGTCTATCACCCAGCTGATGTCCTCGTCGGGCCCGACCATGTAGCCGTCGAGCGTCACGAACGTCGACGCGATCACGCGCCGCCCTCCGCTCTCGGTCTGCTCGGCCATGCAACTGCCTCCTTCGCTTTTCGTCTTCTATCTAGACGACAGACGAGAGCCGGGGAAATCGACAGCGGCCGAGATCCCGACGCGGTCGGTGAACTCGGAGTTGAAGACGCCGG
Source organism: Solirubrobacteraceae bacterium (assembly GCA_035717845.1). Lineage (GTDB taxonomy): Bacteria > Actinomycetota > Thermoleophilia > Solirubrobacterales > Solirubrobacteraceae > DASSUW01. Next base: position 8,762 of record DASTIC010000087.1, read on the forward strand.
TCTCGTTGAATCGCTCGCGCACCTCGAGCCAGGTGTCCCAGCGGGGGTAGAGCGTCGCGAGGCCGGACTGCGGGCCGAGCGTGTTGTACTGGCCCCAGTGGGGGCGGGCTCCGAACTCGGCCAGCCGCCGCTCGTGCTCGGCGAGCAGTGACCGGCCGCCCTTCGTGCCCGAGATCAGGATCAGCTCGATCATCATCGTCGGGGTGCCGTACATCATCGACGCGTAGGCCCGCGAGGGGGCGACGAAGCGCAGCGAGATGGGGGAGGTGTGGAAGAGCCGCCGCTCGCGCGCGCACTCGTCGGCGACCTCGAACAGGCACTCCACGGCGCGAAGGTGGTTGTCGCCCTCGACCGGCACGCCGATCTCCATCGACAGCGCGGGCAGGTGGTTGGCGGCGCCGATGTTGAACACGCGGTAGGAGACCTGCGTGTAGTTCTCGTCCTCCATCCGGCGGAGTGTCCGGCCGAACTGTGTGCGCACGAGGCGCGGCACCCAGCGGGCCGCCAGCCGCAGCGCCACCCACACGAGCGGGATCGAGGACTGGATCTCGATCAGCGGGTGGCGCTCCCCTTCGCCGGGCGAGCCGGCGCCCGGCTCGGCGACCTCGTCGCGGGTGGTGACGAGCACGTCGTGGTGGCCGTCCTCGCGCGCGTACGGGTTCAGGAAGACCTCATAGTGGTCGTGCCGGTCCAGGACGCCGCCCTCGAGGTCGCCGCGGACCTCGTCCCAGGTCCGGACGACCCGCCGCTCGCGCAGCCAGAACTTCGAGCGCACCTCGAGGACGAGCGAGTCGATGATGCCGATGCAGCCCATGCCGCACACCACGGAGGCGAAGACGTCGTCGTCTTGGATCAGCGTCCCGGTGAAGCGGGTCGGGTCGGTGATGCCGTGCTCCGGCTCGACGCGCACGAGCACTCCCCGCGCCACGACGAGGTCCAGCGAGCGGACCACGTCCGGGAACGGCCCGAACCGGATCCCGGAGCCGTGCGTGGAGGTGGAGACGACGCCGGCGATCGCCTGCCCGTCGTAGCCCCCCATGTTGCGCAGCGCGAGCCCGCGGGACTCGAGCAGCGCGTTGAGCTGCCGGATGCGGGTGCCGGCGCGGACGCGGACGAGCGGGGGGCCTTCGAGCGCGCCGGGCCGGAGCGTGCCGTCGTCGAGCTCGAGCGGGCCCGTCAGCCTGTCGGTCTCGACCAGCGTGCCGTCGGTGAGCGCGACGTCCGACCACGCGTGCCCGGCGCCGACGGCGCGCACCGTCGAGCCCGATCGCTCGGCGTCGCGCACGAGCTGCACCAGGTCATCGGTCGACTGCGGATGCGCGATCGCGCGCGGACGGCACTGCTGGTCGCGGGAGTGGTTGCGCCAGGTCGGCCCCACAGCGCAACGCTACTTCACCGGTCCTGGAGCGCGTCGATCCCGCCGCGCAGGAAGAGCATCGCGTCGTCGAGCACGGCGAGCACCTCGCCCTTGCCGGCCGGGGTGCGCTGTGCGGCCTTGTCGTCGAAGGTGCCCTCGATCGCGGTGAGCGCCGCCATCGTCGCGGCGGCGACGAGCCGCGGCCGGAGCGCGTCCGGGGGCTCGCCGAGGTCCTGGGCGATCGCCTCGAGCAGCAGCTCCTGGATGCGGGCGAAGACGCCGCCCTGGAAGTTGGCGAGCCCCTCGTCCTCGCGGCACAGCCGCTTGCGCAGGAGCGCCTCGTCCTCCTCGGCTATCCACTCGTCGAACATCGCGTCGATCCAGCGGCGCAGCGCGTCGTAGGCGGTCTCGCCGGGCGGGCGGTCGCGAAGCGCGCTCGCCAGGGCGTCGAGGTCGCGGTCGACGTTGTGGAAGACGACCGCCTCCTTCGACGGGAAGTAGGAGAAGAACGTGCGCGGCGCCACGTCGGCGGCCGTCGCGATGTCGGCGATCGTCGTCGCGTGGTAGCCGCGCTCGGCGAACAGGCGCATGGCCGCCTCGACAATCTGCTCGCGCGTGCGCTGCTTCTTGCGTTCCCGGAGCCCCTCGGGCATGTGGCAATGGTAGCGAACATGCAGATCACGCAAACATGCAGCTATTGCAAAAACGCACGCGGTGTGCTTTTCTGCACGGATGGCCACTTTCCTCGGAACCCTCGCCGCCTCGGCGGCTGGACACTGGAAGCGCTCACTCGCGATCGTGGCGGTGGTGCTCGTCGCCCTCGGGGCGGCGGCCGGCGCCGCCGGCGGCTCGTTCGTGGACGACTTCCGCACCCCCGGCACGGAATCGCAGCGCGCGATGGATGTGCTGGACGAGCGGTTCCCGGCGGCGTCGGGGGACACGGCGAACGTCGTGTTCGCGGTCGAGGCGGGGACCCTCCGGGCGAGCGACCGGCGGCAGGCGATCGAGCGGACGGTCGAGGCGATCGGTGCCCAGCCGCACGTCACCGCCGCGCCGAGCCCGTTCGCCGCCGGCAGCGGGCAGCTGTCCGAGGACGGGCGGATCGCCTACGTGCCCGTGCAGTACGACGGCACGGCCGCCGCGCTAGGCCGCGAGCCGGGCGAGCGGCTCGAGCGGGTGTCGGCGATCGGCGAGCGGGCCGGCCTCGAGGTCTCGCGCAACGGGGCCGTCGTGGACCAGGCCGAGCAGGCGACGGCTCCGGTCGGCGAGCTGATCGGCATCGCCGTCGCGGTGATCGTCCTCACGCTCGTCTTCCGCTCGGCGGCCGCCATGGCCCTCACGCTGATCTCGTCGCTGCTCGCGCTGGCCGGCGGGCTGCTCCTGCTCCAGTTCGCCAGCGCGTTCGCCGACTTCCCCAGCTTCGCGCCGACGCTGGGGATCATGCTCGGCCTGGGTGCGGGGATCGACTATGCGCTGCTGATCGTCGGGCGCTACCGCGAGCAGCTGGCCGCCGGCGACGGCGTCGCCCGGGCCGCGCGCGTCGCGAACGCGACCGCCGGCACCTCGGTGGTGGCGGCGGGCGCGATCGTGGTCGTGGCGATCGCCGGCCTGCTGGCCACCGGGATCCCGTTCGTGGGGCAGATGGGGATCGGCGCGGCCATCATCATCGCCATGGTGGCCGTCGGCGCGGTGACCGTGCTGCCGACCCTGATGGGAGCCTTCGCCCGGCGCCTGCGCCCCAGGCGTCCCGAGCACGTCCAGCCCTCGCCGGGCTTCGGCCGCTGGGCGGGGATGATCACGCGCCGCCCGCTGGCGGCCACGATCGCCGGCACGCTCGTGCTCGTCCTGTTGGCGGTGCCGTTCGCCTCGCTGCGCCTGGGCCAGCCCGACGACGGCAACGACCGTCCCGGCTCGACGACCCGGGTGGCCTACGACCGGCTCGCCGAAGGCTTCGGCCCGGGCTTCAACGGCCCGCTCGTGCTGGCCGCCACCACCCCCGGCGACGGCTCGGGCACCGCCGCCCTGGACCGCGTCCGCCAGGCTGTCGCCGCCGACCCCGGCGTCGCCGTCGTCTCACCCGCCCAGCCGTCCCCGAAGGGCGATGCGGCGGTCCTCACCGTGATTCCCCGCAGCTCGCCGCAGGACGAGCGCACAACCGAGCTCGTCGACCGGCTGCGCGCCGACGTGCTCCCCTCCGCCACCCGCGGCTCCCAGGTCGACGTCCACGTCGGCGGCGCGACCGCGACGCTCCAGGACCTCGCCGACAAGATCGCCGGCCGCCTACCGATCTTCATCGCCATGGTCGTCGGGCTCAGCGTGCTGCTGCTGATGGCCGTCTTCCGGTCGCTCTGGGTGCCGCTCGTCTCCGCCGCCTTCAACCTGCTCTCGATCGCTGCCGCCTACGGCGTCGTCGTGCTCGTCTTCCAGGACGGCGTCGGCTCCGGCCTCCTCGGCGTCGACGGCGAGGTGCCGATCGTGTCGTTCGTCCCCCTGTTCATGTTCGCGATCCTGTTCGGGCTGTCGATGGACTACAACGTGTTCCTCCAGTCGCGCATCCGCGAGGAGTACGTCAACGGCGCCGGACCGCAGGAGAGCGTCGTGCGCGCGATGGCCCGCGTCGGCCGCCTCATCCTCGCCGCCGGTGTGATCATGACCAGCGTCTTCCTCGGATTCGTCTCCGACCCCGACGTCATCGTCAAGACGATCGGTCTCGGCCTCGCCGCCGCCATCCTCATCGACGTCCTCATCGTCCGCATGGTCGTGGCCCCCGCCGTCATGACCCTCCTAGGCGACCGCGCGTGGACGCTTCCGGCCTGGCTCGACCGCGTCCTCCCCCGGATCTCGCTCGAGGGCGAGGTCCGGGAGAGCGCGAGCTATTCGTGACGCGGAGCTAGGGTCCACGCCATGGCCGGCGACGACGATCTCCTGGCGCGGCTCCTGGCCGAGGAGGACGAGCTCCAGTTCTCGGCGTTCACGAACGACACGGCGTGGGAGCTCGGTCATGCGCTGGTGGAGGCCGCGCGCCGCGACGGGTTGCCCGTGACGGTCGACATCCGGCGCGGCGAGCAGCAGCTGTTCCACTACGCGCTTCCGGGGACGGCAGCCGACAACGACGGGTGGGTCGAGCGTAAGAACCGGGTCGTGCGCCGGCTCGGCCACAGCTCGTTCTATGTGGGAGTGCGCGAAGGCGAGGCATTCGCCGAGAAATTCCTCCTCGACCCCGCGCTGTTCGCCGCGCACGGCGGCGCGTTCCCGGTCATCGTGCGCGACGTCGGCGTGGTCGGCACCGTCACCGTGTCCGGGCTCCCGCAGGAGGAGGACCACCGCTTCGTGGTCGCCGTCCTTCGCTCGTTCCTCGCCGAGGCGGAGGCGGCTCAGGGACGCAGACGGAACGGCGGGTAGCGATCGGTGACGAGGATGAAGGCGTAGGCGACGACGCGGTTGTGCCACCGAACCACGCCCTCGACGTAGTCGAACAGGCCGCGCGGGTAGCGGCCGGTGAACAGGATCGCGAACCACGCCGCGATCACGGCGAAGACGCCGCCGATGGTGAGAAAGAAGAGCACGACGTAGTGCGGGATCGCGAGGAACCACTTGACGAGCGGCAGCCAGCGGTTGAGGTCGTGCCGTGCGTCGGGATACCCGAAGTCGAGGCGTACCGACTGCTGGTCGTCCGTCGAGGGATAGCGGTCGTCCATCAGAGCGACGTAGATCTCGACCCGGTTGCTGAAGCGCAGCAGCTCGAGGTTCCAGTCGAACCACCACCTCGGGTACTTCTGCCGGAACAGGATCATCAGCAGCGGCGGCAGGAACAGCATGCCCGTGCCGCCGACGACGATCGTCGTCGTGGTCCCGCCGGAGCCACCGGCGAGGTCGTCGCCGGCGTAGCCGCCGATGCTCCCCAGCACGATCGCGATCGGGATCACTGTGAAGATGCGAAGGGCCGTCGTCAGACGGTTGAGCTCGCGGTCCGGATAGTCGACCGCGAATCGCACGGGATAGCCGTCGTTCACCCGCTCACCGCCTGACGCGTCGCCATCCGCCCGAACCTACAGCGGCGGATGGCTGCGCGCCACTTGGGCGTCAGGAATCGCGTCGGCGACGCGGGTCGGGTCGCCGGCCCGGCGTCGGCTTGTCCGTCCGCACACGAGCGTCCTGGCGCTCGAACGCCTCGCGTATCTCGCGGCGCAACCGCTCGCCCGGGATGGCCCTCTCGGCAGCGTCTCGCTGTGATCGGACCGATCTCACGGCATCGACGCGCTTGTCGCGGTCCTCCGACATGCCGGCACCCCGCTAGAGCGCGGTGACGTTCGCGGCGTTCGGACCCTTGGGTCCGGACTCGGCCTCGTAGGAGACCTTGGCGCCCTCCGCGAGGGTCTTGAAGCCCTCGCCGGTGATGGCGCTGTGGTGGACGAAGAGGTCCTTGGACCCTTCGTCGGGCGTGATGAAGCCGAAGCCCTTGTCGTCGCTGAACCACTTGACGGTTCCGGTAGCCATGTTGTCCTCCACGGCGTTATGTGCACTGCGTACGCGGGAGAAGCTGCTAAGGCGACAACTGCGGGCGCTGGGCACTGCGTCGCCGGATCGCTTTCGATCCGGCCGTGACGACCACGTTAGCGCACCGACCGCGCGTAAGACCGGGGCGCGGAGCGCCACTGACGAGGTGATGCCACAACGTTGCCTCGCGGGGCGTCCGTTCGCGCCCGGTGACCCCCGGGTCAGCTTCCGGGGGCGGGACCGGTGACACACGGGCGCGACCGGCGTGTCGCGCGGTGAAGCTTAAGCGTGAGGACCTCGCGATGAGCGCCATCGACTCAGCCGCTTCCACCAACGGCCGTGGCCACGGAGCGTGGGCCGCGTCCTGGATGCATCTCAGCGTCGAGCGACGGAGCCGGAGCTCCTGCCGGGTGACGTTCGACCACCCGCCGATCAACGCGATAACGGCCACGACCGTCGCGGAGCTCGGCGAGCTCGTCGACCTGATCGAGCAGGATCCGGACCTCAACGTCGTCGTCTTCGACAGCGCCAACCCCCATGTCTACCTGGCCGACTACGACGCGGAGGACGACCCGAGCAGGACCGCGGCGCTCGGAGCCGGTCCGACCGGGCTGCCGGCGTGGCTCGACGTCCTCGTCCGTCTGCCTCGCGCGCCCGTGGTCAGCGTCGCCTCGATCCGCGGACGCACGCGCGGCGCCGGGAGCGAGTTCGTGCTCGCCTGTGACCTGCGGCTCGCGTCGCGCGAGACCGTCGGACTCGGTGGCCGCGCGCCCGAGATCCTCCTCGTCGCCGACGATCAGCTCGACGCGCGGGTCGAGGCGCTCGCCTCGCGGCTCGCCGGCCTCGAGCACGACACGATCGCGCGGGCGAAGTCCCGCGGAACCGGCCTGATGGAGTTGCTTGCCGATGCGTGAGCTCAGACCCGGTCGTCTCGACTAGGGCGTCGACGCGGGCGTTGCGTCTCGGTCGGGGTCCGGAAGGGCGTCGTGGAGGCCCATCCGTGAGCTGAGCCCGAGCTTGATGAACACCTTGCCGAGGTGCCACTCGACCGTGCGGGGGCTGAGGAACAGCCGGGCGCCGATCTCCGGGTTGGACAGCCCGTCGCGGGCGAGGCGGGCGATCTGCTCCTCCTGAGCCGTGAGCGCGTCGCGCGCCTCGACGGTGCGCTTGCGCGCCTTCTCGCCGGTGGCCAGCAGCTCTACGCGGGCGCGCTCGGCGAACGCCTCCATGCCGATCGCGTCGAGCATGTCGTGCGCGGTGTGAAGCTGCTCGCGCGCGTCGTGTCGCCGACCGTCGCGCCGCAGCCACTCGCCGTACAGCAGATGCGCGCGGGCGAGCTCCGGACGCAGGCGCGTGCGCCCCAGGCGAGCGATCGCCTCGTGGTAGGAGCGTTCGGCCGTCTCGCCTTCGCTCACCAGGGCGCGCGAGCGCGCCTCGATTCCCAGCGCCCAGTCGGTGCCGGCGGCAGTCGTGGCCTCCGTCAGGCGCTCAAGAGCACAGGCAGCGAGGTGAGCATGCCGGCTCCTGACGGCCGCCTCGATCAGCTCCGGCAGCGCCCATGCGGAGAGGAACAGCTCGGGCGTGTCCTCGCTGGCCTGCTCGGCCGCCTCCAGCGCCGGCTCGTAGCGGCCGAGGCCGTTGAACAGGATCGCATTGACCCAGCGGGCGTATTGGACGCCGATTCCCTGGCCCCCGGCGGTGGCGGTCTGCACGACGGACTCGATCAGCGTGGAGGCCTCGGCCTCCCGTCCCCGGAAGGCGGCGAGCAGCATGGCACCGTATGGCGCGATATGGGTCTGGGTCGCCTCGGTGACCGCATCGGTCTCCGCGATCGCCTCGGCAGCCCTCGCGAAGTCGCCCCACCACGTGGCGAGGATCGCCGACGCGGTCAGGTCGATCGGCAGCCGGGCGAGGGCGCCCGCGTCACGCGCGTGCTCCAGCTGCCGGACGTTGATCGCGTGCCAGCTCCGATCGTCCCAGAGCACGTTGGAGGGCACGGTCGTCAACCAGCCCCAGCGGAGGTTCTCCTCGGCGGACACGTCGTCGGCCGCGAACGCGCTCGTCGCCCGCCTCAACATGGGCGCCGCCGCGGCGCGTCCTTCGGTGACCAGCGCAGCCAAGCCGTCCAGGAGGAGGTCGGCCGGACGCGGAGGCTGGGCGGCGGGGCGGGCTGAGCCGGCGGCCAGTGAGACCTCGAGCAGACCGCCGTCGGTGGCCAGAGGCCCGGCGAACAGCGCCGCGCCCCAGGCGTCGAGGTAGGTCTCGCGAGCGAGCTCGGGGTCGAGGGGCTCGAGGCGTCTGGCGGCCTCCAGGAGTAGTGGCGGCGCGTCGCTCCCGACGCCTGAGGCAAACGCGATCTGTCCCCGCAGCAAGCCCGCGCGTGCGCCCTGGAGCTCGTCCGTCGCCCCCTCCTGGGCCGTCGCCGCCAGCCCGAGGGCCGAAGCGAACGCGCCCGCGTGCAGGCTGGCTTGCGCGGCGGCCAGCGCGCGGGCCACACGTCGCACGGGGTCTCGCGTCAGATCGACCGAGCGCTGGAGGAACGCAGCCGCCGCGGCGATCCCGCCACGTGCGCCGGCCCGGCCGGCAGACCGCTCGAGCTCTGCGGCGACCTGCTCGTCGGGGCCCGGAGCCGCTGCGGCGAGATGCCAGGCACGACGATCCGCGTCGACCTCGGCGTCGGTCACCTCCGCCAGCGCCAGATGCACCTCGCGGCGCGCGTTTGCCGACGCCGATCGATAGACCGTGGAGCGGACGAGCGGATGCTGGAACGCCACCCGCTCGCCGATCGCCACCAGCGCCTCGCCGTCGGCGGCAGCCGAAGGCCTGATGCCGAGTCGCTCGGCCGCGCGCCAGACCAGCAGAGGGTCGCCGACCGGCTCCGCCGCAGCGACGAGCAGCAGCAGCCGAGCCGCCTCAGGAAGCCCTTCGAGCCGGCGCAGGAAGCTCTCCTCGATCCGCCCCCGCAACGCCTGAGTTCCGTCCAGGGCGAACAGGCCCGGCAGTTGCGGCGCGGCCAACTCTCGCGGCAGCTCCAGGATCGCCAGCGGATTGCCTCGCGTCTCCGCGAGGAGCCGGTCACGGACTCGCGCATCGAGGCGGCCCGGGATGACCGTCGCGAGCAGCGCGCGTGCATCCTCGTCTGCCAGCCCTTCGAGCCTCAGCTCCGGGAGGCCGGCCAGCTCGCCCTCCTCGCTGGGGTCGCGGGCCGCGAACACGATCGCCACCGACTCGGCCAGCAGCCGTCGCCCGACGAATCCGAGGGCCTGCCTCGATGCGGCATCGAGCCACTGGGCGTCGTCGACGAGGCACAGCAGCGGCCGCTCCGCGGCAACCTCAGACACGAGGCTGAGCGCGGCAAGGGCGATCAGGAAGCGGTCGGACGGAGGACCGGACGACCGACCGAGCGCCACGCGGAGGGCGGTCTGCTGCGGCTCCGGGAGGGCGCCGACGTGGCCGAGCATCGGCGTGCAGAGCTGGTGGAGCCCGGCGAACGGCAGCTCCATCTCGGACTCGACGCCGGCGATCCTCGCGACCCGGAAGCCGGACGCCTGTCGCGCGCAGTAGTGCAGGAGGGACGTCTTGCCCACGCCCGCCTCCCCGCGGACGACGACGACGGCGCTCTGGCCGCCGCGCACGTTTGCCAACAGCCGGTCAAGCACCTGGCGCTCGCCGGCGCGACCCAGCAACACCGGCGGACCGTGCGCGGCCATGGGTCACCCAAGCCTAAACGACAGCCGGCCCGCCGCCGCCGCGCAGGGCGCGACGGCGACGGACGCATCCGCGTGCGGCGAGGCGGTTCCTAGACGGCTGCCGGCGCCGGGTCGGGCCGCACGACGACGGTGTCGGCGACCGGGACGATCTCGTCCACGGGCAGGTCGGCGGCGAGTGCGTGGGCGCGGATCGCTTCCGGGCTCTCGGCCTCGTAGATGCAGAAAGTGCCCAGCTCCCCGCTCTCCTCGGCGACGACGTAGCTGCGGATCCAGCGCACGCCGGACTCCTCCTTGTCGCCCTCGTGGGTGGAACGGGCGGCGGCCTCCTGGAGGTCCTCCGGCGAGGCGAAGCCGTTGCGGCGGACGATCACGTAGAGATCCATGAGTTGCTCCCCCGGGGCCCCGTGGCCCCGCGTCGATTGCACGGAGCAAGCTATGGCCGGCGGTCGCGACGCCAATCAGCGCGATTGCCGTACTTACACATGCCGTGTGCCGTACTTAGACTCGCGCCATGCGGGGTCGCAGCACCCTTGTCGGGCGCGCCGCCGAGCTCGATCGGCTCGTTGCCACCGCGGACCGGGCACGGCGGGGTGACGGTGGCGTCGTGCTGGTGGGCGGCGAGGCCGGGGTCGGCAAGAGCCGGCTGATCGGGGAGCTGGTTCACCAGTCGGCGGACGCGCTGGTGATCTCCGGCGCCGCCACCCGGAGCGGCACGGCCCCGTACGCACCGGTGGCGGCGGCGCTGCGCGCGCGGCTGCGATCGCGTCCGGACGCGCTGACGGACTGCGGACCGCTGATCGGTCACCTGGCGATGGTCCTGCCCGAGCTCGGAGAGCCGGCCGCCGCGACCGACCGGCCGACGCTGTTCGAGGCGATCCGCTGTGCGCTCGCACGCCTCGCACGCGAGCAGCTCGTGCTGATGGTCCTCGACGACCTCCAGTGGTCCGACGAGGCGACGCTCGAGCTGCTGTCGGCGATGGCGGAGCCGCTCGGCGAGCTCTCCGTGCTCGTCCTGGGCGCGTATCGCTCGGACGGTCTGCCACGGGATCACGGGCTCCGGCGGCTGCGGCACGAGCTGCGCCGGGCCGGTCGCCTGGACGAAGTGACGCTGGGCCCACTCGGGCGGGAGGACACGGGCCGGCTGCTGGCGGCCGTGCTCGGGGGTCCGCTGGCGCCGTCGCTCGTCGGTGCCGTGCTCGACGCGACGGAGGGAACGCCGTTCTTCATCGAGGAGTTTGCCGGTGCGCTGCGCGTGAGCGGCGCGCTCGAGCCCGGGCGCCAGGGGCTCCAGCTCGCCCGTCACGGCGAGGTTCCGCTGCCGGAGACGGTGCGCGACGCGGTCCTCATCTCCGCGTCGGAGCTGTCGGAGCAGGGGCGCGCCGCGGCGGCCGCCGCCGCTGTCGCCGGCGAGGCCTTCGATCTCGACCTGGTCGTGTCGCTGTCGAGCGCCGAGGGGGTCGGAGAGCTGCTCGAGCGCGGGCTCGCCCGCGAGCAGGGCGGCGGTATCGCGGTCCTGCGCCACGCGCTCGCGCGCGAGGCCCTGTATGCCGACGTCCCATGGATGCGGCGACGTTCGCTGCACCGCGCGATCGGCGAGGCGCTCGAGGCCGCGGCCGCGCCGAGCCGCGAGATCGCCACGCACTGGCTCGGCGCGGGCGACACCGCGCGTGCCCGTGCCGCGCTGTTGCGGGCCGCGGCCGAGTCCGAGGCGGTCCACGCCTTCCGCGACGGTGCCGAGGCGGGACGCAAGGCGCTCGAGCTGTGGCCCGCCGAGGAGGACGACGACGAGCGCGCGGAGGCGCTCGAGCGCTACGCGCGCTGCTCCGAGCTGGCGGGAGAGCTCGCCGAAGCGGCGCGCGCGTGGCGCGAGGTCGCCGATGCGCGAACCGGGTTCGGCCGGGCTGCGGCCCAGCGCCGGCTCGCGGGTGTGCTGGAGCTGCGCGGCGAGCGGGAGCCGGCGTTCGCGGCCAGGCGCCTTGCGGCGGCGGGGTTCGCCGCCCACGGCGGTCCGGCCGACGCCGCCGTCGAGCTCGTCGCGATGGCCAACCAGCGGCGGAGCGCCGCCCGGCACGGCGAGGCGATCGAGCTCGCCCGGCGCGCCCAGCAGGAGGCCGACCGTGCGAAGCGGCTCGACCTCCGGCTGCGCGCGATCGGCCTCGAAGGGGTGGCGCGCGCCAAGCACGACGACCACGCGGCGGGGGTGGAGACGGTCCGTGAGGCGCTGGCGACCGCGCTCGATCACGACATGACCGTCGTGGCGGCCGAGCTGTACCAGCGGCTGAGCCTCGCGCTCTATGACGGGGCGGACCTCCGTCAAGCCGAGCAGGCGCTCGAGACCGCCCTCGAGCTGTGTGAAGGCACCGGCGATGCCGGCGTCGAGGTGGCCTGCGTGACCTGTCTCGCCTACGTCCTTCGCGAGCGCGGCCAGTGGGCGCGCGCAGCGGAGATGTGCCGCGACCTGATCGCGGGGGGCACGGCCGTCTGGGTCGCCGAGGGGCTGTTGGGCGCCATCCACGCCGGCGAGGGACGCCTCAGCTCCGCGCGGCGGATGCTCACCTCGTGCCGGACCGCCGCCTCGCGTGCGCGTCACTACAACATGACGATCGACTCCACCGCGGCGCTCGCCTGCGTCGCGGCCGCCGAGGCTGCGGACGCCGAGGCGCGTGAGCACTGCCGCTCGCTGCTGTCGCTGTGGCAGGAGTCCGATGACCGCCACTACGCGATCGCCGGCCTGCGCTGGGGCGCCTCCTTTTACGCGAGCCGGGAGGACGCCGACGGTGCCCACGAGTGCACGCAGGCGCTCAGCCGGATCGCGTCACAGACGGGACATCCGGACGCGCTCGCCGCCCTGGCCTGCGCGATCGGCGAGAGCGCCCTGCTGGACGGCGACGCGGTGACCGCGGCCGAGCAGATCACGCGCGCGTTCGAGCTGCACAGCGACCTCGACATGCCGTTCGAGCGAGCGCAGGTCGAGCTGCGCGCCGGCGTCGCGCTGGCCGCCGCCGGGGAACGCGAGCTCGCGCTCGAGCGGCTCAGCGGGGCCTATCGCCTCGCGCGCCGGCTCGGCGCGCGCCCGCTGGCGGCCGACGCCGCGCGGAAGGTCTCCCTCCTCGGCGAGTCGGTGAGCCGCCGCCTCGGCGTCCGCGCGGCCGCCGACGCGGACGGCGCCGGGCTGTCGCGCCGCGAGCTCGAGGTCGTGCGCCTCCTGTCGGCCGGGCGCACGAATCGCGAGATCGCGCACGAGCTGTTCCTGAGCCCGCGCACCGTCGACATGCACGTCCGCAACATCCTGCGCAAGCTCGACTGCCGGTCCCGGGTCGAAGCCGCGCACCGCGCGAGCGAGCTCGGGCTGCTCGCCAGCTAGGCCGCGAACTCAGCCCTTCGCGTACTCCTCGGCCGCCCGCTGCTCGAACTCGAAGCCGACGAACCGCTCGTTGCCGACGACCCACGCGTCGTGGCCCGGCTCGATGACGTACGCGTCACCCGCGGCGATCTCGGTCTCGGTTCCGTCCTCGTGCCGGACGGCGATGCGGCCGGACTGGGCGACGCCGACGTGGCGCGCCTGACAGCTCTCGGTTCCGGCGACGGGCTTCACGCATTCCGACCACCGCCAGCCCGGCTCGAACGCGAATCGCGCGGCGGTCGTCCCGCCGATGCGCACCACATCCACCTGCGTCTTGTCGGGCGTCCGCGTCTCGTCAGGCGAATCGAAGTCGATGGTCTCCACACCGGCCACGGGGTCTCCTCTCCTCGATCGACCGTGGGATCGTCGCGCTCTCGAGGGTCCGATGCAAGCGCGGGTGCGAGTCAGCCCGCGGCCGGCGGCCGGCGGCAGTCCTTGCCGGCCACCTGCACGACTCGCAGCGTCAGGTCGGCCCCCGCGTGCTCCTCGCCGGGTCCCGGGAAGAGGGCGCACTCCGCTGGGGTCGCGCAGCCACACTGCTGCGCGACCTCGAGCCAGCCCTTCATCGCCTTGGTGCGCTCGAGGAGGGCCTCGACCTCGCCGAGCTTCTGGCTGGAGAGTGAGCGCATCGGCGCGCCGAGGCCTTCGGCCCCGTCGATCAGCTCCTTGATCTCCCGCAGCTTGAAGCCGGCGCTCTGGGCGACGCCGATGAATCCCAGCTTGCCCAGCACCTCCGCGTCGTAGCGCCGCTGGCCCCCTGCACGATCGGGCTTGGGGAGCAGGCCGATCCGCTCGTAGTAGCGGATCGAGGAGGTCGCGACGCCGGCGCGTCGCGCCACCTCGCCGATCGTCAGCTCCGGGAATCCATCCACGTCTGATCTGCCCTTGACTTGAACCGCGGTTCAAGCGCAATGGTAATCCGCGACCGCCTGAGTGCACAGAACCGAACAGGAGGTGGACAATGCCGAAGGCATCGAAGGTCACGGCGTCCGAGCACGAGACGCTCGAGGGCTACGAAGGCCACTTCGAGCACTTCGCGGACGGCTGGACGGTCGGCTTCGAGTCCTACACCGAGGACGCCGACCTGGCCCCGCTGTTCAGGGGGCTCCCCAACGACGAGTGCCAGTGCGAGCACATGGGCTACGTGATCAAGGGCAAGCTCGCGTTCCGCTCAGGTGACACCGAGGAGGTGTTCGAGGGCGGCGACGCGTACTACGTCGGCCCCGGCCACACGCCGATCCTCTACGCCGGCACCGAGGTGGTGGAGTTCAGCCCCACCGAGGAGCTCGGCCGGACGATGGAGGTCGTGACCAGGAACATGGAGGCGCTGGGGTCCGCGTCCTCCTCCTGACGACCTTGGCCGGGTAGAAGCCGTCTTGATGCGCTTCTACTCCGACATACCCGCCTCCAGAACCGCCACGCTTCTCAGCGATCTCCTCGTGCTCCTGCTGCTCGTGCTCCTTGCCTGGCTCGGATTGAGGGTGCACGACGCGGTCGGGGAGATCGCGAGCGTTCCGCGTGGTGTCACCGACGCCGGCGGCGCGATCCAGCGCGGCTTCGAGTCAGCCGGCGACGCGGTCGGCGGCGTGCCCGTCGTCGGTGAGCCGCTCGCCGGAGCGCTCGAGGACGCCGGCGAGGGCGCGGGTGGCGAGATCGCGGAGGCGGGGCGCGAGGGCGAGGAGGATGTGAACTACCTGGCGAACGTGCTGGGGGCGCTGTTCTTCCTGCTGCCGGCGGCCGCCGTGCTCTGGCGTTACCTGCCGGGCCGGATCGCGACGGTGAAGCGCTTGACCGCCGCCGCGCGCGCGATCGGTCCCACGCTGACCAAGGAACGCGAGCGCACGCTCGCGATGCGCGCCGCCTACGGCCTCCCGTACGAGCGCCTCATGCGCTACACGCGGGACCCGCTCGCAGACCTCGAGAGCGGCCGCTACGACCAGCTCGTGGCCGCCGCGCTCGACGACGCCGGGCTGCGGCCACCGCGGTCCGGCGAGTAGTCACCCCGACGTCCAGAAGCCGTCCTGCTTCTCGGTCCGGGGCTGCTCGACACGGGTCGAGAAGATGAGCAGCTCCGCCTCCGCGTCGCTGTCGTTGTGGACCGAGCGGAATGCCTCGCCACCGATCCGGACCGCCGTCCTGGGTCCCGCCTCGAAGACGTCGTCGCCGATCTTGAACGTGACAACGCCCGAGACCACGAAGTACATCTCCTCGTGACCCGGATGGCGGTGGCCGTAGCTGCCGCGGCCGCCGGTTCCCGGCAGCATCCTGCGCCAGCTGAACGAGACCTGCTCCGCCCCGACCGCTTTCGTGTACCACCGCTGCTCCCCGTACTCGGGGTAGTCCGCCATGAAGTCGAGCGCGTCCTCGCGGCCCGCGATCGAATACCCATCAGCCCGTTTGGCGGTCATGACGTCCTTCCGTGCTCGCGATTGCCTGCCTAGGGCAATCCTGCCGGATGCGCAGGTGGGACGAAGATCGCGGCCTGATCGACGGCTTCGGGGCTGTAGGCGTCGCGCGCGCGACGGTGGTGGCGTTCGTGCAACGAGTAGGCACCGGCTCCGATGACCCCTCCGACGGCAACCGGAATCGCGAGCGAGTCGACGCCTGCCACCTCCAGCACCAGGCCGGCGGTGGCCGCCACCACGACGCTGTTGACTACCGCGACCATCCCGGCCGTGGTCAGCGTCAGCTGCCATGCGCCGGGTGCCGCCGGGCGTGTCCCTCGCACGACGGCGAGGTATGGCTCGAGCTCCGGCGAGAGTCGCAGGTAGAAGCTGCGCAGGAGCCCGATGCGATACGCGTATGCCATCTCCTCGATCGAGGACTGGACCAGACGCCGGAATGTCACGGCCCCGACGAACGCCAATACCGGCAACAGGATCAGCGCGAACGCGTAGAACGCCCCTCCGAGCCCGGACATCTGAGCGATGAAGGCAAGCGCGATCAGGTTGCTGGACACGGCAGCGAGGTAGATGCTGGCGCGCCCGTTCGCTTCGGAGACGGTGACCGCGCGGGCGGTCTGGAGATTGAAGTGCTCGGTCGTCGCGAACGTGGCCGCGGGTCCCAGGCGTGCACCGAGACGGTCCACGAGTGCGGCGTCAGCGCCGCGGCTGTCGGCGGCGCCTGATCCGCTGGTGGGCCAGGTCGTCATGGCGCGTGCCGGGCGCCCACGAGCTCATCCTGCGCGCCGCCGGGGGAGCCAGCTGGACGTCCGGGAGCCTCGGCGTCGTGCGGGTCCGTGATCAGCCGGGCGCCGCGGCCGCGCGTCGCGAAGCTCATGGACCAGCGGATGAGGACGAGGAGGCGGTTCTGGAAGCCCACCAGGTAGAACAGGTGCACGACCAGCCAGGTCATCCAGGCGAGGAGGCCGCTGATCTTCACGCCCTTGATGTCGGCGACCGCCGCGGCGCGGCCGATGGTGGCCAGGTTGCCCTTGTCGCGGTAGCGGAACGGTGGCGCGACGCGGCCCTCCAGGCGGGCGCGGACGGCCTTCGCCGCGTAGCGCCCCTGCTGCATGGCAACCGGCGCCACGCCGGGGAGCGCCACCGCCGCGCCGTCGCGGCCGCGGACACGGACCATGTCGCCGAGAGCGAAGACCTCGGGATGGCCGGGGAGCGTGAGGTCCGCCTCGACCGTCACGCGGCCGGCGCGGTCCTGCTCGGCGCCGGTGAGCTCGGCCAGCGTCGAGGCGAGCCCGGACGCGGTCACGCCGGCGGCCCAGACGACCGTACGGGCCGGGATGCGTTGTGTCCCGCCCTCCGCTTGCTCGATCGTGACGCCCGTCTCGTCGACGTCGACGACGGTGCCGCCGAGCACCGGCGTCACGCCCAGCCGGCGGAGCGAGCGTTCGGCCTTCTTCGATAGGGACGGCGGGAACCCGGTGAGCACGCGGTCGGCGGCCTCGACGAGCAGGATGCGGCCGCTGCCGGGATCGGCAGCGCGGAAGTCGCCGCGCAGGGTGTCCCGGGCGAGCTCGCCGATCTGGCCGGCCATCTCGACACCGGTGGGACCGGCGCCGACCACCACGAACGTCAACCACTCGCCGCGCCGGTCGGGATCGCGCTCGATCTCGGCGGCCTCGAAGGCGGCCAGGATGCGGCTGCGCACGGTCAGCGCGCTCTCGAGCGACTTCACCTCGGCCGCGTGGGCGCTCCACTCGTCGTGGCCGAAGTACGAGTAGTGCGAGCCACCCGCGACGATCAGCGTGTCATAGGGCACCGGCTCGGGTGCCGGGATCCCGGCCACCGGCCGGAGGACCACCTCGCGCCGCTCGAGGTCGAAGCGCTCGACCTCGGCGAGCAGCACGTGCACGTTGCGGTCGCGCTTGAACACGGCCCGCAGCGGATAGGCGACCTCGCCCGGCGACACCGCTCCGGTCGCGACCTGGTAGGTCAGCGGCTGGAACAGGTGGAAGTTGCGCCGGTCGATGAGCGTGATCTCCACGGGCCCGCGGCGCAACCCGCGCGCCGCCTGGAGTCCGCCGAACCCGCCGCCGACGATGACGACCCGGTGGGCACGATCGCGGGCGCTCATGACGCCACCTCCGCGGCCCGCTGTGCCGGGGCGATCTCCTTCCGGAGCGCCTTCAGGCCGGCGAGGTAGATCTCCGAGAAGGTCGGGAAGGGCTGGATGGTGTCGGTGAGGACGTCGAGCGGGACGCGGGCGCGGATGGCCAGCGTGGCCTGTTGGAGCCACTCGCCGGCGTCGGGTCCGAGCGCGTGGGCGCCGGTCAGCCGCTCGCCGTCGCTGAGCAGGGTGAGGTAGCCGTTGGACTCGGCGTAGGCGTGCGTGTAAGTGGCGGTCTTCGCGACGTCTGACAGCCGCACGGTCGCGCTGAAACTGTCGTCGGTGGCGCCGACGGCGGCGGCCTGCGGGTCCGTGTAGGCGACGCGCGGGACGGCCTCGTAGTGGGCCTTGCGCGGCTCGCCGAGGATGTTGGCGGCGACGATCCTGGCTTGGTACTTGCCGACGTGGGTGAGCGGCCACAGGCCGGTGACGTCGCCGATCGCCCACAGCCGCTCGCCGGCACGCAGGTGCTCGTCGACCGGGATGCCGCGGGCGTCGGGGACCATGCGGAGGGTCTCCAGGCCGATCCCGTTGACGCGCGGGCGCCGGCCGGTGGCCACGAGCAGGCGGTCGCCGCGCAGCTCGCGGCCGTCGCCCAGCTCCAACACGTAGTCCCCGCTCCTGCCTCGCGCTTCGCGCTCGTCGCCGCTTCGCTCGCGCCGCGCGGCGGTCACGTCCGCGCCGAGGAGCAGCTCGATCCCGTCGCGGCGCAGGACCTCGCCGAGCCGCTCGCCGAGGCGCGGGGCCTCGCGCGGGAGTACGCGCTCGGAACGCTGGATGAGCGCCACCTCGCCACCGAGGCGGCGGACCGCCTGCGCCATCTCCACCCCGACCGGCCCGCCGCCGAGCACGAGCAGCCGGCGCGGCACGTCCTTCATGGCGGTCACCTCGCGGTTCGTCCACACGCCGTCAAGCTCCCGCAGGCCCCGGATCGGCGGGATGATCGGCTCGGCGCCGTTGGCGAGCACGACGTTCTCGGTCGTGTAGCGGTTGCCGTCGACCTCCACCGCGCAGGGGCCGGCGAGCCGCCCCGTGCCGCGCAGCAGGGCGATGCCGTTGTCCGCGAGCCAGCGCTCCTGGCCAGCGTCGGAGTAATTGGAGACCATGAAGTCGCGCCACGCCAGCGCCGCCTCGACGTCGACCTCGGCGGTCGCCGCCGCGTCGCGCGCGCCGTGGACCGCCTCGCCGGGCCGCAGCAGCGCCTTGGACGGGATGCACGCCCAGTAGGAGCACTCGCCGCCGACGAGCTCACGCTCGACGATCGCCACGCGCAGGCCGCCCTCGGCCAGTGCACCGGCGGCGTGCTCGCCGGGCGAGCCGCCGCCGATGACGATCACGTCATAGTCGGTGTTCATTCGGACTCCAGACGGTTGGGTACGACCTTACAGTCCCGTAGCGGGGCGTCGGTCGCGCCCGTGGGTCCCTGGGTCGACACCCCGGTCCCCGCCCGGGTCTGGCTCAGCTGCGCGGCGAGCCGAGCGCGACCGCCCGGCTCAGCGCGGCGATCCAGTCCTCGTTACGAGACCCTGGCCCGGACGCTCGCGGCGCCTTCGACGAGAGCGCTGAGCTTGGCGAAGGCGACATCGCGCGAGAGGTACTTCATGCCGCAGTCCGGGGCGACCTGCAACCGCTCGGGCTCGACGAACGCGAGCGCGCCTTCGATGCGCGCGGCGACCTCGTCGGCCGTCTCGGGCGGCGAGTCGTCGGAGAGGTCGAGCACCCCGAGGATGATGGTCTTGTCCCGGATCTCCTGCAGGATCGAGAGGTCGAGTCGCGGCTGCGCGGACTCGATGGCGATCTGGTCCACGGCGCAGTCGTTGAGCTCGGCGAAGAAGGAATATCCCGGCGGCTTCTCCGTGACGACGTGGGCATAGCCGAAGCAGGTGTGCAGCGCGGTCGTGCCCTCGATGCCCTCCACGGCGCGGTTGATGGCGGCGACCGCGTACTCGCGGGCCTCGTCCGGGCGGGCCTGGAGCCACGGCTCGTCGATCTGCACCACGTCGGCGCCGGCGGCGAACAGGTCGCGGATCTCGTCGTTGACGGCTATGGCCAGGTCCATCGCGAGGTCCGACGGCTCCGGGTAGGCCTCGTTCGCCGCCTGCTGGCTCATGGTGAACGGGCCGGGGAGCGTGATCTTCACCGGCCGTCCGGTGTTCGCGCGCAGGAACCGCAGGTCGTCGACCTCGACCGGCCGCGCCCGCCGGATCCGGCCGACCACGCGCGGCACGGAGTTCTTCTTGCCTGTGCGCCCGAGCACCATCGCCGGGTTGTCGATGTCCATGCCCTCGAGCGCCGTCGCGAAGCGGTTGGAGTAGCTCTCGCGGCGGATCTCGCCGTCCGTGAGGATGTCGAGCCCCGCGCGCTCGAAGTCCCGGATGGCGAGGGCTGTCGCGTCGTCCTGCGCCTCCGCCAGGAACGGCTCCGGCACGCGCCACAGCTCCCGCGCGCGCACGCGCGGAGGGAGGTTGCTCAGCAGCCGCTCACGGTCGATCAGCCAGTCGGGCTGCGGGTAGCTGCCCACGAGCGTCGTCGGGATGACAGGAAGCCTCATGCGGCGACCTCACGGTACGGGGCGCACCGGAGCTCGCCGCGATCCACCAGCTCCCGGACGGCGTGCAGATGCCCGCGCATGACGTCGAACCGCTCCTCCGGCTCGGCCAGAAACGGATGGAACACGACCGAAGTCTGGCGATCTTGCAGCGCGGCGCGAAGGACACGCGCGAGCTCCGCCGGCGGGTGGGGCGCGTCCGAGCCACGCAGGGCCGCGAAGCGGGGGAGGTAGTGGTAGGCGTCGACCAGCGGCCACGCGAACGGCACGATCGCCAGCCCCTCGCGCACGCCCACCGCGTCGCCCGCCGGCGAGCAATACCCGAACCCGTGCTCGCGCAGGAGCGGGAGCGACGCGGCGGTCAGCTCGCCGCCGGGAGGGCGGAAGCCGCGTGGCCGCAGACCGAGCTCGTCCAGCGCCCGCACGCCGCGCGAGAGCAGCCGCGCCTCCTCGCCGGCGTCGAGGCCCGCCCACTCCTCGTGACACCACCCGTGGTAGGCAACCTCGTGCCCCGCGGCGGCGATTGCCGCCAGCGTGTCCGGATAGAGCTCCGCGTTGAGGCCCTCGACGAAGAACGTCGCCCGCAGGCCGCTCTCCTCGAGCAGGTCGAGGATCCGCGGCAGCGCGCGCGTGACGGAGAAGTGCCGGCCGAGCGGCTCGCCCTCCGGGAACTCGCCGCGATGCAGCGCGGCGACCTCGCCGAGGTTGTCGAACGTGATCGTGTGGACGGCGGTCAAGCCCGCTCGGCCACGATGGGGTTCTCGAGCCGGCCGACGCGCTCGACCTCGACCGCCACGCGGTCGCCGTCGCGCAACAGCACCTTGGGGTCGCGCCGGTAGCCGACGCCGCTCGGCGTCCCGGTCAGCACCACGTCGCCGGGCGCGAGCGGAGTGAACTCGGAGATCGCCGCGACGATCGCGGGGATGTCGAAGATGAACTGGCGCGTGTTGCCCGACTGCATCCGCTCGCCGTTGAGCTCGAGCGAGATGTCGAGCGCGTGCGGGTCGCCGACCTCGTCGGGCGTGACCAGGAACGGCCCGAGCGGCGTTGACGCGGCCCAGTTCTTGCCGGGGAGCCACTGGTGCGTGCGGTACTGGTAGTCGCGCATGCTGACGTCGTTGGCGATCGTGTAGCCGCCCACCGCGTCGAGGGCGGCGGCCCCGGACACCCGGCGCGCGGGGCGCCCGATCACGAACGCCAGCTCGGCCTCGTAGTCGACCGCCGACGACTCCGGTGGGACCAGGATCGGCTGTCCGGCCGCCACCAGCGTCTCGGCGAACTTCGAGAACAGCACGGGGTAGTCCGGCACGTCGTAGACGCCCTCGTCCACGTGCTCCGCGTAGTTGAGCCCCATGCAGATCACCTTGCCCGGGTGCGGGACGACGGGTCTCAGCTCCACGTCGGCCAGCGGCACCCGCTCGTCGCTCAGCGGCGGATCCGCGAGCAGCTCCGCGGGCGTTCCCGCGCCGAGCTCGGTGACGTCGCGCAGCGGCCGCACGACGTCGCCGTCGACGAGGCCGGCGAACCGCCGGTCCCCCAGCGAGCAGCTGGCGAAGCGCACCGTCTCAGCCCGAGCGGCGCAGCCTGATGTCGAAGTCGCAGGTGGAGAACGGCGCGTCGAGCCCGCGCTCGGCGCCGTCGTGGCGCTCCAGCGGCCGCACGAGGGCGGCCTTCACGGCGCCGATCGTGTCGTTCTCGAGGTACGGGTCGTCCGGGAAGAACACCTGCGTCACCAGCGGCTCGTGGCCATCCGCGGTCACCTTGAAGTGGATGTGGGCGGGGCGCCACGGATGCTGGCCGACCGCCTCGAGGTAGCGGCCCACCGGCCCGTCGGTCGGCACCGTGTACGGCTTCGGCACCATCGTCTGGAACTCGTACTCGCCCGACTCGGCGACGCCGAAGCGCCCGCGGAAGTTGAACTCCGGCTGGCGCTCGTCCCAGATGTCGTAGCCGCCGCTTGGACCGGTCTGCCAGATGTCGATCACGGCGTCGGGCAGCGGCGTGCCGTCCGTCGACGTCACGGTGCCGCGGACGAAGAGCACCTCGCCGTCCTCGCTCCCCTCGTATGCCTCGTAGATCTTGACCGGCGCCTCGCGCCACGGCGGGTTCTCCACGTAGAGCGGGCCCTCGACGTCGGTGGCCGTGGCCGCCTCGTCGGCGCTGTGCGACATGGCGTCGATCAGAACTGACGTGCGCGTGACGTCGGAGAGCAGGACGAACTCGTCCGCCCTGCCCACGTCGGTCAGGAACGCGAGCACGGCGTGCCACTCCTCCTCCGTCACACGGTGGCGCTCGAGCACCTCGTGGAGGGCCGCGAGCGCCTCGGGCACGATCCGCGCAAGCCTCTCGCTCGTCTGTGCCGTAGTCGTGCTCATCTGGCTTCCTCCCGCTTCTTCCACTGCGCCGTGCCGGCGTCCCATTCCGTGTACATGTAGGGATTGTCGAGGATCGTCGTCTCCGGGATCTCCGGATGCATGCCGGCGGTCCAGGCGTCGCCCAGCTCGCGCATCGCGAACTCCACGGTGTCCTCGACCGCCCGCCGGGCGGCCGCGAGGTCGACGCCGACGAGGCGGTTGTGATGTTTGACCACGCGTCCGTTGACGAGCACGGTGTGCACGTCCCCGCGCTGGGCCTGGAACGCGACGTGCCCGTACGGATGCAGCACGGGGAACATGACCGGCGAGTCCTCGTTCTTGATCAGCACGACATCGGCCTTCTTGCCGGGCTCGAGGCTTCCGATCGCCGAGTCGAGCCGCAGGGCGCGGCTTCCGCCGCGTGTCGCCCAGTCGACCACCTGCTCGGCGCGGAGGTGATGGTTGGTGACGGTCTCCTGCTTCGCGTGGGCCTCGAGGTGCTCGCGCGAGCGGTCAGCGCCGAGCGTGGCGCGCATGGCCGAGAAGAGGTCGCCGCTCCACCACACGCTCGTGTCCATCGACAGCGACACGGGGATGTCGTGGCGGCGGAGCTGCCAGGTCGGCGGATAGCCCTGACCGGCGCTCTGCTCGCTCTCCGTCGAGACGGACACCGACCCGCCGGTGGCGGCGATGCGGTGGTAGGAGTCCTCGGTCAGCGTCGCGGCGTGGACGAAGATGTTCTCCGGCGTCATGAAGCCGTGCTCGTGCATCAGCCGGATGCCGTCGTCGTTCGTCGCGCCCCACACGCCGGCGTGCGTGGTGACCGGCACGCCCAGCTCGCGCGCGACCTCGAACGCCGCCTTCTCGGGGAACGCGGGGTCGCCCGTGACGTCGAACGCCATGTGGAAGCCGAGCATGTCGCCGCCGCCCCCGAAGCGCCGGTCGATGAAGCGCTTGAAGTCCGGTGACGTCGACCATTCCCACGGGCCCTGCTGGAGGTTGCCGTAGGCGAGGACGAAGCGGCCGGGGACGGCCTCCAGGGCGTCGACGGCGGCGTCGGCGTGGTCGATCGTCTGGAGGCCGTGCGACCAGTCGACCGTCGTGGTCACGCCGGCATCGAGCGACTCGATGGCGGACAGCAGGTTGCCCGCCTGGATGTCCTGGGGCCGGAAGATCTTGCCGTGCTCGAGGTAGTAGAAGACGAAGTACTGGCTGAGCGTCCAGTCGGCGCCGTAGCCGCGCATCGCCGTCTGCCACATGTGCCGGTGCGTGTCGATCATGCCCGGCATGACGATGCCGTCCGCGGCGTCGATCTCGAACGTCCCCCCCGGGACCTCCAGGGCGGGGCCGACCGCCTCGATGCGGTCCCCGACGACGAGGACGTCCCCCTCGTCGAGCAGTTCGTGGGCGTCGTTCATGGTCAGCACGGTCCCGCGGCGGAAGACGATCGGCTGCCCTGGCTCGGGAGGAGAGGCGTTCGTGCTCACTGCGCTCCTTCGGGTCGGATCACAGAACGACGAGGACCGACTTCGGGCCGCCGGCGACGTACAGTCTCGGGCCTCGGCCGCGGGTGCGCAACTCCGCCGCGCCGAGCCGGGAAGCAGTCAGCGCGCGAGGTAGCCGCCGTCGATGACGAGCTCGGTCCCGGTGACGAAGCTCGCGTCGTCGCTCGCGAGATAGGCGATGGCGCCTGAGATCTCGCTGACGTGCGCTCGGCGGCCGAGCGGGGTGAGGGCGACGACGCCGCCTTCGGGCTCGTTCTCGTTCATGGGCGTCGAGACGCCCCCGGGGCAGACCGCGTTGACGCGGATCCCGTCGGCGGCGTGCTCGAGTGCCGCGGTCTTCGTCATGGCGATGATGGCCGCCTTGCTCGCCGTGTAGGCGACATAGCCTTCCGAACCGGTGACTCCGAAGATGCTCGCCACGTTGATGATCGAGCCGGCGCCGACCGCCCGCATCGCCGGGATCGCTGCCTGCATGCCGAGAAGCGTGCCGGTGGCGTTGACCGCGAACAGCGCGTTCCAGGCGGCGAGCGTCTCCTCGATCAGCGGCGAGACGTGGATGATGCCGGCGTTGTTGACGAGGACGTCCAGGCGTTCGCAGTCCGTCACCAGCGCCTTCCAGCAGGCCCGGTCGGTGACATCGAGGTGGCGGTAGCTGACGTCCAGCCCGTCGGCGCGAAGGCGTTCGGCGGTCTCCTCACCGGCGTCGTCGAGGACGTCGACGCTGATCACGGTCGCCCCTTCGCGGGCGAGGCGCTCGGCGTGCGACGCGCCCTGGCCGCGTGCACCCCCGGTGACGACGGCGACGCGGCCGTCGAGGCGGCCGGGCGTGCTCATCGGAATGCGCCGCCGCCGGTCGCGGTCAGCGTCTCGCCCGTGACGACCGCCACGCTCATCCGTGGATGGCCAGGAGGTCGTGCGGGTCGCGACGGCTGTCGGGACAAGGTGCGTCGAGGACCCGCGTGCGGCGGAGGACGCGGGCGATGCGTCGGTGCGTGCGGTCGATGTCGCGCTGCCATTCGTGGCGGGGGATGTCGATCCGCGACTCGGGTCGCGATGAGCGCGTTAAGAACGCAGACGGCGCGAACTCCGCGGGGGCGGCCATGAACTTGGCGATCAGTCGTGCCTGCGCCGAGTAGACCGGCAGCTGCGGGCCGCGAGGGGCGGCGAGACCGACGAAGAACAGCCGCTCCAGGCCGACGGGAAGCGTCATCCCGGCCACGCGCAGTGGGACGCCGTCTGCCCACCGAAGTGACGTCGGCTCGAGGAAGGGGAGCGTCACCTTGAAGCCGGTCGCATAGACGATCGTGTCGAACGCGCGGCACGTACCGTCCGTGAAGTGCACGTCGTGGCCGTCGATGCGCTCGATGCCGGGTGCGACGCACACGCGCCCGTGGTGGATGAAGTGCAGGAGCTGGCCGTTGACGACCGGGCGGTTGCGGTGCAGGTTGCGGGTGGCGGGCGCGGGCAATCCGTACCGCTCGGGGCGGCCGAGAGCGACGTCGATGAGCGCGCGCGTCACGCGCTCCTGAGCGCGGACCGGCAGGCGGGCGAGCAGCGGGAGCTCCGAGCGCGGGCGCCCGAACAGCGTCTTGGGTTGGAAGACGAGCCCGTTGCGCACCGAGACGGTGGTGCGGAAGCCGGCCTGCGCGGCGTCGACGGCGAGGTCACAGCCCGAGTTACCGGCTCCCACGACGAGCACGCGCTCGCCCTCGAGGTCCCCGGTGTGCCGGTAGCGGCCGGAGTGCAGCACCTGTCCGTCGAAGACCCCCGGGTAGTCCGGCACGAACGGGTCCCAGAGGTGACCGTTGGCGACGATCACGCCGTCGTAGGTGCGGCGTTCGCCGTCCGAGGTCGTGATCTCCCAGCCGTCGAGGCCGTTCGCGCCGAGCGGCCGCGCCGACGTAACGGCCGTGTTGAACCGTATGTGGGCTCCCAGTCCGTGCCGGGCGGCGAACTCCAGGATGTAGTCGCGCATCTGGTCGCGGCTCGGGAAGAGCGGGTACTCCGACGGCATCGGGCACCCGTCGAAGCCCGACGAGTCGCGCGGCGTGATCAGGTGCAGGCAGTCGTAGTCGGTGTGCCAGTGCCCGCCGACGCGATCGTTGCGCTCGAAGCAGTCGACGGAGAATCCTTCGTCGGTCAGCACCTGGAGCGCGCCGAGCCCGGCCGCCCCGGCGCCGATTACACAGTAATTTCCCCGGGTCATGCTGCGGAGTATCGGGCTCCGCGCGTCGGCGGGCGAGAGCTGATTGACTGCGCTTGCCGTAGGAGATTCCTACGGGAACGCCATGACGCTTCAGCAGTTGACGTACTTCCTCGCCGCGGCCCAGCACGGCTCCTTCACCGCCGCTGCGGACGTGCTGCGCCTCGCCCGCCCGAGCGTCTCCGAGCAGGTCGCCCACCTCGAAGCCGAGCTCGGCGTGGCGCTCTTCGTACGCACCGGCCGCCGTCTGGAGCTCACCGACGCCGGCCGGTTGCTGCGGCCCGAGGCTGAGCGCACGCTCGCGGCGGCCGGCGCAGCATCCGACATCGTGCGGCGGGCGCGCACCCTGGCCGGGGGGATCGCGTCGCTGGGGACGTTCAGCACCGCCGAGCACCTGCTGCTGCCCGGCCTCGTCGAGGACTTCGCGCAGCGGCATCCGGAGGTGGCCATCCGGGTCGTCGGCCAGAACTCCAGCGAGCTCGCGGACGCCGTCCGCGCCGGGCGCCTGGAAGCCGGACTGGTGGCGCTGCCGATCGACGACGAAGGGCTGGAGGTCAGCCCTGCCGTGGCGCAGTTCGAGGTCGTGTACGCCAGCGCGCGCTCGGGCGCGCTCGAGAGCTCCGTCACCATCGAGCAGCTCGGCCAGGCCGTACTGGTGCTCCCAGAAGCCCGATGGGGCGACGAGGATCCCACTCGCCGACAGCTCGCCGAGCGCGCCCAGCGCGCAGGGATCACCATCCGACCACGTATCGAGGTGCAGCACGCGCACGCCGCCCTCGAGCTCGCCGCCCGCGGTCTCTGTGACACCCTCGTCACCCGCGCGCTCATCGACTGTCTCGGATACGGCGACCGGCTCACCGCCGTGCCGCTCGACCCGCCGTTGCACGAGGTCTTCGCCTTCGTCAGCAGGCGCAACGTCAGGCTCTCACCGGCCACGCGCGCCCTCATGACGCTCGCCGAGCACCACCTCGCACGACGCTCCAACGACCGGGCCTGAGTGGCGGCGCACGGGCTCGCGACGGCCCCGGCGGCCGACGGCGATAGTCTCGCCGGGGTGGCCGAGGCGATGAAGCACCGAATCGTCCATGCGTTTCAGAAGTACGTGTTCAACCCGCCGGTGAAGGCGCTGTTCGCCGCGGGGTTGGTGCCTCCGTCCTACGCGCTCTTGGAGACCATCGGGCGCACGAGCGGTCTGCCGCGTCAGACCCCGGTCGGCAACGGCTTGGTCGGCGACACCTTCTGGATCGTCACCGAGCACGGGCTCAGGGCCGGCTATGTGCGCAACATCCAGCGCAACCCGAGCGTCCGCGTCAAGGTCCGCGACCGCGGCATTCGCTCGCGGTGGCGCACCGGGACCGCGCGTCTCGTCGCTGACGACGACCCCCGCCAGCGCCAGAGGCAGATCGCTCGCGGTAAGCCCGGACGTGCGCTCAACGCGTTCGTCGTACGCACGTTGGGCACCAGCCTGCTGACGGTGCGAATCGACCTCGATCCCTAGCGTCACAGCCGTCTGCAAGGAGATCAGCCATGACTACTTCGATGCGTCCTGACATCGCCCCCGCCGCCCGGAGCGTCTCATGAGCTCCGACTACGACGTCATCGTGATGGGCGCCGGCTCGCCCGGCGAGCACTGCGCGGGCGCGCTCGCCGAGGGCGGGCTGCGGGTCGCCGTCGTCGAGCGCGAGCTGGTCGGAGGGGAGTGCTCGTATTGGGCGTGCATCCCGTCGAAGACGCTGTTGCGGCCAGGCGAGGCGGTGCACGGAGCGCGCGAGGCGTCTGCCACCGCGGAGGTCGACGCG
This sequence comes from Solirubrobacteraceae bacterium, assembly GCA_035717845.1. Taxonomy (GTDB): domain Bacteria; phylum Actinomycetota; class Thermoleophilia; order Solirubrobacterales; family Solirubrobacteraceae; genus DASSUW01. Next base: position 36,704 of record DASTIC010000087.1, read on the forward strand.
GAGGCGGCGCTGGCCTGGCGGGACTTCATGGTCTCCGACTACTCCGACGCCGGGCAGGAACGCTGGCTGGCGGATAACGGCATCGATCTGCTGCGCGGCAGCGGCAGGCTGGCCGGGACCGGCGTGGTCGAGGTCGACGGCGTGGCGTACACGGCCGAGGACATCGTGCTGGCGAACGGCGCGGACCCGATCATCCCGCCGATCCCGGGCCTGTCCGAGCTCGACGGGATCTGGACCAACCGCGAGGCGACCGGGATGAAGGCCGTCCCGCGCCGGATGCTCGTCCTCGGCGGCGGGCCGGTGGGTGTCGAGATGGCGCAGGCCGTGCGCCGCCTCGGCGGCGAGGTGGTGCTCATCGAGGGCTCCGCGCACGTGCTCGCGCGCGAGGCGGCGCCGCTGGGCGACGCGCTGGGCGAGGTGCTGCGCCGCGACGGGATCGAGCTGATCCTCGGAACGCATGCGGCCGCCGCCCGTCGCCACGGCGAGGACTACGTGCTCGAGCTCGACGACGGTCATGAGCTGCGCGGCGACCGCCTGCTCGTCGCGACCGGCCGCCGCCCGCGCGTCGACGGCATCGGCCTCGAGACGGTCGGGATCGAGCCCGGCCCCCGTGGCGTTCCCGTCGACGGGCAGCTGCGCGCCGGTGAGCGGCTGTGGGCGATCGGCGACGTCACCGGCATCTGGCCGCTCACCCACGTCGGCAAGTACCAGGGCCGCGTCGTCGCCGCCAACCTCCTCGGCGAGCCGCGCGAGGCCAACTACGACGCCGTGCCGCGCGTGACGTACACCGACCCGCAGGCCGCGGCGGTGGGAGCGACCGAGGCACCCTTCAGCGCGACCGCTCTGGTGTCCGAGGTTGCGAAGACGGCCACGTACACGCGCGCGTACGCGGAGTCGAACGGCTACCTCACCCTGCTCAGCGACGGCGAGCGGCTGACCGGAGCCCACGCGCTCGGCCCCGAGGCCGGCGAGTGGCTCCAGCAGGCCACGCTGGCCATCCGCGCCGGTGTGCCGCTCGACGTGCTGATCGACACCATCCAGCCCTTCCCGACGTTCTCGGAGATCTACCTGCCCGCTCTGAAGTCCATCCGCGCCGAGACCAGCAAGCCGGTCGCGACGGGATAATCAACGCATTCCTGACAGGGGATCGCCGCGTCGAGCGCCGTGCTCGTCGCGGTGGCGATCGCCGACACGATGGGCGGAGGCGATCAGGCGCGATAGCCGTGCGCGGTGCTAGCGACTCGACGGCGGGCGTGTCGAAGGAGCTCGATCGCGCCGGCAACGCTCAGCGCCAGCCCGAGGCCGAGAAGCACGCCCTTCCCCGGCTCCTCCTCGAACGCCGCGCCGCCGAGGTAGCCGACCAGCGCGGCATAGGTGGCCCACGAGGCGGCGGCGATGCCGTCGAAGAGGGTGAAGGACGACAGCGGATGGCGAACGGCTCCCGCGGTGAGCGTCACCGCGGTGCGCCCGCCCGGGACGTATCGGCCCACGACGATCACGGTCCCTCCCCGCTCGGCGAGGATCCTGCGGGCCCACTCGTACGCGGCAAACTTCCGCGAACCCGCCTTCAGCCGACCGGTGAGCCGGTCGCCGGCTCGACGTCCGACGAAATAGGAGACGTGGTCGCCGGTGAACGCGCCAAGCGCTCCGGCGGCGATGATGAGCGCCAGGGTCTGGTTGCCGGCCGCTGCGAAGACCCCGGCGGTGACGACGAGACTCTCGCTCGGGACGACGGGGAAGAACCCGTCGATCGCGGCGACGGCGGCCAGCGCGAGCAGGCCCCACGGTGAGCTCAATGCGGCCTCGACGAGCTGGACGATCATGTCGGTCATGGCGGAGATCCAGATCCAGTGGTTGGGTCCAATGGGATGGCCCCAATGTCCTCCGAACCGGTCCCGGTCGCGCCCGTCGCTCTCCCTGGTTTCGACCCCTGGCCCCGGGGGCCGATGAGTTTCAAACACGGGGGAGGTCGACACTGCCATGACGACGATGCACGTGCTCGCAACCGCCGAGGTCGACATCGCCTATGACGTCCACGGCCCGCTGCCGACCGCCGACGGACGCCCACCGCTGCTCATGATCGGTCAGCCCATGGACGCGAGCGGCTTCGCCACGGTGGCGTCGCATTTCCCGGACCGCACGGTGGTCACGTATGACCCGCGCGGCCTCGGCCGCAGCACTCGCAAGGACGGCCGGGTCGACAACGCGCCCACGGTCCAGGCTGAGGACGTGCATGCCGTCATCGAGGCGCTCGGCGCCGGCCCGGTTGAGATGTTCGCGAGCAGCGGTGGCGCGGTGGCCGCGCTCGCGCTGGTGGCGGCCCATCCCGACGACGTGAGCACCCTGGTCGCGCACGAGCCGCCGCTGATCCCGGTGCTCCCCGACGCCGAGGCGGCCGAGCGCGCCCGCGCCGGCGTTCGCGACGCGTACGAGGCCAAGGGGTGGGGCGCCGGCATGGCGGCCTTCATCGCGATGACGTCGTGGCAAGGCGAGTTCACCGACGCGTACTTCGCGCAGCCGGCGGCGGACCCCGCGCACTTCGGGATGCCGACCGAGGACGACGGCTCCCGCGACGACCCGCTGCTGTCGAACCGGTCCTGGGCGGTCAGCAGCTATCGCCCCGACGTCGATGCGCTGGCGGCGGCGCCCACGCGCGTCGTGATCGCCGTGGGCGAGGAGTCGCTGGGTACGTTCACCGGACGCGCGGCGGTGGCCACCGCCGAGCTGCTCGGTCAGCAGGCGACCGTGTTCCCAAGCCACCACGGCGGGTTCCTCGGCGGCGAGTTCGGCTACGCCGGCCAGCCCGAACCCTTCGCGCGGAGGCTGCGCGACGTCCTCGACGAGGACAATTGACCCATGAGAGCCGTCATCTACGCGGACACCGGCGATGCGTCGGTGCTGGAGGTTGTGGAGCGACCCCTTGAGGATCCCGCCGAGGGCGAGGTGCGGGTCCGCGTGGTCGTGTCGGGCGTCAATCCCACCGACTGGAAGTCGCGCAGCGGCGCCGTCGCCTCGCTCGCCGAGCCGACGGTGCCCAACCACGACGGCGCCGGGGTCATCGATGCCGTGGGGCCAGGGGTCGCGGGCATCGAGGCCGGCGACCGCGTCTGGATGACGCTGGCCGCCGACGGGCGCCCAACCAGCGGGACCGCCCAGGAGTACGCCGTCGTGCCGGCCGAACGTGTCTTCCCGCTCCCGGACGGCGCGGACTTCGAGCTCGGGGCGAGCATCGGGATCCCGGGTGCCACCGCCCACCGCGCCCTGACGGTCGCGGAGGACGGCCCGACCCGCCTCCAGCCTGGTGCGCTGGGCGACCGGACCGTTCTGGTCGCCGGCGGGGCCGGGGCGGTCGGCAACGCGGCCATCCAGCTGGCCCGCTGGGCCGGCGCGACGGTCATCGCGACCACCAGCGGTGAGGCGAAAGCGCAGCTGGCCAGTCGCGCAGGCGCCCACCACGTCGTCAACTACCGCGACGCGGGCGCCGCCGACGCGATCCGTCGGATCGCTCCGGCGGGAGTGGACATCGTCGTCGAGGTCGCGGCGGGATCCAACGCCGATCTGGACCAGTCCGTGCTCAAGCCCCGCGGCACCGTCGCCATCTACGCCAACGACGGCGGGGTCCCGTTCGCGCCGGACGTCCGCGCCAACATGGGGCTCAACACCCGGTACCAGTTCGTCCTGCTCTACACGGTCGGCTGGGACCGGATCGCGAACGCCGCCGCCGACCTCAACCAGGCGATCGACGACGGCGCCTTGGGAGTCGGCGACGAGGCCGGCTTGCCGATTCACCGGTTCGATCTCGATGACACGGCCGCCGCTCATGACGCGGTCGAGGGCGGCGCCGTCGGCAAGGTCCTCGTGACGGTCGCCGAGGCCGCCCGTTGAGCGGGCCACCTCGGCGGTGTCGGCGTCCTAGGCGGCCTGGACGCTCGGGGTGAAGAACGTCGGCAGGACCAGGACGCGTCGGCCGACCAGCGACTGGTCGACGCCGGCGCCGACGCGCACGACGCGGCCGACGCCTTCCGCGCCGAGCTCGCTCGGAACACGCAGCCGCCGGCGCGCGATAGAACACGGAGCGTGACGGTCAACCGGGCGGTTCCCAACATCAAGTCGGATCGGCCCGCCGAGACGCGCGAGTTCTTCGTCGACCTGCTCGGCTTCGAGGTGGCGATGGACCTCGGCTGGGTGGTGACCGTCGCGTCGCCGACCAACCACTCGGCCCAGGTGACCATCATCAGCAATGACGACCCGGCCGCCCCCGGCATCTCGGTCGGGGTGGCCGACGTCGACGCCGTCCACGCCAGGGCGGTGGAGAAGGGCTTCGAGATCGCCTATTCGCTCCGTGACGAGGAGTGGGGAGTCCGGCGCTTCATGCTTCGAGAGCCGAGCGGCACGCTCGTCAACGTCGTCTCGCACCGCTCGGACTGAGCGCCTGGGTGGCGATCACGCTCGACCCGTGACCGCCTCACTCTCCCGCCATGAGCAGCCTTGCCGCCTCGACCATGCTCTCCTCGCGCGGGCCCGCGATCTCCAGGATCGGTCCCGGGACCGGCTCCACGGCGAGGTCCGCCAGTGCCTCGGCGATCGTCCGGGCGGCGATGAGCTGGGTGCGCATCTTCGGCACGTAGCTGACGTCGCCCTGGCGGCCCCACTCCACGAGCTGGCCGACGAACTCGTGGACCTTCGTCGCGCGCAGGATCCGCGCAGGGATCGGGCCGAGCAGCGTGGCCCTCTCCTGGGCGATCTTCGCGGCGTTGTAGCCCGAGTCGAACCGGTCGATCCCGACGATCGAGACAAGCCGGCGCCGGTGATCACGTCCACCTGTCACATCCGTCGGATTTCGTCGGTCAACGCATTGACACTTCGCGACGATCGGATGTGACAGATGCCGGCTAGGCGCTCAGCGCAACGTCGACCGCGCGGTGCGCGTGCAATCTTGTCGTGTCGAAGACGGCTACCGGGGCGTCTTCGGGCCCGACGAGCAGGTCGATCTCGGTGCATCCGAACAGGACGCCCTCGGCGCCTCGGTCGGCGAGCTCGGCGATGATCCGCCGGTATTCCGCACGGGAGCCGTCCGTGACGACGCCGATGCAGAGCTCCTGGTAGATCACGTCGTGGACGATCCGGCGGTCTCGCTCGTCGGGCACCAGCACGTCGAGGTCGTGGAGGTCTCGGAGCCGGCCGACGTAGAAGTCCTGTTCCATCGTGTATGCGGTGGCGAGCAGTCCGACGGTCTTCAGCCCTCGGTCGCGGACGGCTTGGGCCGTCGTGTCGGCGATGTGGATGAACGGGATCGCGATCGCGTCGGTGATGGCGTCGGCGACCTTGTGCATGGTGTTGGTGCACAGCACCAGCAGCTCCGCGCCGGCCGCCTCCAGCGCCGTGGCCTCAGCCGCGAGCAGCTCGCCGGCTCGGTTCCAGTCGGCGGCGCGTTGGAGGTGTTCGACCTCGACGAAGTCGACGGACCGCAGCAGGCAGTCGGCGGAGTGCAGGCCGCCGAGTCGGTCACGGACCGCCTCGTCCGGCCGGCGCCGTTCAAGGGGGACGGCTCATGACAGCAGCGCGTCGTCGAAGAACCTGATCACGCGCCGCTCGTACTCCGCGGGCCGCGCCGCGAGCCCGCCGACGTGCTTGGACTCCGGGATCGCCCACAACGTCTTGGGCTCGCCGGCCGCCTTGAAGTACCCCGGGTTGAGCGCCTC
>DASTIC010000088.1:0-12048 GCA_035717845.1 Solirubrobacteraceae bacterium
TGCGCGGATGGACACGGCGTGCAAATGGGGCGTAGGGTCGGTGCGTGTGGCGCTTGCTCGGAACGCTGGTTGCCTTCGTCGTGGTTGGAGCAACGATCCCGTCGGCGACTCAGGCGGCGTTTTCGGATGAGCGAGCGCGCCTATACACACTGCTCCAGCGGGACCAGTTGCCGCATCCACTTCAAAGCGATCTCGCGCACCCTTTCCCCGGGACAGGCGTGGCAGGTCGAGCTGCCAGCCAGCGCTAGTCGGGTCCGCGAGATTCGCCGCCATTTCCGAGCGGACCATAGGCTCTGCGCCGAGTTCTACGCCCAGCTCGACGTAAACGCAGGGCCTGGCCCGGCTCGCTGCGTGCAAAGCGCCTCGTCGGCGGTCGTGCCGTGAGAGCCCAAAGTGTCGCCATCGGAACCGCGACGGTGTCGGGTTCTGCCGGCGTATTAGCCAACCGGCCCGGGGCCGGCCTCACGGTCGCCGGCCGCACCGCGCCCTCCGACCGCGTCCAGCAGGGTGGCGGCGCGCTGGTCGATGAGCCGGGTGAAGAAGTGCTGGGCGTAGCCGAAGACTAGGGCCCATCCGAGGATCTGCGCGGACGTGTCCAGCGCGGTCAGGCCGGGAACGAAGCCTGCGCTCATGAGGAGAAGACCGATCACCGCCGTCAGAGCGCCGAGCGGTAGCTTCAGCACTGCGAGTGCGAGTGGGACGTTGTATGGCGTGGAGGTGCCCTTGAGCTTGCGGACCGTGAGTGCGACCCCTGCGGCCGCCGCAACGAGTCCGATGAACTCGATCAGCAGCATGTCCCCGCGGGCGACTGCCACGTCGACGTAGGGGTCGATGTCGTCCTGCGCGGGAAGCTGTCCCGGGAGCTGGTCGGGGACCGTATGGAGTGGACAGACTACGCGCTCCTCCTCCTCGGGGTAGAAGCACAACGGGATGGCAGCGGGCTCCTTCCACCCGACATAGGCCAGCACCATGACGACTGGCACGAGTGCGACTGTTCCGCACAGGACGACGTTGCGAAAGCTCCTGACGCGGAGCATCTCTCGTCGCCGCTGCGAGCTGGCAGCATGATGGGCAGCCGCGATTGTGCCAGCGTCGGCGGGTCCAAGGCCTTGATTGGTCGCCACGTTCCGGGCGATCGCGTCGACCGCAATGCGTCGCGGGTCAGCTTTCGGCAGGAAACGATTGACGTGCGCTTCGAAGCTCGGCATTTGCTCTTGCACGTAGTCCTTGGGCGCGAGTCGGATCAGGTGCGCCTCGGCCGCATCAAGGTTCCCGAGGGTCCGCTCGACGTTCGCGCCGCTTGACTTCGTCCTGATCCGCTCCCACAGCGACTGGCGCTTGCGATCTGAATCCTCGTTGTCGTCTGCGGCGGTCTTGAGCACCGCGTCGAGGTGCGCCTCAACAGCATCCCTGAGCCTCGCAGCGCGCCGATTGCTTTGTTCAGGCTGCTGGGTGATCCAGTCCGCTAGGGCTTCGAGTTCCTTGCGACGCACCAGTGCTTCTTCGCGCCAAGCGGCGGTCGCTGGGCCGCTGATCGGAAACGGTGGTCCCAGAGTCTGTTTGAGATGATGGTCAGACTCTTTCGCGCGCATCGCCGCGCCTATGAGCACGAGCCCGACGATGAGCCGCTCTCCGGCGGCTCGCAATGATCCGGACACGAGGCGACGCTACCGCCGGCCGTATCCATGCTCAAGCGCTTCGCCATCCCGATCCCGTCGGCGTAGGTTGCTGCCGCATTGACCGCGGTCCTAGCAATGGCGCGACTACACCAGCGACGGGTTGCTCTCGATGTCCGCCGCCGGGTCGGACTACTCGTTACGCGTAACTGGAGCGGCGCGGTGGCGCCCCCGGACATGTGCTGTACGGGGCCAGAGCGCCTATCTCTATGACGCGCGTGTTGACGGGAAGGGATCCTGCACCAGGTCACTAACGGTCGATGGGGCGATGGCCAAGCCGTCTGGTCACCTGATGGCCTACAGATCGCCTTCGTACGCCTCAAGGCCTCTGGCCACGCCGTTCCCTACGAGCCGCGCGCGCGTGTATCGGCTCCCGGAGGGTTCCCGTAGTTTCCCGCGTTCGTTCATCAACGCCTTCCAGCGCGGCGGGCATCCCGGGAAGTCGCCCGACCTCGTGCCAGCCGCCAGTCGGTTCGCTCGCGCTGCGGATGACGCCTTCGACATCGACCGCGACCAGACCCAGTTGTCGCGTCCACGTGACCATTCCGCCCCGCACGGGAAGCGGGCGCCAGCTTCCGCCACCGTCGCGGGAGACCCGACCACTTTGCTCACCGCGCGCGACGATCACTCGCTCGTCTTGCGGGTCGAATCGCCAGCCCGAGGAGGCTCTCCGGCGGCGTGAGTCGCGTCCACATGCGGCCTCTGTCGTCGCGAACGATTGGGCGCTCGGCGCGCTCCGCGTCCGTGGGGTCGAACGGGTCAAGTTGCACGCCCATCTGACGATCCTCGCCAAGCTCGCCCGCGCGCTCCCGGGCACGCACGCAGGGCATCGCTCGCGGCGTAGTTTCGTCGTAGGCTCGCGGTCAGCCATCATGGACCGCCTCACGGGACCACTGCTGAAGGTTGAACGGGCCAACGAGCACATCCGTGAGCTTGAGGGACGAAATCGGTAAGTGGCGTGCAACTAGCCCCTACCGACAGGTCGTCTATGACGATCCGGAGACTGGCAAGAAACTGCGGCTGATAGAGGGGCGATCCACCGCCGCTGCAGTTCGGGCTGCTCGCCGGGGACGCCGCTCACAACCTCCGTTCCTTCGCTCGATCTGCTCGTCTGGCAGTTGATTCTCGCCAACAACAAGACGCCGCTCGAAAATGCGGCCTTTCCGATCTTCAAGGACGAGCGGGGAGGCTTCAAAGAACTGAAAGCCGGTAATCTCGGCGTAGTAAAGGGTGCGTGTCAGGACGCGATTGACATGATCGTCGCGCTCAAGCCGTACCAGGGAGGGAACGATGCTCTGTGGCGTCTTCACCGCCTGAACGCCACGGACAAGCATCGCGTCCTGCTGACGGCGGGGGCGGGGTGGAGCAGCGTCACCATGTCGCCCGTGCTCCCGGCTGGGACCGAGCAGATCCCGTTCCTGCACCTCAACTGGTCCAAGAAGGCCTTCTTCCCGCTGGAAGACAGCACGGAAAAGCAGCTCGAATTCTTCCGTGCGATGAGCCACGTGCCCGTGGAGATGAAGTTCGAGCTTTCCTTCGATGTAACGTTCCGCGAGCCGGAGGTTGTCGAGGCTGAGCCGGTCCTGCCAACGCTCGTTCAGCTTTCGGATTACGTCGAGGGGGTCGTCAGGAGTTTCGGCCCGCTTCTCTAACCGATGCGCGCTCAGAGGCGCTCTCGCATGTCGATGAGCGCAGGTATGCGGGCATCAATGAAGGCCTCGGCCGCACCCTCGTTCGCTCCCCGAGTGCCCTGCGACGACATGTGCCCGAGCGGGGCGCGAGGCCACGCCTCGGTCAGCTCCGGGCGAGTAATCGAGAGGCGGCGGATTACTCGGTCGGCCTCCCGCGCCCAATGGTCCACGTCCCTTAGGTATGGGTCCCCGCGAAATCCCCCTACCTGGCCGGGACCCGGAACCTCCTTGCGCAAGCCGTTGCCTTCCAGGATGAGTTCGTTGATCTTCCCGGCGGTAAGTGTGTCCGCTTCATCTTGCGCCGCGCGCTGGGCCTCAGCCAACGCGTGACGCGCGTCGTTTCGCTGCCGATACGGTGCGGCGACGAGGCTCCACGCAAACACAAGGCCGAGGACAGCAACGAAGGCCACGACCGCCCCGCGAAGCCCACGATCACCCGCGTCTCGATGGACGCGCTGTCGTCCGTGAGGATCAACGCGCTTCCGACCGCTGCGACTCCGGAGCCGATCACCTCGGCCCCCATGAAACGGACGGTATGGCAGGCTGCGGCCGCGTCTCGACGCGCGCGTGTCCAAACGCCCTCAGCCAACTCGTCTGACATGCGGCGCACTGTAACCCCGCCGTCTCGGCATTCGCGTGCATCGTGCGACGACGAGGCAACATCCGCTTCCACCTCGCTTCCATGGGGGCCGAGAAGACCGACGAGGGGTGGGTCCGAGACACCCGAAAGCCCGCCGTATCGGCTTCCGGTCGATGGGCGGTCGCGGGCTCGAACCGCGGACCTCCTGCGTGTAAAGCAGGCGCTCTGACCAGCTGAGCTAACCGCCCGGATCGTCCGGTGATGCTAGCCCTCGACGAGCGGCAGGATGAGCCTGCTGCCTCGTGGTGTGAGCGAGAGCTTGGTGCCGGGCTTCGGCCGGATCGTGTAGTCGTGGTCGGTGGAGACCACCACGAGCCCGATCCGGTGGCCGGCCTCGAACACGTAGTCGTCGGGCTGGAGGTCCCAGCGCAGCCGGTACGTCTTCCCGCGCTCGACGCGCTGCGTGCGGGCAGGGTCGGAGCGGTTCTGGGGATCGAGCCAGCCGCGGGTGACCATGACCGGGGCGCCCGAGCTGTAGTCGACGAGCACAGCAGTGAGGTTGGCGGCGGTGCGGTTCTTGACCGCCATCTTCAGGCTGACCCACGGCGTGCCGCTGATGCGGGCATCGCCCGCGAGGGTCCGGGTCAGGTACGCCAGCCGGTTCGGATGGTCGGCGTCGGGGTTCTGGATCAGCACGTCGTCGGTGTCGAGCTCGCGGCCGCGGTCGACGAAGGACTGCTTGCGCCGCGAGCCGCGCGGGCCGCGGTCGGAGAGCGCGCCGGAGCGGGTCAGCCACAGCCGCGACACACGAGCGCCCTCGGCCGGCCACTGGGTCTCGAACGTGTAGGCGCCGTCCTCGCGCTGGAGCGTCACGCGCGGCTCGGCCATGATCCCGTTGGGGACGCCGAACAGCCAGTGGTCGAACCAGCGGTTCTCGGTGACCTTGTAGTTGGTCGTGCCGCGCGGGCCGCCGTGGCCGCCGTTGTGCAGCCAGAGCTTGCGCGGGACGTCGAGGCGCTCCCACCACGCGGCGAACGCCTTGGTCTTCACGTTCCAGTCGTTGAGGCCGTGGACGACGAACACGCTCGCCTTGATCCTGCGGGCGCGGGTCAGGTAGTCGCGCTTGGCCCAGAAGCCGCTGTAGTCGCCGGTCACGCGGTCCTGGCGGGCGACCAGCTTGCGCCGCTGCGCCGCGCAGGTGGTGCGCATGCGGGCGGCGATGAAGTCGGCGAGCACGTCGGTGTCCTCGCCCAGGTACTCGTTCTGGCCCACGCCCTGAGTCGCCGAGTGGGGGGCGACGACGAGGCCGTTGGCGCGGTAGTAGTCGTACCAGGAGGAGATCGCCGAGACGGGGATGATCGTCCGCAGGCCCTCGACACCGGTGGTGGCGACCTGGTTCGGGAGCGTGCCGTTGTACGAGACGCCGGTCATGCCGACGGTGCCGGTCGTCCAGTCGGCACGCACGGTGTTGCCATCGGCGTCGTAGCCGGCCACGCGACCGTTGAGCCAGTCGATCACCGCCTTGGTCCCGAGCGTCTCCCAGCGCCCCCCGATCTCGGGGCAGCCGTCCGAGTTGAAGGTCCCGATGCTCTCCCCGAGCACCACCGCGTAGCCGCGCGGAACGTAGTAGTTGTCGAGGCTCGAGCCGGGGAGGTCGCCTCGAGCGCTGCTCGAGGAGGCGAGCGCGCGGCGGAACTGGGAGCCGCGCTCCTGCGGCATCTGGTCGACGTCGACGGGATGGTTGACGGCGTTCCCGAGGTCACCCCGGTAGGGGCTGTGCTCGAAGATCACGGGGACCTTGATGTTCTGGGTCTGCGTCTCGGCCGGGCGGCTGATGCGGATGCGGATGCGGTCGTTGCGGCCGTCGGCGTCGGTGTCGAGCCGGGTCTGGACGTAGACGGTCTCCTCGATCGCGCTCTCGAACGCGAACTGCGGCTGGGTGACGCCGTTCTCGACCTTAAGCCACGACGGAGGCTGCTGGCCGGCCGCTGCGGGTGCGGCAACGCCGAGCGCGACGAGCGCAGCGGCGGTGGCGAGCAGATGACGGCAGGACAGCATCAAACCCCTCCCCTGGTCGATGGCCATACCGTAGCTCGGGATGCGATGATCGGCCGGATGGATCTGGGGATCCGCGACCGGGTGGCGCTCGTCACGGGCGCGTCGAAGGGGATCGGCCGCGGGATCGCCGAGGCGCTGGTCGGCGAGGGCGCGAGCGTGGCGATCGCCTCGCGGTCGGCGGAGCGGATCGCCGCGACGGCCGACGAGATCGGGGCGCGCGGCTACGCGTTCGACGCGCGCGACCTCGACGCGGTCGGGCCGCTGCTCGACCGCGTGGAGGCGGACCTCGGAGACATCGACATCTACGTCGCCAACACCGGCGGCCCACCCGCCGGCCCCGATCCGCTGGGCTTCACGCGCGAGCAGTGGGAGGAGGCCCACCGCACGCTGGTGCTCTCGCCGATGGTGTTCCTCGAGCGCCTGCTGCCTCGCATGCGCTCGCGCGGCTTCGGCCGGGTCGTCGCGATCGGCTCGATCGCGGCGCTCGAGCCGGTCGACGCGCTCCAGCTCTCGAACGCCCACCGGCCGGGCCTGGTCGCCGCCTTCAAGGTCCTCGCCCGCCAGGCCGCGGCCGACGGAGTGACGCTCAACCACGTCCACCCGGGCCGGATCGCGACCGACCGCATCTTCGGCAACGCCGGCTCCCGCGAGGCCGCTGAGGCCAGCGCCCGCGAGGAGGTCCCCGCCGCCCGTCTCGGCACCGTCGAGGAGCTCGCGGCCGCCGCCGTCTTCCTCTGCTCGGCCCCGGCGAGCTACATCACCGGTGCCAGCCTGCTCGTCGACGGCGGAGCCTCCCACGGCGTCTGAGCGCCCCGCCCGGCGCCTAAACTGTCCGGTCCCGCGCCCCCATGGTGTAACGGTTAGCACGCGAGATTTTCAATCTCGTAGCGCGAGTTCGACTCTCGCTGGGGGTACTGAAGCCTGGTCGCCTCAGCTCCAGCGGAAGAAGCTGAGGAGGTTGCCGTCGAGGTCGAGGGTGGCGAACTCGCGGGTGCCGAAGTCGGTTGTGGTGACGCCGTCGCGGGAGACGGGGTGGAGGACTCCGGTGGGCTCGAGCTCGGCGTAGAGGGCGTCGACGTCGGTGACCTCGATGCGGCAGCTCGCGGTGCCGGCGATGAAGGACTCCGCGCCTGAGCAGATCGGGCGGTCGTGGAGGTCGGGGCGGGCCCGCCAGTCCTCGTCCGAGGCGCCCCACAGGTGCAGCACCGCGTCGTCGCGGACGATGACCGCGAAGTCGTCGGTCTCGTGACGCGGCTCGAAGGCGAACCGCTCGCGGTAGTGGGCCACGGCGGCCGGCACCTCGCGGACCGGGAGCGCCGGGATCGTGCGGTGCAGGCCGGCGCCGGCCATCAGGGCGGACTCGGCTCGTCGGGCCAGTGCCCGTGCTCGTCGTAGAAGCGGCGCGCCTCCTCCTCGCGCTCGCGGTCGCCCCTGCCCGTCACGAGGAAGTACAGGATCACGACGACCATGAGGATGCCGCCCGCCACGCCGATGATGCTCCAGATGGTCTCGACCATGTAGTGCCCCCGGCAGGGATCGAACCTGCGTCGCGCGGGTTAAAAGCCCGCCGCTCTAACCACTGAGCTACGAGGGCCTAGACATGGTAAGGAGCCGCACTACGCTGGGCCTGTGCACCCGGTGGAGGAAGGGGCGAATCGCGCACGGCGGCGCAGGCGAGCGCCCGAGGTCGCGGAGGGCGAGATCGTCGCAGCGGCCGAGGCGTTCCTGCGGGAACGACCCTTCCGTGACCTGACCGTCGATGAGGTGATGCGGCGCACGGACCTCTCGCGGCCGTCGTTCTACGTCTACTTCCGTGACCGGCACCATCTCGTGCTGCGGGTCGTCGCCCACCTGGAGTCCGAGCTCTTCACGATGTCCGACCGCTGGTTCCGCGGCTCCGGCGGCGGACGCGAGACGGCGCGAGAGGCGCTCGACGGGATCGTCGAGGTGTTCGCCGAGCACGGCCCCGTCATGCGCGCGCTGGCCGACGCGGCCGCGGACGACCCGCGGGTCGAGGAGGCGTACGGAGCGCTCGTGAGGCGGTTCGTGGACGCGACCGCCCGCCACATCGAGGAGGAGATGGCGGCCGGGCGCATGTTGCCGCTCGATCCGCGCGAGACGGCCACCGCGCTCGTGTGGATGAACGAGCGCTACCTGGTCGAGAGCCTAGGTCGCGCGCCGTACTCGCCGCCGGAGACCGTCGCCGACACCCTGCTGACGATCTGGACCCGCGTGCTCTACGGGTCCGGCTAGTCGAGCCGGCTCGCCGCGAACGCGCTTCCGGCGGCGCCGATCACGGTGAGCGTCGCCACCCCGATCGCCGCCGGCTTCGGGAGCGCGTCGCGGAAGCGGACGGTGGCGGCGAGGTCGGCGACGTCCGCGAAGCCGCCGGCGAGCACCCAGGTGCGCGCGGACGACCCGCTCCGCAGCGCGATCGCCGTCCCCGCCCCGACGGCCAGGTCGCGCGCGCCGGTGGCGACGGTCAGCACCTGAGCGCCCCGCTCGGCGCCGGGCGGCCCGATCCATCGCGTTGCGACGCGGCCGGGGACGAGCAGCAGCGCCGCACCGATGACGATGCGGCCGGCGGCGATCACGAGGGCGACGGCGCGGGCGTCCATCCCACGACGTTACCGACACGTGCATGATGGGCGCGTGCGGCTGCTGTTCACATTCGCCGGCGGGGCTGGGCACGCCGAACCGCTCGTGCCGATCGCGACCGCGGCCCGGGCCGCGGGACACGCCGTCGCGTTCGCCGGGCGGCCCTACGTCGTCGCCCGGCTGGCCGCGCGCGGCTTCACCGTGTTCCCCGACGCGGACGATCCGGTCGAGCAGCCCTCCGCGATGACGCCGCTGCTCGAGTACGACCAAGAGCGGGAGGAGCGGGCGATGCGGGAGGGCTTCGCGCGGTTCCACGGCCGCCGGCGGGCGGGTGTCGTGCTCGAGCTCTGCGCCGAGTGGCGGCCCGACGTCATCGTCTGCGACGAGGTCGACTTCGGCGCGATGATCGCCGCCGAGCGCGCCGGCGTCCCGCACGCGACGGTGCTCGTGATCGCCGCCGGCTCGCTGATCCGGCCGGCCGTCGTCGGCGCCCCGCTCGACCACGTCCGCGCCGAGCACGGGCTGCCGCCCGATCCCGACCTCGCGATGCCCGCTCGCCACCTCGTCCTGTCGCCGACGCCACCCAGCCTTCGCGACCCGGCCGTCCCGCTGCCGCGCACCGCCCACTCGATCCGCCCCGGCTCGCTCGAGCCGGCGGAGGCGCCGGCCTGGGTCGCAAGCCTCTCCGGCCCGATCGTCTACTTCACGCTCGGGACGATCTTCGACATGGAGTCCGGCGACCTGATCGCGCGCGGGCTCGCCGGTCTGCGCGAGCTGCCCGTCGACGTCATCGCGACCATGAGCGCGAACATCGATCCCGGACCGCAGCCGCCGAACGTGCGCATCGAGACCCATGTCGCGCACGCTGCGCTGTTCCCGCACTGCGCCGCCGTCGTCAGCCACGGCGGGTCCGGCACCGTGGTCGACGCGCTGGCGGCCGGGCTCCCGCAGGTCGTCCTCCCCATGGGCGCCGACCAGCCGCTCAACGCGGCTCGGGTCGAGGCGCTGGGCGCCGGCATCGTCCTCGACGTCCTGCGCGCGACGCCGGCGGAGATCGGCGCCGCGGTGCGGACGGTGCTCGAGGAGCCGGCCTACCGCGCCGCCGCTGAGCGCGTGCGGGACGAGGCACGAGCGCTCCCGGGCCCGGACCACGCCGTGGCGCTGCTCGAGCGTCTCAGTGCCGGAAGTGGCGCCGGTGGGTGAAGACCATCGAGATCCCGGCGGCGTCGGCGGCCTCGACCACCTCGTGGTCGCGCACCGACCCTCCGGGCTGGATGACGGCGGTGACGCCGGCGTCGACGGCGAGCTGCGGGCCGTCGGAGAACGGGAAGAAGGCGTCGGATGCCAGGGCACCGCCCGTGAGGTCCGTGCCGGTCGCGCGCGCCTTGTCGATCGCCAGCCGCACCGAGTCCACCCGGCTCATCTGGCCGGCCCCGATGCCGACCGACGCGAGGTCGCGGGAGAGCACGATCGCGTTCGAGCGCACGTGCTTGCAGACCTTCCAGGCGAACAGCATCTCGCCCCACTCGCGCTCTGACGGCTTGCGCTCGCTCACGACCTCCATCTCCGAGCGGTCCTCGAGGTCGAGGTCGCGGTCCTGCACGAGCAGGCCGCCCATCACGCGCTTGACGTCCCACTCGGAGATGTTGACGCGGCGGCGCTCTTCGTCGTGGAGGATGCGGAGGTTGGGCTTGGTGCACAGCGAGGCGACCGCCTCCTCGCTGAAGCCGGGCGCCAGGACGACCTCGACGAACTGGCCGAGGAGCGCCTGCGCGAGCTCCTCGTCGACCGGCCGGTTGAAGCAGATGACGCCGCCGAACGCCGACTGCGGATCGCAGGCGAAGGCGCGGCGGTACGCCTCGAGCGCCGAGCCGCCGACCGCGACCCCGCAGGGGTTGTTGTGCTTGATGATCACGCACGCGGGGACCTCGAACTCCTGCACGAGCAGGCGGCCCGCGTTGATGTCCAGCACGTTGTTGAAGGAGAGCTCCTTGCCCCCGCGCTGGCGCACCTGCGACAGCACGTGCATGCGGGCGCCCACCTGCGAGTAGTACGCGGCCCGCTGGTGCGGGTTCTCGCCGTACGAGAGGTCGGTGATCTTCTCGTAGGCGGACATCATCAGCTCGGGGAAGTCGCCCTGCTTCTCGGCGAACCAGCGCGAGATCGCCGTGTCGTAGCGCGCGGTGTAGGCGAACGCCTCGGCCGCCAGGTTCTCGCGCGTCTGGAGGGACAGCCGGCTGTCGAACTCCCGCAG
This sequence comes from Solirubrobacteraceae bacterium, assembly GCA_035717845.1. GTDB lineage: Bacteria > Actinomycetota > Thermoleophilia > Solirubrobacterales > Solirubrobacteraceae > DASSUW01. The sequence goes on from DASTIC010000088.1 coordinate 10,858, forward strand.
CTCCTGGAGGACCGCGTCGTAGGACTCGGGCTTGACCACCACGCCCGTGAAGGCGAAGTTCTTGGCGGCGGCGCGGATCATGGTCGGGCCGCCGATGTCGATGTGCTCGAGCACCTCGTGCTCGGTCACGCCGCGCCGCCCGGCCCACGACTCGAACGGGTAGAGGTTCACGCATACGAGGTCGACGAACTCGACCTCGTGCTCCTCGGCGGCCGCCATGTGGGCGGGGTCGTCGCGGAGCGCGAGCACGCCGGCGTAGAGCTTGGGATGCAGCGTCTTGACCCGGCCGCCCATGATCTCCGGGAAGCCGGTGAAGGACTCGATGTCGCGGACCTCGAGCCCGGCCTCGCGCAGGGCGCTCGCCGTCCCTCCCGTCGACACGAGCTCGACGCCGAGCGCGGCGAGCCCGCGCGCGAACTCGACGATGCCGGTCTTGTCCGAGACGGAGAGGAGCGCGCGGCGGACCCTCACCTCACCAGGCTGCGTCATCTCCTCCCTCGCATCGCGCGAGGACCATACCTGCGGCGCGCCGGTCATCGCCCGACCGTCACCCGCCGCGGACGCTCGGGGTCGAAGCGGACGGCACCGCGGGCGATCTGCACCACGGCGTCGCACAGCAAGGCGTGCTCGAGCGGGCGCAGCGCCTCGCGAACCTCGCCGACCCCCGTCGCGTCGGGAAGCTCGACCGCCCGCTGGGCGATCACAGGCCCGGTGTCGACCCCGGCGTCGACGAAGTGGACGGTGACGCCGAAGACCTTCACGCCGTACTCCAACGCCTGCTCGATCGCGCGCACCCCGGGGAAAGCCGGCAGCAGCGCGGGGTGGACGTTGATGACCCGCTGCGGGAAGCGGGCGAGGAAGGCAGGGGTGAGCAGAGCCATGTAGCCGGCGAGGACGACGAGCTCGACGCCGTGGCTCTCGAGGAAGGCGGCCATCGCGGTGTCGCGGTCGGCACGGTCGGTGTGCGCGTCGAGTGGGAAGACCGCGCTCGGGACGCCGGCCGTGGCGGCGCGGTCGAGCGCCGCCGCGTCCGCCTTGTCGGAGCCGACCGCCACGACCTCGACGCCCTCGCGGCCGTGCACGCGGTCGAGGATGGCCTGGAGGTTGGTCCCGGCGCCGGAGGCCAGCACGCCGACCTTCACGCCACCTCCAGCTTGGGGTACCGGCCTCCGGTCGACCGCAACGTCCCCG
>DASTIC010000089.1:0-6060 GCA_035717845.1 Solirubrobacteraceae bacterium
CCGCCGCGGCGCCCTGCGGGAGCAGGACGAGAAGGATTGCGAGGGCGAGCGGAAGCGTGCGGACGGGCACTGAGATCTGATCGGCCGCTGAGACGGGAACTTGAACGGCGGCGTAAGGGAGTGAACATCCTAGACTCGCGGACGATGCGGAGTCCAAGCCAAACTGCTCTCGGCACGTGGAGCGGGGGCCGCTTCATGCACTTCGGGGAGCCGGTCCAGGAGGCGCGGCTGGAGGCGCTTCTGCGCCCTGGAGGCGGGATCTCGACGGTGCTCACGGCCGACACGTACGGGGCCGGCGAGGGGGATCGGCTGCTGGGACGCGCGTTGCAGGGAGTCGAGCGTGGCGCGTACTGCCTCGTGGGCGCGATCGGGCACGACTTCTACACGGGCGAGCGCGAGGGGGCGAAGGGGTACCCGCGCTTCACCGATGCCCGCCTGCGCGGGCCGGACGGCTACGGCGACTACATCCGGATGGCGGTGGAGCGCAGCCTCGAGCGCTGCGGCGTCGACGCCTTCGACGTGCTGCTGCTCCACAACCCGGATCGCACCGGCTACACGAGCGAAGCGGTGTGGGACGGGCTCGAGGCGGTGCGGGCCGAAGGGCTCGCCGGGGCCCTCGGCGTGGCGCCCGGGCCCGCCAACGGCTTCACGCTCGACCTGATCGACTGCTTCGAGCGCTTCGGCGAGCGGATCGACTGGGCGATGGTCATCCTCAACCCGCTCGAGCCCTGGCCGGGCGAGCTGGTGCTCGACGCCGCCCGCCGGCACGGCGTGGAGCTCATCACCCGCGTCGTCGACTACGGCGGGCTGTTCCACGACGATGTGCTGCCCGGCCACGCGTTCCCGAAGTGGGACCACCGCTCGTTCCGGCCCCCCGGCTGGGTGGAGCGCGGGCGCGAGCGGATCGACCGGATGCGCCCGATCGCCGACCGTCACGGGTTGACCATGCTCCAGCTAGCGTGCGCGTGGAACCTCGCCCACGAGCCGGTGGCGACGGTGGCGCCCACGCTGATCCAGGAGCCCGGCGACGGCGCCCGGCCGATCGAGGACAAGCGCGCCGAGCTCGCGGCAGTGCCGGCGGCGCCGCCGCTCTCCCCCGACGAGGTGGACGAGATCCGGGCGATCGGGGACAACACCGGGTCGATGGCCCTGAAGGGCGCGGCGCCGGACTTCGAGGGCGAGGCGGCGGCGGATCGCTGGCCGATCAGCGCCGAGCTGCGCGCGCTCGCCGGCCGCTGGGGGATCGACCCCCGCCGCGACCTCGCGCGCGCCGCCTGACCGGTCAACGTCGGGCACACAGATGCCGATGAGACGGAAGTCATGCGTGGGCTCGTCGCCGCTCTCTTCCTCCTCGCCGTCCTCCACGCGACGCCGGCGGCCGCGCACAACCTCCGCCTCACCCACCGCGACACGCGCGACGAGCTGAGCCACGTGAACGTGGCCGCGACCGCCGCCGCGGCCGACGCTCCCTCCGCCCTCCCCTACGCCTGGTGCGGCGAGCCCCGGACCACCGACGGCACCGTCAACCAGACGCTCGCCCCCGGCTCCCCGCGCTTCAAGCTCGTCTACGCCCACCCGGCCGACCGCCCCGACCGCTTCGCCCAGTGGCAGGACGCGCTCCAGGCCAACGTCGCGCTCATCCAGCGCTTCATGGCGTCTCAGAGCGGCGGCGCGAAGGCCCTGCGGATCGACATGGGGACCAGCTGCGGCCCCCAGTACGTCGACCTCCAGGTCGTCCACCTGAGCGGGCCGCGCTCGCGCTACGTCGACGACTTCGCCGCGATCGTGGGCGAGGTGACGGCGCGGCTCGGCGGCTCCGACGGGCCGCGCAACGTCGCGGTGCTCGCCGACACGCTGAACGGCGGGACGTACGACTACGGGCTCGGCGAGAACGTCATGGGGCCGGCCGGCGAGCGACCCGGTGCCGACAACGTCCACAACTTCGGCGGCTTCGCCGGCGTGCTGTTCACGCGCGAGGGAGCGCCGGCGCCCGGGTCCGGCGCGCGCGGCTGGTGGCCGGAGGGGTTCCTGCACGAGATGACGCACAACCTCGGCGCGGTCCAGTGGTCGGCGCCCCACACCACCCAGCCGGCCGGCTTCACCTCCCCGAGCTACGGCCACTGCTGGCAGGGCTACGACGTCATGTGCTACGTCGAGGACGCCGGCGCCGCGCACCCGATGCGCTACGACTGCCCGCGCACCGAGGGCGCCATCCCGCAGGTCTACGACTGCGGCCGCGACGACTACTTCAACCCTGCGCCGGAGCCGGGCAGCTACCTCTCGCGTGCCTGGAACGTCTACGACAGCGCGTTCCTCGCGCCGTGCTCGCAGATCGCGCCGGCGTGCGGCGGCGGCCTCGAGGGTGCGGCGCCCGCGCCGCCCGTGAGCACCGGCGCGCCGCGGGTGGCGGGCAGGGCGCGGCGCGGCGCGCGCCTGGCCGCGAAGCCGGGGAGCTGGCGCAACGGGCCGCTCACCTTCGCCTACCGCTGGCAGCGCTACGGCCCCAACGGCTGGAGGACGATCGCCCGGGCCCGGCGCGCGAGCTACTCGCCCAAGCGAGCCGACCGCGGGCGCCGCCTGCGCGTGCAGGTGATCGCGAGCAATCCGGACGGCCGCGCGTCGGCCGCCTCGCCGCCGACCGCGCGGATCGCGGAAGGCAAGCGCGCCCGCTGACGCACTTCTCGCCACAATGTGGCGCATGGCCGACTCGCTGCGCGGCAAGCTGATCCTCGCATCGCCGACGCTGACCGACCCGAACTTCGCCCGCACGGTGGTGCTCATCGCCGAGCACACCGAGGAGGGCGCGATGGGGCTCGTGCTCAACCGCCCCGCGGAGTCGACGGTGTCCGAGGCGGTCCCGGACCTCGCCTGGCTCGCCGACGACGACGCGCAGGTCTACGTCGGCGGCCCGGTCGCGGACACGGCGGTGATCGTGCTCGCCGAGTTCGAGCGGCCGGAGATGGCCGGCGCGCTGATCGACGGCGAGCTTGGCTTCATCGGCACCGACGCCGACGACCCCGAGGCGCTAGAAGGCGCCATCCGGCGGGCGCGCGTGTACGCAGGCCACGCCGGCTGGGGGCCCGGGCAGCTCGAGGAGGAGCTCGAAGAGGAGGCCTGGATCGTCGAGCCGCCGCGCCGCGAGGACGTCTTCACCGAGGACGCGGACGGGCTGTGGTCCGCGGTCCTCAAGCGCAAGGGCCGCGAGTACGCGCTGCTCGCGACGATGCCGCTCGATCCGTCGCTGAACTAGGCCGAGTCGCGGCGACGCCGGTAGGCGCGGCGGCTGCGCTCTCGCGTGCCGCAGTCAGCCGGGTCGCACCAGGAGCCGGAGCGGTTCTTGGAGCGGTCATAGAACACCCAGCGGCAGCTGTCGCGCCCGCACGCCTTCAGCCGCTCCCAGCTCCCGTCGGCGGTCGCGCCGTAGATGGCGGCGAGGAGGTGCCCGAGCGCGCCGTCGACGCCGCCGGCGCGCGGGACGATGCGCAGACCCTCGTGCGCATCGAGCTCGGGGGCGAGCCCCGCGCGCTCGGCCTGCGCGTTGAGGCGCGCGGTCGCCGCCTTCGAGTCGGCCGGCAGGCGGTTGTGGGCGGCGGCCAGCGCGCGGATCGCCTCGCGCACCGCGAGCGCCCGGCGCAGATCGTCGTCGGACACCTCGACGCCGGGCTCGAGCAGCTCACGGTCGACGAGCCACTCGCGCAGGTCTGCGGGCGACTGGAAGCGGTCGCGGCCGGCCTCGATGTCGTTCGTGTTCACGAACGCCTGGACGCCCGCCAGCGGCGCAGGCGCGGGCTCGCGCTGACCAGGCTCGGACATGCGACGGAGCCTATCACGGCCTAAACATGTTTGACCGTGTATTCTCACGGGCAAATATATTTTGACCGTGCACTAAGGAGGCCGAGATGCATCCCCTGCTGGCATCAGCGTTCGCTCGCCAGACCCAGGCCGAGACCCTGCGCCGGGCCGCCCGCCGGCGGGCGGTGGCACGGTGATCGCCCGCATCTGGCGCGGCGCGACCCGCGCCGAGGCGGGTGACGCCTACGCCCGCTACCTCGACGAGACCGGCGTCCGCGAGTACCGCGCGACGCCGGGCAACGAGGGCGTGCTCGTGCTGCGGCGCCGCGACGGCGACCTCGAGCGCTTCGACCTCATCACCCTGTGGCGCGACTTCGACGCCGTCCGCGCGTTCTCTCCGGAGCCCGAGCGAGCCGTCTTCTACCCGCGTGACGACGAGTTCCTGGTCGAGCGCGAGGAGACCGTGACCCATCACGCGGTCGCGCGCGTGGAAGGTTTCTAGCGCCCGCACCGCAACTGTCGGGCGGATCGTGCATTCTTATGTCCTGTCCGGCCGAACCTGCGCCCTCCCGGGGGCGTGGGCCGGGGGAACCAATGTGGCCCGCAAGGCCACGGGGGCGAATCGCCGTCTGACCAGATCGGCGTAGCGCGACTTCTCAGCGCGAGCCCGTCAGCTCACCTCGGAGGCACAAAGAGAAGAAGACGAAGGAGTACCGAGCGTGGACTCACGTCCATCGGAGCTGGACCCCTACCCGAGAACTGAACGCGACCTTGGCTCGGCACTGCTGTGGGACCGGTCGCTGCATCGATCGCGACGCCGCCGCATGCGGGTGCGCGACGCGCGCCGCAACGCCCCGCGCCAGAAGGGCGCGACGCTCGCCGCCGGCGCGGCGATCCTCGCCTCCCCCGTGCTGACCGTCGCGTCGGTCGCGTCGGCGAGCTCGGCGCGGCCGGGCGTCACCAAGGCCGAGATCGCACAGAAGGCCGTCGTCGTCGGCACCGATCAGGGCACCACGTCGCTGCTCTCCTACGGCGACACCGGCGAGGCGGTCGCCGCGGTGCAGACCGAGCTCCAGATCACGGCGGACGGCATCTTCGGCCCGCAGACCGAGGGCGCCGTGAAGGCGTTCCAGCTGGCGCAGCGCATGGAGGCCACGGGAGTGGTCGACGCCAAGACGTGGGCCGCCCTGTTCGCCTCCAACGTGCGCTTCTACGAGGACGCGTCGGCGTCGGCGTCGTCGTCTGCGGCCGCCGAGAGCGCGGAGGTCGTGTTCGCCGATGCGCCGGTCGGCGGTGGTGATGCCCAGGAGCGCGAGGCGCTCGGCGACGAGGTCGTCGAGGCGGGCGCCGAGGTCGACGGCGGCGACGGGACGAACGTCGGCGTGGACGTCGAAGCGGGCAGCGACGCGCCCCCGGCGGCGAGCCAGCCGGCTCCCGTCGCGACTCCGAAGCGCGTCCCGGCGGCCGGCAGCGGGTGCACGGCCGACGGCCGGCTGGTCACGCCGGTCAGCGGCACGGTCACGAGCCCCTACGGGGACGACCGCGGGACGCATTCGCACAGCGGCGTCGACATCGCGGCTCCGACCGGCACGACGGTGCGCGCCGCGCAGTGCGGCACGGTCAGCATCTCGGGGACGCAGAGCGGCTACGGCTCGATGGTCTGCATTCGCCACGCCGGCGAGACCACTACGTGCTACGCCCACCTGTCGCAGCGCGACGTGAGCGTGAACGAGTACGTGAAGGCCGGGCAGAAGATCGGCGAGGTGGGCTGCACGGGCCGCTGCACGGGTCCCCACACCCACTTCGAGGTCCGCCGCAACGGCGTGGCCGAGAACCCGTCGCCGTACCTCGCCGGCAGCCGCACCGTCAGCGGCCAGGCCGCCGTCCTCCCGCAGGGCTCGGGTGGCGTCGGCGGCGCCACCGAGGCGGAGCAGGCCGCGACGTTCGGGACCGCCACCGGCGGCACCGAGGCCCCGGCCCCCGCCGCGACGGCTCCGGCCGCCCCGGCCGAGACGGCGGCACCGGCGGCGCCGGCACCTGAGGCTCCGGCTCCGGCGCCCGAGGCCCCGGCCCCCGGCGCCGAGGCGCCCCCGGCTCCGGCTCCGGCCGAGCCCGCCGCGCCGGTCGCCGAGGCCCCGGCCCCGGCGCCGGTCGCCGAGGCTCCGGCTCCGGTCGCTGAGGCTCCGGCTCCGGTCGCTGAGGCTCCGGCTCCGGCTGCTGAGGCTCCGGCTCCGGTTGCCGAGGCGCCCGCCCCGGTGGCGGAGGCCC
>DASTIC010000090.1:0-3109 GCA_035717845.1 Solirubrobacteraceae bacterium
ACGGCGCCGAGCAGCGTGCCGAGCAGGAGGCCGTGCAGGTGGTCGCGGTCGATGTCGCGGTGCTCGATCCAGTCGAGCACGGCGCCGTCGACGAACCACAGCCAGCCGCGGACGGCGGCGCGCAGCGCCGGGCTGTCGCGGCCCGGCGAGATGCCGGCGAGGATCCGGCTCGCGGTGTCGGCGCGCACGCGCTCGACCAGCTCGCGCACCTCGGGGACGGCGCCGACGCTGCGGATCAGCTTGTCGTACGCGCCCATGTGGCGCTCGACCCAGCGCAGGTAGGCGTCGAGGCTGCCGGCGAGCTGCTCGACCGGCGGCTTCGCCGGGTCCGGCTCGGTCGCCTGCGCCAGCTCCTCGGCCGCCTGCTCGAGCGTCGCCGCGAAGTACGCCTGCTTCGACGGGAAGTAGTGGTAGAGGAGCGCCTTGCTGATCCCGGCCGCACGCGCGATGCGCGCCATGCTGAGCTCCTCGTAGCCGTGGCGGGAGAACAGCTCGGCGCCGAGCTCGAGCAGCCGGCGGCGGCGCTCGTCGACGTCCAGCCGGGTGTATGCGGTCGATCGCATGCGGCGGGACTACGCTAGTGGGATGGCCGACGAGCCACACCCGCCACGGCATCCGACCACGCCTGACGAGGAGCTGCTCGAGGCCGAGACCACGGCGATCCTCTCCGAGCTCACCGACGCCCAGCGGATCCTGCGGATCCAGGACGAGCTGCGGGCGGGATTTAAGACGCTCAGCCACATCGGCAAGGCGGTGTCGTTCTTCGGGTCGGCGCGCACGCCGCGCGACGATCCCCGCTACCAGGCGGCACGTGAGATGGCGCGCACGCTCGGCCACGCCGGCTACGCGATCATCACCGGCGGCGGGCCCGGGATCATGGAGGCGGCCAACCGCGGCGCGGTCGAGGCGGGCGTGCCGTCGGTCGGGCTCGGGATCGACCTCCCGAACGAGCAGGGCCTGAACCGATACGTCGACGTCGAGCTCGACTTCCACTACTTCTTCGCGCGCAAGGTGATGTTCGTCCGGTACGCGAGCGGCTTCGTGGTGTTCCCGGGCGGGTTCGGGACGCTCGACGAGACGTTCGAGGCGGCGACGCTGCGCCAGACGCAGAAGATCCGCTACTTCCCGATCGTGCTGATCGACCGCGGGTTCTGGGGCGGGCTGATCGACTGGCTCGGCGACCCGGTGATGGCCGAGGGCAACATCTCGCCGTCCGACGTCACGTCGCTGCACGTGTGCGACGAGGCCGGCGAGGTGCTGGGGATCCTCGAGGACGTCAAGCACCGGCGCCCGCGGGCGGCATGATCGGCCGCGTCCGGCTGCGGGTGGCGGACCTCGAACGGGCGCGGTCGTACTACGAGCGCGTGGTCGGGCTGCAGGCGGTCGACGGCGGGCTCGGGGCGGACCGAGGTCTGGTCGAGCTGATCGCCGACCCGGACGCGCCCCCGGCACCGCCGGGCACGACGGGCCTCTTCCATCTGGCGATCCTCGTCCCCGACCGGCCGTCGCTCGCCCGGGCGGTGCAGCGGGTGCTCGCGGCCGGCGAGCGGTTCACCGGGGCCTCCGACCACTTCGTCAGCGAGGCGCTCTACCTGCGCGACCCCGAGGGCAACGGCATCGAGATCTACCGGGACCGGCCGCGGTCGGAGTGGGAGTACGAGCCGTCGGGCGAGGTGCGGATGGGCACCGTGCCGCTGGACGTCGATGCCGTCATGGCCGAGCTGCCCGACGGCGCGGATTCCGGCATGCCGGACGGAACGGTGGTCGGCCACGTGCACCTGCACGTCGCGGACCTCGCCGCCTCCGAGGCGTTCTACGCGGGCGAGTTGGGGCTCGCCGTCACGACCCGCGGCTATCCGGGAGCGCTCTTCCTCTCGCACGAGGGTTACCACCATCACGTCGGGGTGAACACGTGGCAGGGGGAGGGAGCTCCCCCGCCCCCGCCCGGCTCGCGCGGGCTCGAGGACTTCGAGATCGTGCTGCCCGGCGTAGCGGAGGGCCGCCTCGCCGACCCCTCCGGCAACCGCGTGGTCGTGCGAACTGCCTCCCGACGCGCTGGCGGGGCATGACCGCATAGCCGGCCATTTCGCGCCAGGGACCTTCGTGGCGGCCTCGCTACCCGGCGCAGCCGGCGTTCGTCACGGCAACCCCAGCCGCCGGAGCTGGCCGTCCAGGTACGGCCGCGCCCGCCGCTGGCCGCCACGCGCGGCGATGGCGTCGCGGAGGGCGAGCAGCGCGCGACCGACGGCCTCGCGGTTCGGTCGCAGCCCCCGCGCCTCGCAGTCCTCGAGCCAGGCGGCCGGCGCGGTATGGCCTCGTGCGCGGTTGCACGGGCGGCAGGCGGCGAGCTCGTTCTCCAGCCACGCCGGGCCGCCCTTGAGGCGCGGGATCAGGTGGTCGAGCGAGACGTTGCGGTCGCCGGCGGCGAGCGGCCGGCGGCACCAGGCGCACTCGGGGCCGTCGCGCATGAGGATGAGCGCGAGGCGCTCGGAGCGCGGGAGGTCGGGCGGCGAGCCTAGGTCAGCGACTCGGATACCCACTCGCCGTCGCGGCGGCCGAGCGTGAGACGGGAGTCGCCGCAGCGGAAGACCGCCTGGTCCTCGTCGGTGCCGGGGCGGTCGAGCACCTCGACGAGCACGAGCTCGGGCGGCTCACCGCCGCGGTGCTCGGCGTAGATCCGGCGCGCGGCGTCCTCGAGGACGGCGCGGTCCCAGCCGCGGTCCTGCGCGGCGGCGGCGGCGAGGTCGCGGTTGACCTGCTCGAGGGAGCGCTCGAAGGCGGGCCGGGAGCGGGCGAGCTGCCGCTTGCGCGCGAAGTAGCCGCCGATCGCGAGCAGCAGCAGGACGACGATGACGATGATCAGCCAGATCGGCACGGCGCCATTACAGCACGACGTTCCGGGCGGTCAGGTGCGCACCGACCTTGCGCTTCACACGCTGGAGCGCGTTGTCGACGGTCTTGCAGTCGCAGCCGAGCTTGTCGCCGATCGCGGTGTAGGAGTGGCCGTCGAGGTAGAGGCTCAGGACGCGCGACTCGAGCTCCGAGAGCACGGTGGACAGGCACGCCACCAGCGACCGCAGCTCCTCGGAGGAGATGACCTGGTTGACCG
>DASTIC010000091.1:0-9043 GCA_035717845.1 Solirubrobacteraceae bacterium
TCGGTGATCGAGCACAACGCGGTCGATGCTGGTCACCACGTGGTCCAGTTCTACGAGACGGACGCCGAGCTCATCGCGGGCGCGGGCGGCTATCTCGCGGACGGCGCTCACGCCGGGGCGGTGGCGATCGTGATCGCCACCGAGGCGCATCGCAAGGCGTTCGAGGGGTACCTGCGCGACGCCGACGTTGACATCGCGGCGGGCACGGTGGTGTCGCTCGACGCCGCCGCGACGCTCGCGCTGTTCACGCGCGACGGGGGCGTCGATGGGGATGCCTTCTTCGAGGTCATCGGCTCGCTCGTGCGCGCCGCCGCCGCCACCGGGCGGCCGGTGTGCGCCTACGGCGAGATGGTGGCGCTGCTCTGGGAAGCGGGCGACGTCATCGCCGCGATCGAGCTCGAGACGCTGTGGAACGAGCTCGCGACCGAGGTCCCGTTCTCGCTGTACTGCGCCTATCGCACCGAGTCCGTCGCGGGGCATGAGCACGCCGATGCGCTCCAGCAGGTGCGCCATCTGCACGACGCCGCCGTGTCCGCGCCGCCGCTCGAGACGACGTGGCGGTTCGCCGCCGAGGTCAGCGCTCCGGCGGCCGCGCGCCGCCTTCTGACCGACACGCTCCGGCCCGCCGGCTACGACGGCGACCTGCTCGACGACGCCAGGCTCCTCATCAGCGAGCTCGCCGCCAACGCGGTCGTCCACGCTCGCTCACCCTTCACCGTGTCGGTCCACAGCCGGAACTCAACCCTTCGCATCCTCGTGCGCGACGAGAGCCGGGTCGTGCCGACCGTGCGGGAAGTCTCCTCGGAGACGGCGCCATCCGGACGCGGAATGCAGCTCGTCGCGACGCTCGCGACGCGATGGGGCGTCGACCTCACGTCCGACGGCAAGGTGGTCTGGGCCGAGCTCGGCCGGTGAGGCGGCGCGGGCGCGCCGCTAGGGGGTCGCTGCTCCCTCGCGAGGGCCGCATCTCATTGATCACTTGACCCTGAGCGCCGGGTGTGGTCGGCTCGCGTCACACGCGCGACCGGAGGACGTCATGGCGACCGTCGTGCAGGCCGAGAAGCCTGCCCCTCAGCCCGAAAACGGAAAGCCGAAGGACCTCGCGTCCGCCTTCGCGGACGCGCTGGTGTCGACCGTCCGTGAGCAGCAGTCGGCCCAGGCCGAGGCGCACGTGGCGGCCGCGATCACGCTCGGGTGGTACGTGGCCGCGCTCGCCCATCCCGGCCAGCCGCGCCACACCGCCGCCGCGGCGCGCGGTGACCTCGGGGTCCTCGCGGCGATCACGGACGCCCACGTGGTCGACTTCTGCGGCAGCCACGCGACGGTGGCGTTCGCGAAGCTCAAGGACCTGGTGGAGAAGACGACGCTGTCGCTTCCGGAGCAGCAGCTGGAGGAGTGCCTCGCCGCGGCGGACGCGGATGCGCGCCGGGGCGCCGCCGGCGACCTCGACAGCAAGGCGCTGGCCGTGCTCAGTGCGAGCGACCCGCGGCTCGGCAAGGCCTACGCCGCCGGACGGGCGTTGCTGACGCTCACGACGCGCCCCGACCCGGACGCGACGCTCAAGAGCCACCTCACCGGCCCTGCCGTCGCGCCCGTCGTGGCGGCCATCGACGACCTCGGCTCCGCGCTGGCGCCCCACGCCGGGCACAGCGTCCGCGCGTCGATCCTCGAATGGCGCGCCTCGATCGAGACGCGCAGCAAGGTGGCGCCCGAGCAGCAGGAGACCTGGTTGCAGCTCGCGCGGCAGGGGGAGCTGTGGCGGTCGCTGCTGTCGGGTGAGAAGGACGGCCCCGACATGCTGGAGATCGACGACTACCTGGACGCCGCGGAGCGCCTGTCGCGCCGGATGCGCACGATGGCCTGGACGGTGCTCAGGCGGTTCTGGTTCGTCGTCCTCGTCGTCGCCGCGCTGTTCGGCGGCGGCGTCGCGCTCATCGTCTCGACCGACACGGATGCGGCCGTGGTGGCCGGGGCCGGAACCATCCTCGCCAGCCTCGGCCTGAGCTGGCGCGGGCTCGGACGCTCGCTCGGCGGCCTCGCCGCCAAGCTCGAGCGCCCGCTGTGGGGCGCGGAGATCGACGCGGCCATCACGAGGGCGATCACGCTCCTGCCGCGGGAGAAGGGCCGCGACACGACCGAGCAGCGGCGCAAGGTGGCCGTCGCCCTGGGCGATCGCGAGTAACGGCGCCGCTCAGCGTGCCGGAGTCGCGGGCTCGAGCTGCGGCTCGGGGCGGTACTCCACCGACTCGAGGACGCGCAGCTCGCTGTCGCAGTCATCGCACACGATCACGTAGCGGAGCTGGGCGGTGTCGGCCATGTACCGGCCCTGGCCGGAGTGGAACCCGGCGTGGTCGCAGGTGCTCATCGGACCTCTCTAGGAGATAAGCGAGGCCCGCCCCTCCGGCCGGCGGACCCGGTCGACGAGGATGGTTACCCGCACACGGCACCCCACAATCTGCGTCCGAGCCGGTGTACCGTCGGCTTGACCCGTGCCCGCACTCCGGACAGCCCTTCCCGCCGGCCCGAGCGAGCCGCCGGTCCTTCAGACACTGCGCTGGCTGCTGCGGCCGATCTCGTTCCTGGAGTCCTGCCGCCGGCAGTTCGGCGACATCTTCAGCGTGCGGTTCCTGGGCTTCCGGACGCCGCTGGTGATGCTCTCGGATCCCGACGCGATCCGGGCGCTCTACGGCAACCCCGAGCACGGCCTGCCACCCGGCCGGTCGCTCGCGTTGCTGCCGATCCTCGGCCCGCGCTCGCTCCTGCTGCTCGAGGGGCGCGAGCATCTGGCTCGCCGCCGGCTCATGCTGCCGCCGTTCCATGGCGAGCGCATGCGCGCGTACGAGGCGACGGTTCGCGAGGTCGTCGCCCGCGACGTCGAGGCATGGCCGGAAGGCGAGCCGTTCGCCGTCCACCCGCGCATGCAGGGCGTGACGCTCGAGGTGATCCTGCGCGCCGTGTTCGGCGTGACGGATCCCGAGCGCCGGACGCGGCTCGCCGATCGCGTCGGCCGCCTGCTGGCGGAGACCGCGTCTGCCGGCCTCCAGTTCGCCGTGCTGCTCTCGCGGCGCTTCGGGGCGCCCGACCCACTGGCCCGCCTCCAGGCGCTGCGGGGCGAGATCGACGCGATGCTCGACCTGGAGATCGCCGAGCGCCGCGCCGATCCGCGCGAGGACATCCTCTCGATGCTCGTCGCGGCGCGGTTCGAGGGCGGCGAGCCGCTGGACGATGGTGAGATCCGCGATCAGCTGATGACGCTCCTGCTCGCGGGTCACGAGACCACGGCGACGGGCCTCGCTTGGACCTTCGACCTCCTGGTCCGCCACCCGGCCGTGCTCGAGCGCCTCGTCGCCGAGGTCGACGCCGGCGGCCAGGCGTACGTGCGCGCGGTCGTCACCGAGTCCCTGCGACTGCGGCCGGTGGTCCCGCTGGCCGGGCGGCGGCTGGTCGTGCCGCTCCGCGTCGACGGCCACGTGCTGCCGGCCGGAAGCGACGTGACGCCGGCGATCTGGCTCGCGCACACCCGCGCCGACCGCTATCCCGAGCCGTTCGCGTTCCGTCCCGAGCGCTTCCTCGACGGCGCGTCCTCGAGCTCCGCCTGGATCCCGTTCGGCGGCGGCGTCCGGCGCTGCATCGGCGCTGCGTTCGCCGAGATGGAGATGCAGGTCGCGCTCGCGGAGATCCTGCGGCGCCGGACGCTGCGGGCCGCGTCCGGGGACGCCGAGCGCGTCGCTCGCCGCAACGTCACGTTCTCGCCGGCGGGCGGCACTCGGGTGATCGCCGTACCGCGGCCCGCTGGATGACCAACCGCGCGCCAAGCTTGCGCCAAGGCGACGCCAAGCTCGACCAGGGAGTGTCGCCGGGTCCCCGTCCAGGAGCTCCCCGTGTTCCCCACCGGCACCATCGTCAACACGATCACCAGCGACCGTCTGCGCAAGGCCGAGACCGCACGCCTCGCCCGCCGCGGCACCGACGAGCAGCCGCGCACGCGCCGTCGCTCGCGCCGGCTCCGCGCGCTCGCCACGCGCGTCACGTTCGCCGCGCTGCGCTGACCTGACGGGGCGGTCGGCGGCTAGACGCCGATCCGCGCGACCCGCCGCTCCATCTCGGTCCAGAACTTCTGGAGCCTGCCCGCCGCGGTCTTCCCGCTGGGCAGCGGGAGCAGCGCGTCGTACTGGCTCTGCTTGAGCCTCCGCCTCCGGGTGCGGAGGATGCGCTTCTGCTCCCGGCAGAACGTCTCGCTCATCTCGCCGCGGAACGGCCGCTCGCTTCTCGCGGGGTACGGGCAGAGATCGAACGGGCAGGAATCGCGACAGGAGCTGACCGAAGGGTCGTGGCCGTCGCGAAGGAGGAGCCGCGCCTCGCGGTCGCGGGAGTGCAGGATGCACGCCGGAAGCTGGGCCCCCAGAGTCGCCACCTTCTGGCGGCGCTCCTCGCGCTGCTGCGCGACCTGCGTCCTGTCCAGATCCGGTCGGCCTGCGGGGAATTCTCCGCCTTCGATCAGGTTCAGGTAGAGGAGCACCTCCGCCACGAGCCACCGCGCAGGCCATGCGAGCGTATGCCAGCCCACCGCAGGCGGGATCCAGAGGCCGGTGCGGGCGAACGGGTCGGACACCGCGTCGCGGGAGCCGATACGGGTGACCACGCCGGTCTCGTCGATCCAGATGAAGCGGCTGGGGCCGCTGTGGAGGGCGGCATCGCCTGACGTCGGGGCACGGAGCGCCGCGCGACACATGCGGCCGGCCTCGCGCACGAACGGGTGGCGCTCGGCTGCAACGGCGCTCTCCACCGTCTTGACGAGATCGGCGCGGCCGGGGTCGTCTGTGTCGAGTGCCCAGAGCGTCAGCGCGTGAAGGAGGCAGAGGCGCGTGTACCACCAGTTGCTCGACCCCAGCAGCCGCTCCGCCAAGCCGATCAAGTACTCCCGTACCTCCGGATGGGTCCGCTGCGGCAGCCGGTTGGCCGCGTGCTTGAAGCCCTGGGCGAAGCAGGACTCGACTCCCAGATGGATGCCGTGCTCGGCGTGCGAGACCCAATCGTCGAGCTCCTGTCGAAGCCGATCGACGCGCGCCCTGTCCACCGGCCCTTGGCGCGGACAGCATGTGTCGAGGAGCGTGGGCAGGATCCAGCCCAGCAGCGATCCCTCGCGAACGGCCTCCCGGCTCGCCCTGCCGGCGACGGTGAGCCTGCCCCGCAGGTCTTCAGGAGTGCTGACGTGGGCCTCGATCGCCTGGTGCGCCTCGACACCGCCGCCGGCCAGGGCCTGGGCCGCGGCCAGGCGAATCCCGTAGACGTCCTGGGTGAGACATACCTGCCAGAGGACTTCGTAGGTCGGCACGCCGCCTGCCTTGTGCATCCGCGCGATCGCTCGCAGCTTCGCCTCGTCGGCCTTCACATCGCCAGGCGGTCGCGGAGTTTCCGCCCGTTTCCAGACGTCCTTCGCCGCGGCGGTGAGCGAGGGGCTCACGTCGCCCTCGACCATTTCGTCGATCTGGTAGGCGGCGGCCAGAAGATCGAGCGCGACGGGGCCTCGATGCGTGCACGCCGCCTCCTCGAGCCGCGCGGAAATGCCCAGGCGGGCCGCGTCGTTCTCCCAGCGCTGGCAGCAGATCGCAAGCGCGATCAACAGCTCCCGGCTTGGATGTTCCAGCGCGGTGTCGAGATAACCGTGGGAGTCGTTGACCAGTACCGCAGGGAGGCGCTGGGCGCCGAGGTACGCCTGCATGAGGCTGTGCCGGAAGCGGATCGCGCCGTCGACCCAGTCGATGAGCTCCATGTCCTGCCCCACCCTTGCGACGCGCCTGAGGGGTGGACGGTGCTCCTGGCCGGCCCACGCGTACGGCGAGTCCTCGAGCTCCTCGAGGCTGACCTCCAGCGAGTGGTTCGCGAGGGCGTGGCACGCCATCCCCTCGAGCGCGTCGAGCGCCGCCTTTCGATCCTCGGGGAGCTGCGCGGCACCTCGTCGCTCGAGGAGCCACCGGCACCATCCCTCGAGGAGTCCTATCCGCATCGACAGCTGACTGTTGCCGTAGGCAAGTCCTTCCAGACGCCGTGCTGCGTGCAGCTCGCGGGCGAGGTGCAGGAACAGCGGCGCCTCGCCGATCCCGGCCTCCTCGACGAACTCGCGGACGTCCAGGCGGGACTCGGGGTGGGCGACGCGGATGCAGCGAACCGCCGCCGTGGACGAAAGGGGCTCGAGGTGGATCAACGCCGCGTCGAGGTTCTCGAGCGCTTCGTCCGGACGAGAGGCGATCACGAGCGGCAGGTGGTCAGCCTTCGCCCGCTCGACGCCGGCGCGGATGACCTGCTCGCGGGCGTCCGACTCCCGCATCACCTCGTCGAGGCCGTCGGCGAGGACGACGATGCGCCCGTCGTTGAAGAACTTCCGCCACACCTTGTCGCCCTCGTCGTCGGACAGGATCTGGGGCTCGACGCACTCGTGGAACCGCTTCTTCGCCAGGTCGACGAAGTCCAGTGACGTGGTCGCGTCGCGGAGCCGCACGGGCACCGGGACCGCTCCGCGCTCCACGAGGATGCTCGTCAAGCGCACCAGGACCGCGGTCTTTCCCTCTCCGACGCCCGCGACGAGGATCTGAGGGCGACGGTCCTGCTGGCACAGGTCGTCTTCGATGATGTCGCAGATCCCCTCGCGTCCGACGACATCCCGCATCTCCGTCGCCGTGGGAACCAGCCTCCAGGGGTGCTTGCTGCCCATCTTGAGATGCGTGCGCACCACCCTGTACGCGCGCCAGTACTGAAACGAGACGTACGCGATCGCACCCGCGAGGAGGGTCGTGACCAGCTCGAGGAGCGCACCGCACGAGAACTGGTTCTGGGCACAGCTGTCGTCGGCGCCGAGGAAGCCCTTCTCACCGCCGAAGAGCCATGACGCGCCCGCGAGCAGGGCGAGTGCGAAGAACAGCACCGCACCGGCTGTCGCGACGAATGCCACCAGACGCAGCCGGTGCGCACGACCGCGCCATCTCAGCAACGCTCGTCGTAGGGGCGTGGTCGTCGACCGCGGAGTCAGCGAGCCGGCTCGGGCCGCGGGCTGCGTCGCAATGCCCACCGTGTCTCCCCATTTGCGGGAACTCGGTGCTCACTGTCCCACTGTCTGCTGACCGGTGCAAGCGGTCTTCGTGGCGTTTCTCAGCTCAACGCCGCGACGAGCCTGTGGTGGCGGAGCTGCGCCGGCGGGTCGCCGTGAAGGACCCAGTTCCCGTCTTCGCGCCGGCTGATAGACCCATCTCGCGTGAGTCCGCCGAGGGCGCTGGTGACGGACTGCCGCTGGGCCCCGACCAGGTCGGCGAGGCGCTGGTGGCTGAGCGGGAGCGGGACGACGATGCCGTCGGTGTGGACGCGGCCGCAGCGCTCGGCGAGGTGCCAGAGGGTGAGGAGCAGGCGGTCGTCGACCCGCTGGTGATGCGCGATCGCCAGCGCGACGGCGAGGTGGTGGGCTCGCCTGGTTCCGCGGTTGAAGAGCTCGAGCCCGAGCTGCGGCCAGGGGACGATCCGCTGGACGAACGCGTGGTCGAGGACGGCCAGCTGCGTCGGCTCGAGCGCGGTCCAGCCGATCTCCGCCCGAACGTGCGAGCCCTCGTCGTCCCAGCGCCACGGCCGCATGACGTCGCCGTGGCCGACCAGCTCCACGCAGCGGCGGCCGAGCACGTCGACGGTTCGGCTGAGCAGACCGTCGATGACGAGGAAGCCGCGATGGTGCTCGGCCGGCTCGTGCGCCGCCGCGGCGTCCCACTCGCCCGGCGAGAGGCGGTTGATGCGAGTGATCGCCTCGCGGCGCGCCCGCTCGAGGTTTCGCTCGTCGAGCAGGTCGGCGAGATCCGGGTCGGCGTCGACGATGCTGATGGTCGGAGCTCCGGCCATGCGCACCGCCTACCCGCCACGGCGCGGGAGCGCGCATGTCCGCGCTCGGACGTCGCCACGCCGACGCGCGCGCCGATGGGCCCCGCCCGGCGTCCTACGGTCCTCAGGATGTTCGAGGTGAACCACGACGGGCTGGGCGATGCTCCTGGCGTCGCCGTGCGTGGCGAGGTCGACATCAACACCGTCGATGCCCTCCAGGCCGCCATCGACGACGCGATCCGCGAGAGCCTCGGCGCCTTCATCATCGACCTCTCGGACCTCGACTTCATCGACTCCAGCGGCCTCCACGTGCTGCTCCGCGCCCGCGGCCTGCTGAGCCGCGAGGATCGCCAGCTCGCCCTGGTCTGCCCGCACGGTCCCGTGCGGCGGGTCCTCGAGCTGTCGGGCCTCTCCGACCAGTTCGCCCTCTACGGCTCGCGCGACGACGCGCTCGCGGCGCTCGGCCCCGCCGACTGATGGAGGTCGACCGGCAGGCCCGTCGCACGTGAGCGGTCGCAAGCCACCGCGACCTCGAGCGCGGCCAGCGCGTCGAGCGGCGAGCAGGGGCTCTCGCCGCCTTCGCGCACGAGCTTCACGAACGCCTCCGTCTCCGCGACGAAGGCGTCCGCGAAGCGGTCCCAGGAGGACTCCCAGCCGGCCGTACTCGGCGTCCAGCCGTCGAGCCCGCGCAGCGGCGTCCGGTCCGAGAAGCCCGCCGCCACCACGTCCTCGGACCCGACGATCTCCACGCGCACGTCCTGGCCGCGCGGGTCGTGGCGCGTCCCGTCGATCGTCACGACCACGCCGTCGTCCATCGTGAGCACGATCGCGGCGGTGTCGACGTCGCCGTGCCGCGCGTAGCGCTCGTGCTTGCGGACGGTGCCGGTCGCGTAGACCCTCGCCACCTCGCGCCCGGTGAGCCAGCGGGCGATGTCGAAGTCGTGGACGTGCATGTCGCGGAACATGCCGCCGCTGCCCGGGATGAAGTGCTCGGGTGAGATGGAGGCGTCGCGATCGGTGATGCGGATGCTGTAGACGGTCCCGACGTCCGCCGCGCGCAAAGCCTGGAGCCCCGGGTCGAAGCGGCGCTGGAACCCGATCTGGGCCGGCACGGCGGCGAGCGCGTCGACCGCGTCGCGCGCCTCCTCCAGCGTCAGGGCCAGCGGCTTCTCGCACAGCACCGGCA
>DASTIC010000092.1:0-11635 GCA_035717845.1 Solirubrobacteraceae bacterium
CACCGACACCGACGCGCTCGCCCGCGCGATGGCGCTGGCGACCGCGGAGGCCGACGCGCCGCTGCGGGCGCTCGTGAACATCGTCGGCGGCTTCGCGGCCGGCCAGCCGGTCAAGGACACGCCGCTCGCCGACTTCGAGGCGCAGTTCGCGCTGAACGTGCGCCCGACGTACCTCGTCACGCAGGCGGCGCTGCCGGCGCTGGTCGACGCGGGCGGCGGCGCGATCGTGTGCTTCGGCTCGGCGGCCGCCCTGAACCCCTGGGCCGGCGGGTCGGGCTACGCGGCGTCCAAGGCGGCGGTCATCGCGTTCGCGCGCGCGGTCGCGAAGGAGCACCAGAAGGACGGCGTGCGCTGCAACGTCGTCGCGCCGTCGATGATCGACACCCCCGCCAACCGCGCAGCCAGCCCGGACGCGATCGACAAGATGGTGCCGCCGGAGCGGATCGCCGCGGTCGTGCGGTTCCTGTGCGGCGAGGAGTCCGCGGCGCTGAATGGGGTCGTGCTGCCGGTCTGAAAGTCAACTGCGGCTAGGTGGGGAGGCTGGGGGAGCGGGCGTTGTGTGCATTTCGTCGACCTCACGGCGGTCGGACGCGCGACGTCGACGTTATGCACCCTGATCGCGGCCGATCTCCTCGCTCTCCCTACCCAGCGCAGTTGACGCTCGCCGGCGCTGGCGATCACCCGCCGTAGAACCGCGCGGCTCGGTCGGCGAGCTCGCGTGTCTCGCGCTCGTTGGCGATCGCGTTGAAGGCGATCGCGACGCCGGGGATCAGGCGCCGCGTCGCGCCCACGGCCGCGCGCTTGCCCGCGAAGCGCAGCAGCCGGGAGAGCATCGCCTGCTCGCGGGCGCGCTCGAGCTTCGCGCCGACGTAGGCCTCGGCGACGGTCTTGCCGATGCCGTCGAGCGCGCGCCGGGCGGTCTCCGGGTCCGGGTAGAGGTCGCGGAGGACGAGCAGCTCGGCGGGCCGCATCGGGTCGCGCGGGTCGAAGCCGTAAGCGGCGGCCGTGAAGAACACGAGCCGCGACTGGATCCAGGCGAGCAGGACGATGTCGGGAACGACGGTGAGGAAGCCGCCGACCCCGGTCGCCGCGCCGCCCGCCCGCGCCAGCGACGCATGGCGGCGCTTGGCCATCCGCGCGAGGTCGGCTCCCGACACGGCGAGCCGCGCGCGCTTGGCGTCGGCCCACGCCGCGGCGGCCGGCCCGTGCCACTCGGCGGCCGCGAGCGCGACGTGCTCCGGCGCTCGCACCGGGTCGGCCCGCAGGCGCTCCCACAGCTCGTTCGGCAGCGGCGGCGACTCGCTCACGCATCGCCAATCTACAAGCCGGGTGGTCCCGTACTGTGGCGTGATGGCCAGGTGGTGGACGCTCGTCGCCGTCTGCGTGGCGACCTTCATGCTGCTCCTCGACATCACGGTCGTGAACGTCGCGCTGCCCTACATCGAGCGCGACCTGAACGCCTCGTTCGAGGACCTCCAATGGGTGATCGACGCGTACGCCCTGACGCTCGCCGCATTCCTGCTCACGGCAGGCTCGGTGGCCGACGGCTTCGGCCGCCGCCGGGTGTTCGTCCTCGGCCTCGTCGTGTTCACCGTCGCGTCTGCGCTGTGCGGGCTCGCCGGCTCGCCGCTCGTCCTCAACCTGGCGCGCGGGCTCCAGGGCGTCGGCGGGGCGATGATGTTCGCCACGTCGCTGGCCCTGCTGGCGTCGGCCTACGAGGGGCGCGACCGCGGCACCGCGATCGGGATCTGGGGGGCGACGATCGGCGCGGCCGTGGCCGTCGGCCCGCTCGTCGGCGGCGTGCTCGTGGAGGCCATCGGCTGGGAGGCGATCTTCTTCGTCAACCTGCCGATCGGCGTCGCCGCCGTCGCGCTCACGCAGGCCCGCGTGGCCGAGTCGCGCAACCCGCAGGGCGGTGCCGTCGACTGGGCCGGGACCGTCACCTTCTCGGCCGCCCTCTTCCTCATGGTCTTCGGGCTCATCCGCGGCAACGCCGAGGACTGGGGCGCGCCGATCATCGCGTGCCTGCTCGCCGCGGCGGCGCTGCTCGTCGCGTTCGTGGTCGTCGAGCGCCGGACCGCACAGCCGATGTTCGACCTCTCGCTGTTCCGCAACCCGTCGTTCTGCGGCGCCTCGATCGCCGCCTTCGTGCTCTCGGCCGCGATGTTCGCGATGTTCCTCTACCTCACGCTCTACGTGCAGAACATCCTCGGCTACGAGGCGCTCGAGGCGGGCATGCGCTTCCTCCCGATCACGGTCGTCTCGTTCGTCGTCGCGCCGCTCGCCGGCAAGCTCGCCGAGCGCGTGGGCGTCCGGGTGTTCCTGGGCGCCGGGCTCACGCTCGTCGGCGCCGGGCTGCTGCTCATGCGCGGACTGGAGCCGGGCGACGACTGGACGGCCCTGCTCGCTGGCTTCCTCGTGGCCGGCGGCGGCATCGGCATGACGAACCCCGCGCTCGCCACGGCGGCGATCGGGGTCGTCGAACCACGGCGCGCCGGCATGGCCTCGGGCATCAACTCGACGTTCCGGCAGGTGGGGATCGCGACCGGCATCGCCGCCTGGGGAGCCGTGTTCCAGCACGACGTCGCACGGACGTTCACCGCCGCCGGCGGCCGCGGTGTGCCGCCCGGGAGCGACGCCGCCGACTTCGTGGCGTTCGGCGGCGCCACGCGCTCCGGCGATCCCGCGCTCGTGCGGATCGCGGAGCAGGCGTTCGACTCCGGGCTCAACGAGATCCTGCTGCTGGCGGCGATCGTCGCCCTCGTGGGAGCGGCGCTCGCGGCCGTCCTCGTGCGCCCGGCCGACTTCGTGAGCACGGAGGCCGTGCCGGGCGCCTGACCGCAGCGCCCGGCACCCACGGCCTCAGCCCAGCGCGCGGTCCAGGAAGGAGATCACGCGCGCCTCGTACTCCTTCGGGTGCGTCTTGAGCCCGCCGGTGTGGCCGGCGTCCGGGATCTCCCAGAGCTCGACGCTCGGCCCGCCCGCCGCGCGGTACTCGCGGTTCGTGGGGACCTCGCCCTGCGCCCGGCCGCCCGCGATCAGCAGCGCCGGCCGCGGCGCGATGTCATCCATCAGCGGCGTCAGCGACGGCGCCAGCCGCATGCCGGAGACGCCGCGGATCGCCTGCATCGCGAACCATCCGGCCACGCGGTCCTGCGGTTTCGGGTCGGTGTGGTCGATGCCGTCCTGGGGCCGCATCGCGCCGTCGGACACGACGGCCCGCAGCCGCGGGTCGCGCGCCGCGGCCTCGAGCAGCACCTCGCCGCCCAGCGACGTACCGACGCCTGCGATTCGCGCCGGGTCGACGCCGGGCCGCTCGACGAGGTAGTCGAGGGCGGTGTCGATGGCGGGCTGGACGTTGTTGCCGAGCCCGTTCGAGTGGCCCTCGCTCTCGCCGTTGCCGGGGTCGTCGAGCGCCAGCACGCCGTAGCCGTTGCGCGCCAGCATCTCGATGTGGCGGACGACGCGGCCGCGGCTGCCGCCCGAGCCGTGGCTCAGGAGCACGTTCGCGCCGTTCTTCGACGCCACGTACCAGGCGGACAGCTCGCGGCCGTCCTCCATCGGGATGCGCACCTCCTCGTGTGCGATCGAGAGCTTGGACTCGGGGATCGGCCAGCGCGGGGCGTGGCTGATCTGGATCGCCGCCATGAGCGGCACGAAGGCGAGCTGGGAGAAGACGAACGCGCCGGCGAGCCAGCCGACGCCGTGCGCGGCGCGCCAGCCGAGCCCCGTGCGGCGAGGCGGGCGGCGGGGAGCGGCGAGCGCGGCCACTCCGGCGGCCACGAGCAGCATGCCGCCCAGGATCATCCCCACGCCCGTGAGGTCCCGCCAGTCGGGGTCGGCAACGGCGTGCAGGCCGTGGGAGGCGACGCCGAAGCCGAGCGTCAGCAGGCCGATGGTCACGCCGAGCGCGAGCCGAGTAGCGCGGGTCACATGCCCGCGGGCCGTGTACCACGCGGCCGCGAGCGCGACGATCACGAGGACGCTGAGCACCGTGGTGTCGGCGCCGGACAGCGACAGGTCGAGCAGGTGGAGGGCGACGAGGGCGAGCCCGCCGGCCAGGAGCGGGCGCTCCAGGCCGGCGACCCGCCCCCGCACGCCCCGCCGCCGAAGCGACGGGGCCGGTGCGACGGTGGCGGTCATCACTCGTAGTGCAGGGCGTTGAGCACGTTGAGCCGCGAGGCGCGCCTGGCGGGCAGGATCGACGCAGCGATCCCGGCCAGGACGGCCACCGCCGTGAACGCCGCGAGCATGCCGACCGGGATCGACATGACCACGCCGTAGTCGGACAGCGCCTCGGTCAGCAGGGCGGCGAGGAAGACGCCGAGCGGGAGGCCGAGCGCGGCGCCGATCAGCGCCGTGATCACGCTCTCCTGCCGGATCATCCTGCGCGCCTGGCGGCGCGTCATGCCGATCGCCCGGAGCATCCCGAGCTCACGCGTGCGCTCGAAGACCGAGAGCACGAGCGTGTTGACCATTCCGAACAGGCTCACGATCACCGAGAACGCGAGCAGGACGTAGATCATGCTCAGGAACGTCGCGAAGCTCTTGGTGCGGTCCTTGCCGAACTTCGCCTCGGTGCTCAGGTCGGCGCTGGGGAAGCCGGCTGCCGCCTTCTCGATCGCCGCCTGGTCGGCACCGGTCTCGGAGTCGACGAACGTCATGCTGTTCTTCGGCGCCTCGTAGGCGGCGTCGAAGGCCTGCTGGCCGATGACGACGTCGCCCAGCAGCGAGTCGATCTGCGGCGGGTCGTGGATGCCGCGCACGACCAGCGTGTGCTCGTCGCCGGAGGGCGTCGTGATCGCGAGACGGCTGCCGACCTCGAGCTTCTGCTTGTCGGCGTACGGCTCGCTGATGATGGTGCCGTCGTCGCCCAGCTGCGCGAGCGTGTCGCTGGATCCTTCGGTCCAGTCGAACTTGTAGAAGTGACCGATCGTTGCCGGGTCGACGCCCGCGATCGAGCCCTCGCTGCCGTCGATGAGCGCCTCGCCCGAGCGGACGCCCGACGTGAGCGACACCCCCGCCGTCTCGGCCAGCGACTCGTCGGCCTTGGCGGCGAAGGTCGCCCCGTCCTGGCCCGACAGCACGTAGTCGGCGCTCTGGAGCTGCTTCGCGGCGGCGTCGTTGACGGAGCTGCGCAGGCCGCTACCGAGCACGGCGACCGCCGTGACCAGCGTCAATCCCACCATGAGGGCCGCGGCCGTGGCCGCGGTGCGCGACGGGTTGCGGACCGAGTTCGAGCTCGCCAGGCGTCCGGCCGAGCCGCCGGTGCGGCGGGCAGGCCAGCCGACCAGGCTCGCGAGCGGCTTCACGAGCCGCGGCGCCAGCAGGGCCACGCCGACGAACAGGGACAGCACGCCGCCGCCGAGCAGCAGCGCGACCGCGCCGCCCGAGAGGCCCGAGGTGAACACGCCGGCCGACATCGCCGCCAAGGAGGCGCCGATGACGCCGAGCGCCACCTTCGTCGAGTGCTTCTGCGCCCGCGTGCGGGGGAGTTCGGACCCTTCGCGCACGGCCGCGATCGGCGGCACACGAGTCGCCCGCCTGGCCGGCACGACGCTCGAGAGCAGCGTGATGATCGTGCCGAGGAGGAGGGAGACGATGATCGTGCGCGGCTCGACAACCGTCCCGGCGTTCGGGAGGTCGATGCCGAACGCGACGAACAGCGCGTTCATGCCCTTGGCGATGCCGATGCCGAGGATCAGCCCGACGACCGACGCCAGCAGCCCGATCATGAGCCCTTCGACCTGCACGGAGCGCAGCACCTGCTTGCGCGAGGCGCCAAGCGTCCGCAGGGTGGCGAACTCGCGCGTCCGCTGGGCGACCGTGATCGA
Source organism: Solirubrobacteraceae bacterium (assembly GCA_035717845.1). Taxonomy (GTDB): domain Bacteria; phylum Actinomycetota; class Thermoleophilia; order Solirubrobacterales; family Solirubrobacteraceae; genus DASSUW01. The sequence goes on from DASTIC010000092.1 coordinate 5,835, forward strand.
CAGGGTGTTGAAGATCACGAACGCGCCGACGAACAGCGCGATGCCGCCGAAGCCGAGCAGGAAGATCCGGACGAAGCTGAGGCTCTCGTTCGTCTCCTTCGCGGCGTCCGCAGCCTCGTCGGCCGCGAGCTCCACGTCGGCGTTGGCGGGCGCGAGCTTCTTCACGGCGCTCTGAAGCTGGTCCGGGGATGTCCCGTCCGTGGCCGTGACGGAGATCGAGTCGTACTGGCCCTCCTGGTGGAGCAGGGCCTGTGCGGTCGGGAGGTCCACGATCGCGATCACGGCGCCGCCGAGCGAGTCGACCTCGCCGAACTTCGCGACGCCGGTGACCGTGTACTGCTCCACCGGGCCGTTGGCCGACACGCCGATCTTGTCGCCGATCGCGTAGTCGTGCTTGGAGGCGGTGCCGGCGTCGATCGTGAGTTCGCCGCCGCCCTTCGCCCACTCGCCGGACTCGAGCTTGTAGGGGCTGAGCTCCGGCTGCGTGTAGTCGAACGCGGACAGGATGGTCGGGTTCTGGCCGCCGAGTGACTCGCCGTCACGCCCGATCAGCTTGGCGGTGGTGTCGTCCTGGATGCTGCCCGCGGCCGTGGCGACCTCGGGAAGCGTGCGCACGTCGCGCAGCAGGCTGGACGGAATGGTTGGGACGTCGGCCGTCTCGGACTCGACGACCTGATGGCCGCTGACGATGACGTCGGTGTTCTCGTACGACGTCTCGAAGATGCCGTCGAACGACTTCTGCATGGTGTCGGTGAGCACGAACGTGCCGCTCACCATCGACACCCCGATGATCACCGCGAACGCGGTGAGGAGGGCGCGGATCTTGCGGCCCGCGAGGCCCTTGAGGGCGACCTTGATCATCGGGTGGTGACCTCTTCGAGCGTCGAGAGGATCTCGTGCGCGGTGGAGCGCGGGATGTCGCGCACGATCTCGCCGTCGGCGAGGAAGAGCACGCGGTCGGCGATCGCCGCGGCATGCGCGTCGTGGGTGACCATCACCGTCGTCTGGCCGAGGGCGTCGACCGACTCGCGCATGAGCGTGAGGATCTCCGCGCCGGTGCGGGAGTCGAGGTTGCCGGTCGGCTCGTCGGCGAACATCACGGTCGGGCGCGACACCAGGGCACGGGCCACGGCCACGCGCTGCTGCTGGCCACCGGACATCTCCGCAGGCCGGTGGCTGAGGCGGTCGCCGAGGCCGACGCGGCGGACGAGCTCGTCCAGCCACTCGCGGTCGGGGCGGTCGCCGGCGAGGTCGAGCGGGAGGACGATGTTCTCCTCCGCGGTCAGCATCGGCAGCAGGTTGAAGAACTGGAAGATGAAGCCGATGTGCTCGCGCCGCAGCTTGGTCAGCTGGGTGTCGTCGAGCCGCGTGATGTCGGTGCCGGCGATCGCGGCCTCACCGCTCGTGGGCCGGTCGAGGCCCGCGAGGATGTGCATGAGCGTCGACTTGCCGGAGCCGGACGGTCCCATGACGGCGGTCAGCTGCCCGGCCGCGATGTCGAGCGATACGCCGCGCAGCGCATAGACGCAGGTCTCGCCCTCGCCGTAGGTGCGGACGAGATCGCGGGCGGATACGGCGGCCGCAAGCGGGGCAGCGTGGTCTTCCGGCTGGAAGATGATGGTTTCCATACGTGCAGACTCCCGGGCGCGCCGACGCCGAACCAGGAGGACTCCCCGCCGCCGCCCAGTCGGCCGACTGGCCTCCTGGCGGCGACTTCACGCCCTGCGAGGTACGGCTGCCCGTACTACGAGCGCAGGTACGTGAGCACGGCGAGCACGCGGCGATGCTCCAGCCCGGTGGACGGCAGCCCGAGCGCCACGAAGATGCTCGTCACGTGCTTCTCGACCGCGCGCAGGCTGATCACGAGCCGGTCGGCGATCGCCTGGTTCGACGACCCCTCGGCCATCAGCTCGAGCACCTCGCGCTCGCGCGGGGTGAGGTTGGCGAGCGGGTCGTCGTTGCGCTTGCGGGAGAGCAGCTGGGAGACGATCGTCGGGTCGAGCGCGGTCCCACCGTTCGCCACCCGACGCACCGCCTCCGCGAACTCGCCGACGTCCCCGATGCGGTCCTTGAGCAGGTAGCCCGTCCGCTCCACGGAGTCGGCCAGCAGCTTGAAGGCGAGGCCCAGCTCGACGTGTTGGGAGAGCACCAGCACGCCCGTGCCGGGATGGTGCTCGCGGATCTCCGCCGCCGCCCGCAGTCCCTCGTCGGTGTGGGTGGGCGGCAGCCGGATGTCGACGATCGCCACGTCCGGCGCGTGCTCCCGCACGTCCGCGACCAAGGCTTCCGCGTTGTCGTGGCGCCCGATGACCTGCATCCCGGCGTCCTCGAGCAGTCGGGCCACGCCCTCGCGCAGCAGCGTGTTGTCCTCGGCGACGACGACCCGCATGACCCCAGCGATCCTCTCGCACCGCCGGACCGGTAGCAACCGCGCACATCGGGTAAGCGAGGGGGATGCCCTTCGTGCACGAGCACTCGATGCCGCTCGACGGCCACCGCACCCGAGTGCTCGAGATCGAGGGCGAGGGCCCCGGCATCGTGCTCCTGCACGGCTGGGGCGACTCGGCCGACACGTGGCGGCCGCTGCTCGCCGAGCTGGCCGCCATTGGCCGGCGCGCGATCGCCGTGGACCTGCCGGGCTTCGGCAGCGCGTCCGGGCTCGCGCGCGGCCCGCTGCTGCCGCAGCTCGACGACTTCGCCGCCGCGCTCGTGCTCGAGTGGAGCGCCGGCGAGCCGGTGGTGGTGGCGGGAACGTCGCTGGGCGGCGCGGTGGCGCTGCGGCTGGCGGAGCGGGCGGACCTCCCGATCGCGGGCGTCGTGCCGGTCTCGCCGGCCGGCCTCGAGCGCCCGGGGTGGTTCGCCGGCGTCGAGCGCGACCCGATCGTCCGCCGCCTGCTCGACATGCCGATGCCGGTGCCGAGCGCGCTCGTCCGCTCGCTGGTCGGCGCCGATGCGCGTCTCGACCCGCGCGCGTCCCAACAGGACGTGGTCGACGCGTTCGCCGGGAACGACGGCTCGCGCCGCAGCGCCGCCGCGCTGCTCGACTCAGGGCGCGGCCTGCTGCCCGAGCTGGCGACCGCGCCGTTCGACCTCGCCGCCGTGGCGTGCCCGGTGCTGCTCGTGTGGGGCGTCCACGACCGCCTCGTGCCCGGCAGCGGCGCGCGCGGGGTGCTCGACGCCCTGCCTGCCACGCGGGTCGAGCTGATCGAGGGCTGCGGCCGGGCGCCGCAGCTCGAGGCCGCCGGCCGCCTGCTCGAGCTGCTCGCCGCGTTCCCGGCCTGACGGGGGAGTTGCAGGCGCGCTCGCCGCCCCCGCGCGCGGCTACGCTGCGCCCGATGCGCCGCCTCGCCGTGCCTGCCGTCCTCGCCGCCCTGGTCCTGGGCCCCGCCACCGCGGCCGCGCAGCCGCCGCCCGAGCCGGTGATCCCGCCGGGCGCCACCGCGGCCGGGCTCGACGTCGGCGGCCTCACGCTGTCGGCGGCCGCGGCCAAGCTGGAGGCGACCTTCGGGCCCCGGCTCGCGCTGCCGGTGCAGGTGCGCGTGGCTCGCTACCGGCGCGTGCTTCGCCCGCGCGTCGCCGCGTTCGCGTTCGACGCGCCGCGCACGGCGCTGCGGGCGTACAAGCGCTCCACGCGGGACGGCCCGGTCGACGTGCCGCTGGCCGTCGACTACGACTGGGAGCGGGTCCGCGAGTTCGCCCGCGCCGTCGACCGCCGCACGCACATCGGCCCGCGCGACGCGCGCGTCCGGATCGGGCTCCGGCGCGTGAAGCTCCGGCGCGCCAAGATGGGCCGCTCGGTCGACGCCGCCGCTCTCGTCGTCGCGCTCCGGGCGCGGCTCGAGGATCCCCGGCAGCGGCGCACCTTCCGGTTCTGGCGCGCTCGCGTGCGCCCGCGCGTGGCCACCCGCGACATGCGCCGCCGGTACGGGACGGTGGTCACGATCGATCGCGCCGGCTTCCGGCTGCGGCTGTTCAAGCGCTTCCACTACGTCAAGCGCTACGGCATCGCGGTCGGCGCGCCCGGCTACAGCACGCCGACCGGGCGGTTCTCGATCACCAACAAGGCGGTCAACCCGGCATGGAGCGCGCCCGACGCGCCGTGGGCGGGCGCGTACCGCAACGAGGTCGTCCCGGGCGGCTCGGCAGAGAATCCCCTCAAGGCCCGCTGGCTCGGTATCGTCGGCGGCGTGGGCATCCACGGCACTGCCGCGGAGTACTCGATCGGCACGCGTGCCTCGCACGGGTGCATCCGCATGCGGGTTGCCGACGTCGTCGACCTCTATCCCCGCGTGCCGGTCGGCACGCCGGTGCTGATCCGCTGACCGAGGCCCGTCCGTCCCGCGCGGTCCTGGTGACCGGCTGCTCGTCCGGCATCGGCGCCGCCACCGCCGCGCGGCTCGCAACGACCGGCTGGACCGTGTACGCCACCGCGCGGCGGCCGGAGACGCTCGCCGGCCTCGAGGCCAAGGGCTGCCGGACGCTCGCGCTCGACGTCGACGACGAGGCCTCGCGCCGGGCGGCGGTCGAGGCGGTGGTCGACGCCGAGGGCGCGGTCGGGGTGCTCGTCAACAACGCCGGCTACAGCCAGTCCGGTGCCGTCGAGTCGGTGCCCGAGGAGCGCGTGCGCGCCCAGTTCGAGACGAACGTCTTCGCGCCGCTCGCCCTCTGCCGCGAGGTGCTGCCGGGCATGCGCGAGCAGGGCTGGGGGAAGATCGTCAACGTCTCCTCGATGGGCGGTCGCTTCACCTTCCCGGGCGGCGGGCTCTACCACGCGACCAAGCACGCGCTCGAGGCGCTGTCGGACGCGCTGCGCTTCGAGGTCCGCGGCTTCGGCGTCGACGTGATCCTGATGGAGCCGGGGATCATCAAGACGGGCTTCGGCGCGCGCGCCGTCAGGGAGATCGGCGGCGCCTCCGACGGCCCGTACGCGCAGTTCAACCAGGCGGTGGCCGAGGCCTCCGCGCGCGTCTACGAGCAAGGCCCGCTGAGCCGGCTCGGAGGGCCGCCGGAGGCGGTCGCCGAGCGCATCGCGGCGGCCATCTCCGCGAAGCGTCCACGCGCCCGGTATCCGGTCACGCCGTCGGCGCGGGTGCTGATGACGCTGCATTCGGTGCTCCCCGAGCGGGCCTGGGACACGGTCCTGGCGACGTCGTTCCCACGACCGCGCTGACGATGGCCACGCAGGACGTGGCCGCGGTCGCGGCGCAGGCCCGCGAGGCCGGGCGGCTCGGGATCGACACGGAGTTCATGCCCGAGGGCCGCTACCGGCCGCTGCTCTGCCTCGTGCAGGTGGCGGTCGGCGATCAGGTCTGGGTGCTCGATCCGCTGGCCGGCCTCGATCCCGCGCCGCTCGCCGACGTGCTCGCCGACCCCGCGATCGAGGTCGTCCTGCACGCGGGCCGCCAGGACGTGGCGATCCTCCGCCGCGAGTGGGGCACCGAGCTCTCCAACGTGCTCGACACGCAGGTGGCCGCCGGCTTCGCCGGCTTCTCGGCCCAGGCCGGCTACAGCGGGCTGCTGCACGACGTGCTGAGGATCCGCCTCCCCAAGACCGCGAGCTTCACACGCTGGGACGCGCGCCCGCTGACCGACGAGCAGCTCCGGTACGCCGAGGGCGACGTCGAGCACCTGCTCGACCTCGCGGACGAGCTGCGCCGGCGCCTGGAAGCGCAGGGCCGGCTCCAGTGGGCGCGCGAGGAGTGCCGGGCGGTCGAGCAGGCGACGGACGAGCGCGACCCCGAGGAGGTCTGGCGCCGGCTCCCGCGTGCCACCGGCCTCGGCCCGCGCGAGCGCGCGGTGGC
>DASTIC010000093.1:0-16557 GCA_035717845.1 Solirubrobacteraceae bacterium
CTCTCCGGGATGTCCTCCCGGTACCACGGATAGACGATCCACGTGCCGACGATCACGGTCAACCAGGTCAGTGCCGCCATCGCGCCGGTCCCAAGCACCAGCCGACGCGTCCGCTCGGCGACGCCGGCCTCGGTCAGGTACTCGAGCCGGAGGCTGTAGAACCCCGCCAAGCCGCCGGTGAACGCCACCAGGAACGCACCACCGAGCACGATCCCATGGACCAGCGCCCAGAACTCTCGACTCGTCAACTCCATCCCGCACCACCTCGCCGGCGGCAAACAGGCCGAACAATCCCACGCTACACCCTCATGGCTGTTCGTCAAGCCACCACTGACCCCCGCGTGGACCGTGCCTCCGAGATCGAGGACGGCGGCGGCGATCCATGGGGCCGGCCCGGGGTCTCAGAGGTGATGCTCTCGGCGACACGTGCACGAATTTGGTCACGGCATCGAAGGCGCTGCGTGGCCGCTCCCCTTCGATCTGCTGCGTGCTCCCGGTGGCGTAATGAGCAGATCCTCGACCGCCGCTTCGCCGAGGGCGCGATCTCGCTCGAGGACTACGAGCAGCAACACCAACTCGCGGAGCGGAATCCACGTCACAGCGAGCCCTCCGGGGACCAGCCACCCCCGACCGTTGGCGCCACTGAGTTCAGGCGTGCGCCGCACGCGGCGCCTGGCCGCCACCGTCACGCGCCGCAGCGCTGGCCTCGCTCGCGCGGCCGTACCGCGACGGCCGATCTCGATCTCACCGGAGCCGAATGTGCAGAATCGGCGAGCTCTAGCCGGGACTTCTAAACCAGGTGCAACCCGAGCCGTAAGAGCAGCGTCGTGGATCGTGGACTCACGCTCGCCGGCGACGCTCGAGGTCGCGGGACCCGAGCGATCGCCTGATCTCGGGCCCCGAGTTCTCCCTTCGCCTGGAGCCGCCGGAGAGATCGCCTACGCGGCTTGCCTCCTTCTGGCTCGCCGGCTGCTCGTCCCGATCGCGTCCTGCGCCGTCCTCAACCTCAACGTGGAGTGGCTGCTGTCCGGGGCCTTCAATTTGCAGCTTCGGCAGCCACGCAAGCCAACGTGGGAGGTACCAGTTGCGCTCGTCGAGGAGGCGCATCGCGGCCGGGATGACGACGGAGCGCACGAGCGTCGCGTCGATGAGCAACGCGACGGCGACACCGAACCCCATCTGCTGGAAGGAGACGAGGTCGGTGGCCGCAACACCGGCGAAGACGGCCACGATGATCAGGGCGGCCCCGGTGATCAGACGGGCGGTGGAGCTGACGCCGTGCACGATCGCGTCGCGCGTGTTGCCGGTCACGGTGTAGCGCTCGTGGATGCGGCTGAGCAGGAACACCTGGTAGTCCATCGAGAGGCCGAAGAGCACGGAGAAGAGGAACAGCGGTACCCAGGCCTCGATCCGCTCGACCTCCCCGAACCCCACTAGGTCGGAGCCGACGCCGTTCTGGAAGACGAGCACGAGCAGCCCGTAGGCGGCGCCGACGGAAAGCAGGTTGACCGCGATCGCGGTGAGCGGGACGACGATCGAGCGGAAGGCCAGCGTGAGCACGACGAAGCTAAGGGCAAGCACGAACGCGATCACCAGCGGAAGCCAGTGCGCGATCACCGCGAAGTAGTCGCGCGCCTCGGCGGGGCTGCCGCCGACCTGGACGCTGCTGGCTCGGTTCCCGAACGCAGCCGGGACGTAGTCGTGGCGCAGCCGGTCGATCGCAGCGGACGCGCGTTCGGAGGCGCGCTCGGCGTTGAGCGGCACGGAGAGGACCGCGAGCTTGTCGGCGCTCTGCGCCGAGATCGCGCGCGTGTCGAACGTGGGATCGCGCGCGAGCGCCAGGCGAAACCGTGCGAGCCCGGCCCGCAGCTGGGGGTCGCTCGGCGCGCCGTCGACGACGATGTTGACGGGCGACGTCGCACCCGCCGGGAAGTCGCGCTCGAGTGCGATCAGGCCGTGCTTGGCGACTGTGCCGTTCGGCAGGTTCGAGGCGCCGCCCGAGCCCAGCTTGAGCGCGAGCAGCGGTGAGGCGGCGACCAGCAGGAGCACGACGGCGCTCACGAGCGTCACGATCGGTCGGCGCATCACAGCGCGCACGATCGCGCCCCAGAAGCGTCCCTCTCGTCCGGCGGCATCCGCGACGCGCCGGCCCAGCCACGGGATACGGAGCCGGTTGACGCGGTCCCCGAGCACCATCAGGAGGGCGGGATGGAAGGTCAGCGCGACCGCGACCGAGACGACGCCGACGACGATCGCGCCCGCGGCGAGGCTGCGCAGGACGGTCTGCGGCACGAGCAGCATCCCGGCCATCGCGAAGACGAACGCGGTGCCGCTGAAGACGACCGCGCGCGTCGCCGTGCTAGCGACGTTGAGGATCGCCTGGCGGGTCGGCGCGCCGCGGGCGCGCTCCTCGCGCAGCCGCGAGACGATAAACAGCGAGTAGTCGATCCCCAGCGCGAGCCCCATCGCGACGAGCATGTTCGTGACGAACATGTTGAGCTGGAACGCCTGGCCGACGACAGCGACGACGCCGAGCCCGACGACGATCGAGACCGCCGCCATCAGCAGCGGGATGCCGGCGCCCACGAGCGTCCCGAACACCAGCAACAGCACGATCAGGGCGGCCGGCAGCCCGAACCGCAGCTCGCCCGAGCGCAGCCCCTCCTCCGACACCCGCTGGAAGTCCCGGCCGGCCGTGTACCTGCCGGTGATGTGATCGGCGAAGCCGCCCTGGCCGCTCGCCCGCTCGATGATCGGCACAATCTCGTCGATCGAGTCCTCCGGCTTGTCGGCCAGTGCGATCGGGATCATCGTGGCGTGCCGGTCGCGCGAGACCAGGCTCGCACCGGCGTCGAGGTCACTGCTCATCCCGCGCACGGCTCCGGTACGCCGCACTCGATCGACGAGAAGCCGTACGTGAGCCGCGAATGCCGGCTCCGACACGAGGGCCCGCTCGGAGCGAACGATGGCCACCTCGCTGACCGCGTTGTGACTCGGCAGGCGCTGGTCGATCAGCCGCTGCGCACGCTGGGACTCGGGGTTGTTCGTCTCGTGGTCCTCGGTGACCAGCGCCGACGGCAACAGACCGGCAGCGAGCAGCACGGCCACCACGCAGAGGGCGCCCCAGATCGCCAATATTCGCCGCGGGTGCGCGGTGGAGAGCTCCGCGAGCCGGCGCGGTCCGAATGAAACCCGCCTGGCCTGCTCGCGGCGGTCGCTACGGCCGAATGTGGGATTGCCGCTCATGGTCTCCCTCGATTCACACTCTCCAGTGTTGGTCGCTATTGCTTGTCCTGACCTGTGAGTCGCTCACGGCGACTGCGCCGGTGCGCCTCACCCATACCACGGCTTCTCGTCGGGCTCGACCTGCAGGCCGTCCATGAGCTTGTTGTAACCACTCATCAGGTCGACGACGGCCATCAGCTCGAGGATCCCTTCGTCGTCCATCCCGTACCTCCGCAACGCGGAAGTGTGAACGCCCAGTCAGTAGTGGCAGGCGTTTACCGCCGAAGCGGCGACCGCGATGATCTCCTTTGTCAGGGGGTCGAGCCGCCCGGGCTCGCTCATTACGGCCTGGTCCTTGCGCCAGTTGGCCTCCAGGTAGTCGGGGTTCGAGGCCATCGCCCTGTAGAGGTTTGGTACGAAGTCGATTCCGAGACTCGTCTTGATCTCCTCGTAGAGCGCTTTGACCTTGCCCGTCGCGTCTTCTTCGAGAATGAGCTTCACTGATGCCATCTCAGATCAGTTCCTTTCGCTTCAAAGCCGGGCACGGCCGCTAGGCCGCAACGACCGGCTCGGTGGGGTCGTCGTGCTGCGCGGGCATTTCCTCGCAGTGCTCGCGCATCTTCTGGCGCATGGTTTCGCGGTCGCTCGTTTCCTCGTGGTCTCCCATCATCTGCTTGCAGCGCGCGGCCATCTGCCTGCAGTGCGCGCTCATCTCCTGCACCATGCGGCGCTTGATGACCGGCCGCAGGGCGAGGACGGCGCCGACGGCCGCCAGTCCGAGGATCAGCTTCTTCATCCGTCTCACCCACCTCCTGATCGCGGCGCGGCCAGGCGCTCGTCGTCTTCGTCGCCGCTTGGCTCAGCGGCGATGTCGACGAGAGCCTCGCGGCGCGCCCGGTATTCCTCGATCGAGATCTCGCCCTCGGCGAAGCGACGCTCGAGGATCTGCAATGGCGTTTCGCTGGTGACGGACGTGCCGGAGGGCGCAGATGAGTCCGGCGACGAGCCGCCGCCCATCATCCCGCGCATCATCATCCACATCATCGCGCCCATGAAGAGCATCATCGGGATGGCGGCCAGCAGCCACCAGCCGCCGTCGCCGTGCATGCCCCAGCTGTCAGCGAGGGGAACTGTCAGTGCGATGTTCATCGTTTCACTTCCATTCCTGTGTTCAGACGTGTGACATCACGGCTTCGTCCTTCAACATGCTGCGGAACTTCTCCCGCAGCTCGGGCGTGTCGTGCATGCCATGTACCGAGGCGGCGTGCTCGGCGACGGCTCGGATGACGTCGTCCTCTTCGCCGGAGAGGTAGAGCGTGCAGCCGGTGTCGTCGGGGTAGTCGCGACAGTCGATCGATTTGCGTGTCATGTCAGCTCCTCACGTCGTACGTGCTCTGCTATTAGCCTCCGTGCGCCGCGCCTGCGCGATGCCGGCCGGCTCATCAAGCGCGTGCCGCGCCTTGTCGGCCGTCATCTCGCCGGCGCGCTTTTGGACGTAGCCGGCCATCTTCAGCGCCGCCGCGATCTCTCCCGCGCCAAGCCCGTGCGCGAACGCGGCGGCAACGCGGCGCTCGAGCAGCACGTGCGAGTTGGCGCCCACGGTCGCGCCCAGCGAGACGAGCGCACGCGCCCTTGGCACATCGGCGACCAGCGCCGGCTCCGCGCGAACCGGGCGGCCGCCGAGCAGCTCGTCGATCCGTGGCGCCAGCAGGCGGATCGCCTCGTCGCGGACCGCACGCGCGGTGGCGACCGCCTCAGCGAGCTCGGCGTCGGAGAGACCGGCCGCGCGGCCCGCGGGGAGGTGGTGTTCGATGCAGGGGCGACAGTTGCAGCCGATCGCCGCGCCGATCGCGGCGAGCTCCTTGTCCCGTTGCTCGAGCTGCATCACGCACCTCCCCAGTTCACCGTCCCTCGGTGGGACTAGGCGTGACCTCCGCGCAGGTGATGGCCGACGCGATGCACTCCGCGCGGATACGTCGAGATGCCGACGGCGACGTAGGTCGGGCAGAACGCCGTCGCGGCGCTGGCGAGCATGATCCCGGCGACGACGAACAGGATGATGCCGCCGAGCGTGCCCGCGCCGAGAATGATGGCCACCACGATGGCGGCCGGGGCGATGACGAACGTCCGAAGACTGCGGTCGAGTGGACCCATGTTGCGGGTCATTGCAGCCTCCCTTCCTGGCTTCGTTGCGTTTGTTACTAAGGGTCCCACTCCGCCTCTTCTTCGCCATCGGTAAGCGGTACGCGTCCGGCATCCGTGATTTGCCGACGGCCGCGCGGCCGCTGGCGGCGATCGCTCATGCTGGGGAGTCGACGGGTGTCGGCGGACGCGCGGATCGAGCGTGGCGTTGCCAATCCGACGTGGACAACGGTGACGGAGATCGCACGCGCAAACGCGATCGTCAATGCGTGCCAGGCGATCGTGACCGGACAAGCTGGACCTCGGCGACGCCGCCTAATCATCCCGTTTCCACCGAAGCGGGGGAACTCCACAGCGCTTACCGCGACGCCGCGGTCTGGAGCGCGTACGACGACGCGACCAAGCGGTACACGCTGACCTTGAAGCACGGGGACGCGATCCGGGCGCTCCCGCTGCCGCCGCGCGAGGACGAGTTCGACGCGACCGTCGGGCGCGGCGCCGGCGGCCGCGTGATGGTCGCCTACGGCGACTGCCCGACGGGCGGCCGTTGTGGGGTCTACGGCTTCGACCCGGAGCGGAACGTGAGCGAACTGCTTCACGCGTCCACGAGGCGCGGCGTCTTGCCTGAGTCGCCTCTTCCTCGCCACGCCACCTTCTACGAAGGCCACGAAGGGACTGCCCTTTACAACCCGAGCTTCCTGCCATTCCAGTCGCCGGTGCCGTTCCTCTTCGTGAGGCACACGGTGCTCAGCGACTGGAAGTTCTTCCTGGACGATCCGGACTGGCTCGACCGCTGGGCTCGTCACTTCCGGCCGTCCGCGACGGGCGCCCTCGCACAGGAGCTCCGCCACCTGCCCTGGCGCGTGGGGCGTCAGTGACGCGCCTGGCGCGTGCGGCGTCATCTCCGTCGGCACCCGGAGCGACCGCAGGCCGGCTGGCGGCCGATCGGCTGCTCCGACCAGAAGGAGGCGAGTTCGCGACTATCAGGCGTCGGGGCTCGACTCGACGACGCGCCGCCCTAGGGACCGTTCGAGGTCGCTCTCGGTGTTGAGCCCGAGCGCCTCGAGCCGGGCGAACTGCGCCTGCTGCGCCGGGCGCCCGAGCAGCTCGAAGAAATCGGCCAGGGCGGGCGGCAGCTCGCTGTCGGCGGGCAGCGTCAGCTGGTCGACATAGCATTTCGTGCGCGCGAGTGCCTCGGGATCGAAACGCGCGAGCCGCGACGCGATCTCCTCGACTTCGTCTCCGAGCCGGTCGTCGGCGATCACGCGGTTGACGTACCCGTACCGCTCCGCTCGCGGTCCGTCGAGATCGTCGGCCACGAGCAGGATCTCGAGCGCACGGCCGCGGCCGACCAAGCGGGAGAGCCGGGCCATCGCACCGCCCCCGGGGACTACACCCACGCCGACCTCGAACTGGCCGAGCAGAGTGTTCTCGCGCGAGGCGAATCGCAGGTCGCAGGCGAGTACGAACTCGCTCCCGGCGCCGCGGGCGCGTCCGCGGATCGAAGCGATGCTGACCACCGGCGCACGGGACAGGCGCACAAGGAGGTCGGGCCACGCGTGCATCCCGGTCGGACCGGCGGGCAGCGTCGGAGTCCTGCCTGGGTCGTGCTCTGCGTCGTAATGGGCGAGGTAATAGTCGGGGTTGGCGCTGTCGAAGACGACGACGTTGAGATCTTGGTCCTCTTCGATCAGGCCGACGAGCTCGGCGAGCTCAGCGACGGTCGTCGCCGTGATCGTGTTGATCGGAGGGTGATCGAAGGTCACCCGGCAGTAGCCGGGGCTCCGGCGGTCGACGCTGAGATGAGTCCAGGACCGATACCACGCTTCCGAACCCCGGCCGTTGTTGGAAGGCGTGATGTCCATGGCGAACTCCTCATCGTGGTCGGGACGGAGACCCCGCCGGGCGGGGGCGGGGCCTCCAGAGCGGCGGCGAATGCGAGCTCATCCCGACGGCACGACGACGTGCTTGACCTCGGCCATGTAGCGCTCGCCGGCGGCGGACGCGTCATCCGGACTGCTCCCGGACTGCCTGGCGTGGATGTACGCCGCGTACCAGTCCCACCAGTCGTGCTGTGGCGCCACCTTCTCGTAGGAGTCGTGACGCTCGGCCGTTTCGTGCAACAGATCGGCAAGGGAGGCGACGTCCATGTCAGTCGTCCCACAGCCGCCCTGGGAGCCGGGTCGTGACCTCTTGGAGCAGCCAGCCGTTGCCGTCGGGGTCGCTGAACGACGCGTAGGCGAAGTACGAGCGGCCCGGCAGGTCGGGGAAGCCCGGAGGCTTCGGCTGCTCTTCCACCTCGCTGACCTCGACGCCGCGGCTGATGAGGTCTTCCCGGGCGGCGTCGATGTCCCTGACCGCGAGCATCACCCTGTCGAGTGAGCCCGGCTCAGCCGGCGTGATGCCCTTTCCGATGTGGATCGAGCATTGCGAGTGGGGCGGCGTCATCTGCACCAGCCGCACGTCGCCGCCGTCCAGGTCGATGTCCTCCCGCCAGCCGAGGCGCTGATAGAAGCGCTTTGCCCGATCGACATCGGAGACCGGCACCGTCAGCACCTCGAGCGCCATGTCGATCGTGCTCAGTTCCGGCGTCTCCGTCGAAGCGGCACTGCCCACGTCGGTACTCATGTTGACCTCCACCTAGGGGTCGGTATCACTGGGAAGGTCGCGCTCCGCGGTTCCGCTCGCGCCCGTGAACTCCCTGGTCGCTTCCCTGGTGTGGGCCGGTCGACTGATCGTTGGGCGTGACGAGGGGCACCGACCCGCGACGCTCGCGAACTGCTCGGCCGGACGGCCAGGGGATGGACCAGTGATTCCACGGGCGCGATCAGCGGTCGCAGACGCGATCGTGGTGACGCCATGCAGCAGCCGCTCGACGCCAACTACTCCAGCGCCGTGAAGGTGCTCTCATGAGCCACGATTACGACGTCATCGTGCTGGGCGGCGGTTCGCCGGGTGAGCATTGCGCGGGCGCGTTGGCCGAGCGTGGGCTTCGCGTGGCGCTTGTGGAACGCGAGCTGGTCGGCGGCGAGTGCTCGTACTTTGCGTGCATCCCGTCCAAGACGCTGCTGCGGCCGGGCGAGGCGGTGCAGGGCGCCCGCGAGGCGGCGGCGACCGCCGAGGTCGACGTGGATGAGGTGCTGGCCTGGCGCGACTTCATGGTCTCCGACTACTCCGACGCCGGGCAGGAGCGCTGGTTGGCCGAGAACGGCATCGACCTCTTCCGCGGCAGCGGTCGGCTCGCAGGAACGGGCGTGGTCGAGGTCAACGGCGTGCAGCACACCGCCGAGCAGGTCGTGATCGCGTGCGGCGCGGACCCGATCATCCCGCCGATCCCGGGGCTGCGCGAGCTCGACGGCATCTGGACCAACCGCGAGGCGACCGGCATGAAGGCCGTCCCGCGCCGGATGTTGGTGATCGGCGGCGGCCCGGTCGGCACCGAGATGGCGCAGGCCGTCCGGCGCCTGGGCGGTGAGGTCGCGCTGGTGGAGGGCTCCGCGCATGTGCTCGCGCGCGAGGCGGCGCCGCTCGGCGAGGCGCTCGGTGAGGTCCTGCGCCGCGACGGGATCGAGCTCGCGCTCGGCGTGCACGTGAGCGCCGCTCGCCGGGACGGCGAGGACTACGTGCTCGAACTCGACGACGGCCGCGAGCTGCGCGGCGACCGCCTGCTGGTCGCCACCGGCCGGCGCCCACGGGTGGAGGGGATCGGCCTGGAGAGCGTCGGCATCGAGCCGGACCCGCGCGGCATCCGCGTCGACGGACAGTTGCGCGCGGGGGAGCGGCTGTGGGCGATCGGCGACGTCACCGGCATCTGGCCGCTCACCCACGTCGGCAAGTACCAAGCCAGGATCGTCGCCGCCAACATCCTCGGCGAGCCACGCGAGGCCAACTACAACGCCGTCCCGCGCGTCACCTACACCGACCCTCAGGCGGCCGCCACCGACGCCCCGTACAGCGCCACGGCCAAGGTCGCGGAGGTCGCCAAGACCGCCACCTACACGCGCGCCTACGCCGACTCGGGCGGCTACCTCACGCTGCTCAGCGAAGGGGAGCGGCTGACCGGCGCGCACGCGCTCGGCCCCGAGGCCGGCGAATGGCTCCAACAGGCCACACTCGCCATCCGCGCGCGCGTCCCACTCGACGTCCTCACCGACACCATCCAGCCCTTCCCCACCTTCTCGGAGATCTACCTCGCAGCGCTGAAGGCGTTGCGCGACGAGATCACAGCGGGCCGCCAGCCCGTCGACCAGGGCGCCACAGAGGAGCGACAGGAGGTTCCGGGATGAACGAGGCGACGGCACGAGCGCTGATCAAGGATCACTTCGACGCCTCCAACGTCAGCGCCGCCGGCGGCGGGCCGGGCGACGACATCGCCCGCGCGTCGGAGATCTACGCCGACGACGCTGTCGTGGAGTGGCCGCAGGGCGGCGAGCGCCTGCGCGGCAAGGCGAACATCATCGGCTTCAGGGCTACGTATCCGGCTCGCCAGCACTTCGAGCTCCACCGGACCACCGGCTCCGGCGACCTCTGGGTCAACGAGTACACGATCCGCTACGACGACAAGCCAGTGATGGCTGTCGGCATCATGGAGTTCCGCGACGGCAAGGTCATCCGCGAGCGCATCTACTTCGGCGAGCCGTGGGAACCGCCAGCCTGGCGCGCGCAATGGGTCGAGCGGATGGACGCCGCGGAGCGACAAGCGTCTACGTAGCCCTTTCGGAGATATACGTCGCCGCGCTCGAGGGGCTACTCGACGGACTCGCCATGCCGGAGCCTCTGGCGGTCGACGCCGACCCGTTGATCAGGACTACCGGCGACCGGTAGCCTAGATCGGTGGCGCTCGACATCCGCCAGATGCGCTATGTCGTGGAGGTCGCCGACCGAGGGAACTTCTCTCGCGCCGCCGAGCGACTCGGCATCGCGCAGTCGGCCCTGTCGCAGCAGATCCTCAAGGTCGAGCGGGAGCTCGGGCTCGACCTCTTCGATCGCCATCCGCGCGGTGCGTCGGTCACGTCGGCGGGCGCCGCGTTCGTCGAGGATGCCCAGGCTGCCGTCTCGGCCTTCGACGAGGCGGTCGAACGCGCGGACCGCCGCGCGCGCGGAGAGACCGGACAGCTCAAGCTCGGATTCATCGGCGGTGCTGCGCAGTGGCTCACGCCCTTGATCCTGAAGAGGTTCCAGGAGTCCTATCCGAAGGTGGACTTGCGGCTGCGCGAGACGACCTTCATGGATCCCTCCGGCGGACTCGGCAGCGGCGACGCCGACGTCGCTTTCATTCGCCCGCCGGTCGAGACGCCGGGGCTGTGGTTCGAGGTTCTCATCGAGCGGCCACGATTCTTCGCAGTCGGGGTTCGGCACCCGCTGGCTGACCGTGCCGAGGTGTCGGTCGCCGAGATACTCGACGAGCCGATCATCGCCATCAACGGGACCGACCGGACGTGGGAGCGATTCTGGGCACTCGACGACTTTCGCGACGGCCGCCCCGCCCGCATCGCCGGGCGGGTCGAGACGTTCGAGGCCGAGCTGCAGCTGGTGGCGTCGGGGCGAGGTGCGTCCATAACGTGCGGGGCGATGCCGACGACCTTCGTGCGACCTGCGGGGATCGTGTTCCTGCCCATCGTGGACGTCCCGCCCTCGCCGGTCGTCGTCGCCTACCGGGTTGGGGAGGCCGGGGCCCTCGTGCGCAACTTCGTTCAGATCGCTACTGATGTGCGCGACCGGTGCCGCGCTCTGGTTCGTGCCACGGGCCGCGGGCCCCTGAATGACGAGATGCTCACCGACTCGCTTGCGGATCGGCTCCGCCGGGGTGACCTCACCCTCCCGCAGGGCCCGCTTCGGGTACCGGCACGTCGGTTTGAATCCTGAAACCTGAACGTCGGTCGCGTGAACGGCTCGCGCACGTGGCACCAACGAGCGGCTGACGAGCCGTCAGCCGTGGCGGCCTGCCCACACGCTGACCGCCATCGCCGTGGCCGGTATCGCCCTGATGCGCCGACACGGTCGCCGTTCCGGCGCGCGTCGTCCGAAGGCGGGCTGCTCGAGGCGGAGCACCGCGGACCGGTGCGGTCTCCTTCTGCGCGGTGACGAGTTCTCCCCGTGCTGCTCTTCGCCGGGGCTCCGGGGTGAGCCTGGCCACGGTGCGCCCCGCCGCACGACGCGAGGCGTCGCGGTAGGCCATCCGCCTGGCCGGCTCGGTCGCTGCGCCATCGCGGCCGCCTATATCGCAGGCGCTGCCGCGTATTGGACGGCGGGCCAGGCCGCCTGCACCATCGAAGCATGTCTCATCGCGTTGGCAGTCACACGGCCGCGGAGGACAGCCGGCGCAACCTGTGTGATCTTCCCGTTTTCGACGGCGATGACGGCGCGTCCGACCTCGTGGAGCTTGCCGCCCCACCGAGCCGAAACCGTACGCGAGCTGACTTCACCTGGACGCGCAGCCTCGAAGCTGTCGACAACTCGCGAACCTCGGGTAGGATCGCCCGCCTGGCGCTCGGGCGGTGACCCGCATGGTGTCGTCTCGGACCGCCGCCGGCTCCAAGGACCTCGACGCTCTCGAGACCATCGACGCCGCGGCGCGACTCGTGGGCCGCGAGCGCGAGCTCGCCGTCCTGAACGACACCCTCTCGACCGTCCGAGCCGGCCGGAGCGCCACACTCGTTCTCCGTGGCGCAGCCGGGGCCGGCAAGACGGCCCTGCTCAAGGCGCTCCGCCGTGAGGCCGCCGGCTGCGTTGTCGCTCAGGTCGCCGCCGCGTTCACGGAACGCGACCTCCCATACGGCGCGTTGAACCAGCTCTGCCGTTCGCTGGTCGATCGCCTCGACCGCCTTCCCGCCCCTCAGCGCACGGCCCTCGATGCCGTCTTCGCGCTCCACGACGCCACCTCGGCAGACCGGCTCCTCCTGGGTGCCGCGGTGCTCAACCTCGTTGAGGCCGCCGCCGAGCAGCCACTCGTCTGCATCATCGAGGATGCCCAGTGGCTCGACGCGGAGTCGTCCGCCGTCCTCGCGTTCGTCGCCAGACGGCTCGCCAGCGAACCGGTCGCTCTCGTGGTCGCCACACGCGCGACGAGCGCCGATCTCGCAGCTCTACCGGAGCTCACGGTCGGCGCCCTGGCCGACCGCCATGCTCGCGCGTTGCTCGTCTCGGCACTGCGCCGGCCACTCGATCGGCGCGTCCGAGAACGCATCATCGGCGAGGCGCGCGGTAATCCGGGCGTCCTGCTCGCGGTCGTGAGCGAGTCGGTGCCATCCCTAATGGCCGGAGGCTTCGGCGACCCGGACGCCGCGGTTCCCTCCTCGGACGACGGCGACGTAGCCGGTCTCCTCCGCGGCCGGTCTGAGGAGGCGCGGATGGTCCTGCTGCTCGCAGCGGCGGACCCCACCGGCGAGCCACACCTGCTGTGGCGGGCAGCGGAGATGCTCGGAATCTCGGCGACCGCAGCCGACGACGCCCGGGCGACGGGGCTGGTCTCTGTCGATGTGCACGTGCGCTTCCGCCATCCGCTTGTTCGGGGTGCGGTCTACCGGTCGGCGCTTCCTGAGGAACGATGCCTCGCGCACGGTGCGCTGGCGGCCGCAACCGATCCCGTCGCCGACCCGGAGCGGCGTGCCTGGCATCGGGGGTGCGAGGTGGCCGCGCCGGACGAGGGAATCGCCGCCGATCTCGAACGCTATGCACCACGAGCGGCCCAGTCCGGCGGGATCGCTGCCGCCGCTGCGTTCCTTCGAAAGGCCGCAACGTTGACGCCGACGCCGGCCGTTCGCGCACGCCGCGCCCTCGCCGCCGCCGAGGCGACCAGGCTGGCAGGCGACGCCGAAACCTCGTCTCGCGTGCTCGTCACGGCGGAGGTCGCGTCCATGGACGCCCTCGACCGAGCACGGGCGCAGCTGCTTCGTGCAAGGCTCGGTGCCGGAACAGCGGACGACGGTATAGCCGCGAACCTCTTGGCCGCGGGGGGACAGCTAGAGCGTCTGGACCCCCAACGGGCTCGCGAGGCGTACCTGGACGCCATCGCGGCGACCGTCATCCTGGGTGTTCACGCGGGCACGGACCCAGGAACGATCGCCCGGGCTGCCCTCGCGATGCCTGCGACCGACGCTCCTCGTCCGGTGGATCTGCTCCTCGAGGCGCTCGCGCGGCAGGTGAACGACGGACCGGCGGCCGCCATGCCGCACTTGCGTCGTGCACTCGACGCATTCAACCGCGACGACGTGGCTCCCGCGGAGAGTCTCGGCTGGGGCTGGTTCGCCTCGTATCTCGCGGCCGCCATCTGGGACCAAGATGTGCAAGCGTCGCTGGCGCGACGGCACGTCGCGCTGGCTCGGAAGAGCGGTGCACTCGCCACGCTCCCACTGACGCTCACGCAGCTCGTCGGTCTTCATCTCCGCCAAGGGAAATTGAGTGACGCCGAGGTGCTCATGTATGAAGCGGAGGCGTCCATGCGCGTAACGGGCGCGGAGCCCTCGCCGCATTTGCAGATGCTGCTGGCGGCGTATCGCGGACGTGAGAGCCGAACTCGCGCACTGATCGAGACCGTCAGACGACGTTCGAGAACCACATCGGGCGGACTCCCCGCGCTGCTTGCGCACTTCGCCGGCGCCTTGCTGGCGAACGGGCTGGGTCGCTACGACGAAGCCCTGACCGAGGCGCGGATCGCGCTCGAGGATCCGGAACCGATCGGTGCGCCAGGCTGGCTGCTGCCAGAGCTCGTGGAGGCCGCCGTTCGGGCCGGCGAACCGATGGAAGCCGCGGCAGCCTTCGATCGCCTGAGGGCGCGAGCGCGGCTCTGCGGCAATGACTGGGCGCTCGGCCTGGAAGCACGCTCGCAAGCCTTGCTCAGCGACGGCGATGACGCCGAGCCCCTCCACCGAAAAGCGATCGCGCTGCTCGGCGGGGCCGGTAGCCGCGTGGAGCTGAGTCGTGCACACCTCCTCTACGGCGAGTGGCTGCGCCGTGCCGGTCGCCGCGTCCATTCGCGTGAGCAACTGCGGATCGCGCAGGCTCTGTTCAGCGTGATGGAGATGAACGCGTTCGCCGAGCGTGCTGAGCGCGAGCTGCGCGCCACGGGCGAAACGGTGCGGAAGCGGACGGCGGAGGCTCGGGACGACCTCACGGCGCAGGAGCTGCAGATCGCGCAGCTGGCACGTGAGGGCCTCTCGAACCCTGAGATCGGCGCGCGCCTCTTCCTGAGTCCGCGAACGGTCGAGTGGCACCTGCGCAAGGTCTTCTCGAAGCTCGACGTCCGTTCGCGCGGCCATCTCGCTGACGTCCTGCCCGACGCTGAGCGCGAACTCGTACCGGCCTGACCAGGAACCGGGTGACCCGGCATCCCACCAGGCACGACGGAAGCCGTGGGGTAAGCCGGGACCGGAGCAGTGAGCGCCCTCGGCGCGAGCCAGATTCTTCGCAGTGCTATGCGGACGAGGTCGCCATGGTGATCGATGGCATCCCTCACCCTCACCCGTTTGTCCTATCCCGACGAGCTGGCCTGAGCCGGTCCGGCCACCGGCGGGACCGACCCGCATAGCGAGGCCAGGGTCGCGACCAGTGAGTAAACGGGCGCGAACTGCACACGCGATGGGCGATGGTCAGCGCGCACCAGAAACGACAGCGGCAGCCACGTGCGGCGAGAGAGGAAGGACCTATGTCCATGAACAGGAAGTTGCTGGTTGGGGCGGCGACGCTGTGCATTCTCGGCGGCATGAGCGCGTCCGCGAACGCGGCTACACCGCAGTGCGGCATGAAGTGCGGCTCAGTCTTCAGCCATGAGCTCGGCAGCTACACACAGCCCGGCCCCGTCGAGGCCGTGCTTGGCGGGGTCGCACGCGTCGGCCAACCGGTGATCCTGAAGCCGGCCGACGGCTCAGACCCCTCCCAAGACATCAGTCCGCAACTCCAGACCGTCTCTGAGTTCTATGCAGACGGCCTGGTGTCCGCCGAGGTCAACGGTCGCTACGGCCCCCTGCTTAGCGTGCAGCAGAGATACGCGCCCTACGGAGAACCAACTGACCTCTGCGTGGGCCTGGCGAAGGTCGCGTACCAGAACGAAGGGCTCACGCTGCAGCCATGCGACGTCTCGGCTCGGACGGTCTGGATCCTCGACTTCCCAGATTCGCACGTGCCCGGATTCTTCCCAATCCTGAACGCCTCGACGAGGGGGTTCGAGCGCCCGTTCGCGATGGATCTCCGGCGGGACGAGGTCGTCAACGACCGCAAGACAATCCAGATCCATGTCCGCCGCCTGAAGTTCCTGACCGACGACAAGATCCTGCCCGACAGCCAGCTGTGGGGCTTCATCGATGGCCCCTTGGGCTAAGACGTCGGGCACTTTGTCGAGCGGCAGCACTGAGGACCCGCCGGGGACGGCGGGTCCTCTGCTGGATGCCGCCCCTGGTCGCGTCCCAACCCGGCGGTGCTTGCTGCGCTCGCCGCTGAGCTCGCCGAGGCTGTCGAGGGCGTCGACGGGATCGTGTTCACCCACGGCTCGCACGGCGGGGCCGACGCCGCCGAGCAGGTCGACTACGGCGCGCGCAACGTGCTCGGTGCCTTCGGATCCCGTGAGGCGCGGAGCGCGCTGATGACCGCGATCGGCGTTACCAACCACACCTCCGGACACGCTGGAAGCGGCGCGGCGAGCGGCTCGTGCGCGCCAGCGGCCTGCCGTACACGATCGTGCGTCCCGGCTGGTTCGACTACAACGATCCCGACCAGCAGCAGCTCGTCATGCTGCACGGAGACCGGCGCTGGGCCGGCGATCCCTCCGACGGGGTCGTCTCACGTGCCCAGATCGCGCAGACGCTCGTAGGAGACTCAGTTCCTCGAGGCGACCCAGCAGCGGCGTGGCTTCGTCATGAGCCGTCCCGAGTATGAGACGTTCATCCTCCCACGCCCCGAAGCCGCGTCTAGTGCGCGCAACTTGCCGCAACCGCACACGTCCAGCGACCGACGGCGCAGGTTCGACGGGTCCTACTGAGCGGCCCGCCAAGGCGACCTGCACCGTGAGGAGTCCGGGCGCGACGAAAAGGCCGACGGCGGCCGTAACGTCGGCGAAACGGACGCAAAGGCCGGGAAACGCGGACGTCGGCAGCGTCGCGAGAAGCGACGAAATGACCTGCAAACCACGCAAGTTCAGACGCAAACATGACACGACCGAAATCGTGGTGTCCCCGGTTCGAGTCCGGGTCTCGCCAT
>DASTIC010000094.1:0-2141 GCA_035717845.1 Solirubrobacteraceae bacterium
TGGGCGACGAAGGCGTCGAAGGCACTGGGTGGGCGCATCGAGGTGCGCGCCTTTCAGGACCCGGCGGAGGCCTGAGCGAGCGCAGTTCGCCGGCAGCGTGCCCGGCGCTGCTGAGCTCCGACGACGCAGGCCCAGCTCGCGGGGCGGCTCAGGTGAGTGGCTGTGGTGTACGAGGTTTCGGATCGCTCCGCTCGCCCGACAGCGAGTTCTCGTACGCGTCGGCGATCAACAACGTCGGCCAGGTCGTGGGCGGGTCGCAGAACGCCGACGGCAAGATGGAGGGCTTCATCTGGGAGGACGGCCGGATGGAGCCGCTCGGCGTGCTCGGGGAGGACAGCAGCACGCCGAACGACATCCACGACCGCGGCGAGGTGGTCGGGTCGTCGCGCCCGGCAGACGCCTCGCGCCCCTACGTCAACCACCCGTTCCTGTGGTCAGAAGGGCGGATGCACGACCTGCATGACGGGGTCGCGCCATCATCCGCGCGGAATCCAACGCTTAGTGTTTGTCGCCGGGTGCCCGAGCTGAGCTGGTGTTCATGACTCGGCGGCCGGCGTGACCGCGGGCAGGCGCAGTAGCCGCCGGCCGCGCTCGGGCATCCACCAGTTCCAGCGGCCGAGCCACGAGACGGTGGCGGGGACGAGCAGCGAGCGCACGATGAGCGCGTCGATGAGGACGCCTGCGGCGAGTCCGGTGGCGAGCACCTGCAGGTCTGTGTCGCCGGCGGTTGCCATCGAGGCGAACGCGAGGAAGACGATCAGCGCCGCGCTGGTCACGAGCCGCCCGGTGCCGGCCATCCCGCGCACGACCGCCTCGTCGGTGGAGCCGGTGCGGTCGTACTCTTCGCGCATCCTGGCGAGGATGAACACCTCATAGTCCATCGAGAGCCCGTAGATGAACGCGAACACGATCACCGGCGCCCACGACAGCACCGCTCCGGAGGGGCCGACGCCGAACAGCAGCTCCGTGCCGACCCCGTGCTGCCAGACGAGCGTCATCACGCCCCAGGTCGCAAAGACCGACAGCAGGTTCATCGCGATCGCCTTCGCGGGCAGCACGATTGAGCGGAACGCGCGTGCGAGCAGCACGAACGTGACGACCGAGATCAGCACGAGCATCAGCGGGAAGGAGCCGTAGACGCCGTCGACGAAGTCCATCGTCTCCGCGGTGCCTCCGCCGACCGTCGTCGCGGGCAGCGCGGCGGCGGCGTCGCGCACGGCGTCGACCGCCTCACGTCCGGCCTGCGAGTTGGTGTCGCTGCGGGGGAGGACTTCGACGACCGCGTGACCATCGGCTCGCCACGCGCCGCGCGGTGCACTGGCGGCGCGGACGCCGTCGACCGCCGCCATGCGGGCGGCGGCGTCGTCCGCGCGGGCGGCCGGGGTGAGGACTTCGATGGGCGCGAGCGGCGCGGCGCCGATGCCGGAGCGATCGAGCTGCTCGAGCGCGGCCTTCGGGTCGCCGGTGCCGCCGAGCGACCGTGCTTCAGGGCTGCCGAGCAGCATGCCCTGCGCGACGATGCAGAGCGCGACGAGCACGGCCGTGCCGCCGAGCGCGGCGGCGAGGCGGTGGCGGATGACCAGGCGCGCCCAGGCGGCCCAGTGCCGCTCGGCGCGGTCGGTGCGTCGCAGCCGGCGGGCGTCGGCGACCGGCCCGACCGTCGCGAGCACGACGGGCAGCAGCGTCAGCGCGACGGCCACGGACGCGAGCGGGATGAGCAGGCCGCCGTAGCCCATCGAGCGCAGGAACGGCACCGGCAGCACGAGCGCCGAGAGCAGTCCGATCGCCACGGTGGTGCCGCTGAACAGCACGGTGCGCCCGGCGGTTCCGGCGGCTTGCACGATCGCCTCCTCGTTGCTTCGCCCGCGCGCTCGTTCCTCACGCCAGCGCATGACGATCAGGAGCGCGTAGTCGATCGCGACGCCGAGGCCGATCAGCGAGACGAGGAAGACGACGACCAAGTTGACCTCGGTCAGCGCCGTGAGCCCCCAGACGGCCAGCAGCGTGACCGGGATCGCGACGATCGCCATCAGCAGCGGTACGAGGGCGAGTGCGGACGCGAAGACGAACACCAGCACGATCAGTGCCCCGACACCGGCGATGAGCGTCTCGTTCAGGAAGCTGGGACCGCCACTCTCGCC
>DASTIC010000095.1:0-33871 GCA_035717845.1 Solirubrobacteraceae bacterium
TCCAGATACGCCTTGGCGTTGTTGCGCCCCTGGCCCAGCCGTTCGTCGCCGTACGAGAAGAACGAGCCCGACTTGCTGACGATGCCGTGCTCGAGCCCGAGGTCGAGGATGCAGCCCGCGCTGGAGATGCCCTTGCCGAACTCGATGTCGAACTCCGCCTGGCGGAACGGCGCCGCCACCTTGTTCTTGACGACCTTGACCCGGACGCGGTTGCCGACCGCCTCCGTGCCCTCCTTGAGGGTCTCGATGCGGCGGATGTCGAGCCGCTGGGACGAGTAGAACTTCAGCGCGCGGCCGCCCGGCTGGGTCTCCGGCGACCCGAACATGACGCCGACCTTCTCGCGGATCTGGTTGACGAAGAGGCAGAGCGTCTGCGTGCGGTTCAGATTGCCGGCCAGCTTCCGCATGGCCTGGGACATCATCCGCGCCTGGACGCCGACCGTCTGGTCCCCCATCTGGCCCTCGAGCTCGGCGCGCGGGGTGAGCGCCGCCACCGAGTCGACCGCCACGACGTCGACGGCGCCCGAGCGCACGAGCATGTCGGCGATCTCGAGCGCCTGCTCGCCGTAGTCGGGCTGGGAGACGAGCAGCTCGTCGATGTTCACGCCGAGGTTCTTGGCGTACAGCGGGTCCATGGCGTGCTCCGCGTCGATGAACGCGCAGACGCCGCCCAGCTTCTGGGCCTCGGCGATGATGTGGTAGATCAGCGTCGTCTTGCCCGAGGACTCGGGGCCGAAGATCTCGACGATCCGGCCGCGCGGGCAACCGCCGATCCCGAGCGCGATGTCGAGCGACAGCGCTCCCGTGGGGATCGCCTCGACCTTCACCTGGGCGCCTTCGTCGCCCATCCGCATCACGGTGCCCTTGCCGAACTGGCGCTCGATCTGCGCGAGGGCGCCCTGGAGGGCGGCGTCGCGCGCCTTGACGTCCTTGGCGTCCTGCGTAGCGGTCATCTCTTCTCCTGCGATCTCGTCACGTGAATTCCACAGCTTGGGGGGTCGACCGGACGGAACCCTCACCCTGCCGCCGCGCGAGTGACCGAACAAGGCGCGGGTGTGACAGATCAGCGCAGAGTCACGCGCGAGAGCGCCTCGTAGCTCGCCCCGCGCGGATGCAGCCGCGACTCGAACAGCGTCAGCGGGCCGGCGTGGAACTCGAGCGGCTCGGGCGCGGCATCGACCGACCGGGGCGCCCGCTCGCGGGGCCGGAGGCGCGCGACCGTGACGTGCGCCCGGAACGGCCGCTTCTCCGGCGCGAACACCCCGGCGCCCTCGAGGCCGGCGCTCACCCGGCCCTGCAAGGCGGCCAGCGTCCCGTCCGGGTCGTCGAGCGCGACGGTCAGCACGCGGGAGCGGCGCGGCGGGAGGAGCAGCGGCGCGCCGAGGACCAGACGCGGCGGCGGCCCGGCCTCCTCGCGCAGGACCTCCGAGATGCTCTCGACATCACCTCCCGGACGACGGCCCAGGAACGCGAGGGTGAGATGAAGGGCGTCGTCCGCGACCGGCCTCCAGATCCGTGGGTCGGCCTCCACCCCGCGAAAGGCGGCGAGCGCGGCACGGGCGGCGGCCGAGAGCTCGAGCGCCACGAAGAGCCGCAGATGGTCGCGGGACCCGGCGGTCATGCCGCGGCGGCCGTGCCGCCGCTCTGGAGCGTGCGGCGGAGCATGTGCATCGCCGCCGTCGTGCTGCGGTCGCGAACGGTGGCTCGGTCGCCCGGGATGTGAACGGTGCGCTCCACGACCCCGGACGGCCCGCCGGAGACGCAGAGGCAGACCGTTCCCACGGGCTTCGCCGGAGTTCCCCCGCCCGGGCCGGCGATGCCGGTGATCCCGACGCCCAGCGACGCGCCGAAGCGCTCCGCGGCGCCGTCGGCGAGCTCACGGGCCACCTCGGGCGACACCGCGCCGAAGCGCTCGATCGCCTCGGCCGCGACGCCCGCCTGGGCCACCTTGGCCTCGTTCGAGTACACGACGACGCCGCCCTGCACGTACGCCGACGACCCCGGGCGGTCCGTGAGCCGGGCCGCCATCAGGCCTCCCGTGCACGACTCGGCGACGGCGACCGTCCGGACCGGCGGCCCGCGAAGCAGGTCGGCGACGATCTCGTCGATCGTGGACCCGTCGCGGGAGAAGACCCGGTCGCCATGGCGCTCGAGCAGCGCGGCCTCGAACGCCTCGTACGCGGCCGCACCCGCCGGCGCCGGGAACGTCGTGGCCACCTCCAGCTCCCCACGGCGCAGGCAGGTCGTGACCTCGAGCTCCGGACCCACCGTCAACCCGCGTAGTGTCCGCGCGAGCTCGGACTCCGGCAGCCCCGTCATGCGGATGATCCGGGTCTCGAGCGAGCCGGCATGTGAGAGCAGGCCCTCCACCGCGGGCACCGACCGGGCCGTCTCCCACATCGGCTGGAGCTCCCCCGGCGGCCCCGGCAGCACCAGGATCACCGGCTCCCCCGGCACCACCAGCCCGGGAGCCGTGCCCACCGGCTCGAGCACCGTCGCCCCTTCGGGGACCAGCGCCTGCTTGCGCGCGCCTGCCCGCAGCCCCTCCTCGCTCACCTCGCGCCAGCGGTTGCGCATCCCCGCCACGATGCTCCAGATCCGCTCCTCGAGCGCGGCATCGACGGCCATCGGCCGGCCGGAGAACGACGCCACGACGTCCGCGGTCAGGTCGTCGGCGGTCGGCCCCAGGCCGCCGCTCGTCACGACGAGGTCGATGCCCTCGCCGACCAGGAACGCCAGCGCGGCCCGCAGGTCCGAGGGCCGGTCGCCCACCACCATCACGTGCGCCACGTCGACGCCCAGCTCGCGCAGCCGGCCCGAGAGCCACGGCCCGTTGGCGTCGCGGACGAGCCCGGACAGCACCTCGGTGCCGGTGACGACGATGCCGGCCCGCACGCCGGTCACGACGAGCAATCCGGCCGTGCGGCGTCCGACAGCCGCCGTGGCGGCCGCCCCGGCCGCAGCTCGTATCCCACGGGGTCGCTGCTCGCCGCCACGTCGTAGAGCCGTCCGTTGACCCGCATGCGCACGTTGGCGTTGCCGAAGTTGGTGCGAAAGAACCGGCTGCGGAAGACGTCGGTCCGCGTGCCCGCCTGGAGCGTCTCCTCGTCGATCACCTGTCTCCCCCGCGCGTCGACCAGGCACACGTAGACCGGCCCGGAGGCGACGAGCTGGAGCCGCACCTGCCGCGGACGCCGCTCGCGCTCCCGCTCGCGCTCACGGCCGCCGTTCGAGCCGCCGCCCCCCGAGCCCCCGCCGGGCTCGGGCGTCGCGGTCGGCGCGACCCCGGCCGGCGCCGCCGGCTCCTCGTCGTCGCCCCACGTCCCCAACACCCAGAAGATCCCGAGCAGCAGCAGCACGCCCGCGAACAGCACGACTCCCGGGCCCACCAGCGAGAGCCGCCGCCGCGCACGGCGGGGCTGGCGCCGGAACGGCGTCAGCTCCTGCGTCGACGGCCGCTCGAACCGCTGGCGGTACTCCTCTACCAGCAGCCGCGCGTCGAGCCCCAGGTACTCCGCGTACGTGCGCAGGAACGTCTTGACGAACGTGGGGCCGGGGAGCAGCTCCCACTCCTCGTTCTCGAGGGCCCGGAGGTACTTGCCGCGGATCTTGGTCGCCGACTCGACCTCCGTCATGTCGATCCGCCGGCGCATCCGCGCTTCGCGCAGCGTCTCGCCGATCTCTGGCATGGGCCGATCAGGCTACTCGGGGTCCTCCTCCAGGACCGGGACGGGCTGATCGGCGAGCGCGGCCAGCACGCGCGGGAGATCGGCCTCCGTGACCAGCACCTGGCGGGGCTTGGAGCCCTCGTAGCCGGAGATCACGCCACGGCGCTCGAGCATGTCGATCAGCCGCCCCGCGCGCGTGTACCCGAGCCGGAGGCGGCGCTGGAGCATCGACGTCGACGCGGTCTGCATCTCGGCCACCAGCCGGATGGCGTCGCCCAGCAGCGGGTCCTCGTCGGGATCGAAGCCGTCCTCGCCGCCGCCCTCCTCGGGAGCCGCTTCGACCTCCTCCAGCAGCTCCTCGACGAACTCCGGCTCGCCCTGCCGCTTCCACTCTTCAGTGAGAGCCGCGATCTCCGCCTCGTCGATGAAGGCCCCTTGGATGCGCTGGAGGCGCGAGGAGCCGACCGGGGAGAACAGCATGTCGCCCATCCCGAGCAGCGACTCGGCCCCGTTCTGGTCGAGGATCACGCGCGAGTCGGTCTGGGAGGACACCGAGAACGCGATCCGCGACGGCACGTTGGCCTTGATCATGCCGGTGATGACGTCCACCCGCGGCGACTGGGTGGCGAGCACGAGGTGGATGCCGACCGCCCGCGCCTTCTGGGCGATCCGGATGATCGAGTCCTCGACGTCGGCCGGGGCGACCATCATCAGGTCGGCCAGCTCGTCGATCACGCACAGCACGTACGGGAGCCGGGCCTCGCCGCGCCGCTCGCGCACGGCGTTCAGGTCGTGCAGGGTCCGGGTGCGGGCCAGCGACATGTACGAGTAGCGCTGCTCCATCTCGCGCACGAGGTTCTGGAGCGCCGTCGCCGCCTTGCGCGGCGACGTGATGACGGGCGTGAGCAGGTGCGGGATCGAGTCGTAGTGGGTGAGCTCGACCTGCTTGGGGTCGACCAGCACCATCCGCACCTCGTGCGGGGTGGCGCGCAGGAGGATCGAGGAGAGCATCGCGTTGACGGCGCCGGACTTGCCGGCGCCGGTCGTGCCCGCCACCAGGAGGTGCGGCATCTTGGCGAGATCGGCGCCGATCGCGCGGCCCGCGACGTCCTTGCCCAGCCAGACCGTGAGCGGCGACCAGTCGTCCGGCGGTGCCTGGTAGACGTCGCCGAGGTGGACGGTCCGGCGGCGGGCGTTCGGCACCTCGACGCCCACGGCCTGCTTGCCGGGGATCGGCGCCAGGATGCGGATGTCGGCGGCGGCCAGCGCGTACGCGAGGTCGTCCTTGAGCTGGGCCACCTTGCCGACCTTGATGCCGGGCGCCAGCCGCAGCTCGTAGCGGGTGATGTGCGGCCCGGAGACCTTCCCGATCACCCGCGCGTCGACGCCGAAGTGGCCGAGCGCCTCGAGCAGCTGCGTCGCCACCTTCTCCTGCCCGGCGGTGTCCGGGCGCGAGGCCTCCTCGGAGGAGCGCTTGAGGAAGCTCGGGTCCGGGACCTTCCAGACGAAGTCGCCCGAATCGGTGACCGACGGCCGGAAGCGCCCCTGCGGCGTGAGGTCGCTCGCCGACGCCCGCGTCACGCCGGGCTCGTCGGTCTCGGGGTCCTCCGCCAGGCGCGGCTCGTCCTCGACGAGCTCCTCCTCCAGCACCGCGGTCTCGAACGGCTCGGGCTCCTCTCCCTCCCACTCGATCGTCTCGGCGGGGGGTGTTCCACGTGAAACACGCGGGTCGGGGACGTCGCGCTCGAGCTCGGTCAGCTCCTCGACCGGCCGCCGGCGAGCGACCGCCGCCCGCATGTCGCGCGTCGTGGTGGACACCGAGGTGCTCGTCGCCTTGACGACCCCCGCCACGGACGCTCCCGTGAGCAGCAGCACGGCGGCGAGCAGCAGGAACAGGCAGACGATGTGGGCGCCCACGGTGCCGAGCGCGGTCGAGATGCCCCAGTACATCGCCTCGCCGACCAGCCCCCCGCGCGGGCGCACCCACTCGGGATCCCAGCGCACCTCGGCGCCGCCGGGACCGAATCCGAGCGTGCCGGCGGCGAGACCCAGCGAGCACGCGGCGAACAGGCACAGGCCTCCGGCTCGGAACGGCTTGACGGCGGGCAGCATCTCGCGCAGCACGAGGATGGCCCCCGTCGCCATGAGCGCCACCGGCACGCCGTAGTGGACGGCGCCGAGCAGCCGCTCCACCCCGTCGACCGCCCACGCGCCAGCCCGGCCGCCGTCCCAGCGCAGGTAGATGAGGAAGGCGAAGAAGACGGCGGCGGCCACCAGGCCGAGCCCGATCAGGTCGATCTGCCGCTGCTCGAGCGCAGGCAGGCGCAACCGCGCGGCCGGCGCGCTGCGTCGGGCTCGGGGCTTGGGCTTGCGGGCGGCCATCTGGCCCGCACCTCTTCGACGGCGGCCGAGAAGACCCTCTTGCGACCTCGTTCGTGAACGTCAACTGCGGCTGGGTAAGGAGGGTGGTCGGCCTCGCTCGCTGTGGTCAAGCCGGTGTTTCGTGTACTTCGGTGAGCTCCGCGTTGCCCAAATCCACCTTTGTGCTCTAGACGCGCATAAAGGTGGATTTCGGTGATTCCCGGCTCGCCGAAAGACACGTAATCCCGCCTTGCCCCCTCCGGCCTCCCCCACCCAGCCGCAGTTGACGTTCTCCTCCGCAGAGGTCGATCCCCGCGGGGGCTTACCATCAACAGCACGATGGAAGCCTCCGATCGCCCCGTTCGCGTGCTCGTCGTCGAAGACGACACCGAGATCGCCCAGGTGCTTCAGCGCTCGCTGCGCCTGGACGGCTACGACGTCAAGCTCGCGGCCGACGGCGTGCAGGCGCTCGACGAGGCACACGCGTTCCTGCCCGACCTGATCGTGCTCGACCTCGGCCTGCCGCGGCTCGACGGGATCGACGTCGCCCGGCGCCTGCGCGAGGGCGGGGACGACGTGCCGATCCTCATCCTCACGGCCCGGGACGCGCTCGAGTCGCGTGTCGAGGGGCTGGACATCGGCGCCGACGACTACCTCGTCAAGCCGTTCGAGCGCCAGGAGCTGCTGGCCCGGCTGCGCGCGCTGCTGCGGCGGCGGCCGCCGCGGGGCATGGCTCCGCTCCGGGTCGGCGATCTGATGCTCAATCCCGACACCCACGAGGTCACGCGCGGCGACCGGCCGATCGACCTCACCCAGCGCGAGTTCGAGCTGCTCGAGTACCTGATGCGCAACGAGCGCCTCGTCATCTCGCGGCAGAAGCTGCTGGACGAGGTGTGGGGCTATGACCCGTTCTCGATCACGAACACGATCGAGGTCTTCGTCTCCAACCTGCGAAGGAAGCTCGAAGCCGATGGCGAGCCTCGGCTCCTCCATACGGTCCGCGGCGCGGGCTACGTCCTCCGCGTATAAGCGGCTGCCGATCCGCTGGCGCCTCGCCGGCGGATCCGCGGCGCTGACGCTGGTGATCCTCTGCGGCTTCGCGGTGATCGTCGGCGTGCTGACGACGCGGCAGATCCACGAGGACTTCCGGACCGACGTCGCCCGCAGCGCCGACAAGCTCGAGGAGGAGGCCCAGCTGCGGATCGTGGCCCGCAGCGCCGGGCTCGAGCTGCGGCCGGTACCCGCCTCGCCGGACCTCAACGACTTCGCGGCGTCCGAGAACGCGGCCATCCGCGTGATCACCAAGGACGACCTCGTCGGCTTCAGCACGCCGGGCGCGCCGGACTTCGGCCCGCCGACCCGCCGCAGCTTCGAGACCGACGGCTGGCGCGTGGAGACGCGCCGCGTCACCGTCGTCAACTGGCCCGACCGGTTGTGGATCCAGTACGCCCAGCAGACGTCGGAGATCCAGGACACGGCCAACCGCGTGAAGGTCTTCCTCGCCTTCGGGGTGCTCGGCGGCGCGCTGCTGGCGCTGCTCGCCGGCCTGGCGACGGCGCGGCGGGCGATGGAGCCGATCGCCGAGCTCACCGCGGTCGCGCGGCAGATCGAGCAGTCGCGCGACCCCTCGCTGAAGATGCCCCACCCGGAGGCCGACGACGAGGTCGCCGAGCTGGCGCGCACGCTCGAGGCGATGCTGTCCGCGCTCGACAGCGCGCGGGCGGAGACCGAGGCCTCCCTCACCCGCCAGCGCGAGTTCGTGGCCGACGCCTCGCACGAGCTGCGCACGCCGCTGACCTCGGTGCTCGCCAACCTCGAGCTGCTGGAGGAGGAGCTGACCGGCGAGCCGCGCGAGGCCGCCGCCTCCGCCCTGCGCTCCTCGCAGCGCATGCGCCGCCTGGTCGGCGACCTCCTGCTGCTGGCCCGCGCCGACGCCGGCCGCAAGGCGCCGCACCGGCCCGTCGATCTCGCGGAGGTGGTCACCGAGGCGGCGGCCGAGCTCGAGCCCGTCGCCGGCGACCACGACATCTCGGTCGCCGCGCCGCCCGGCGCCCGGGTCGACGGCGCGCGCGACGAGCTGCACCGCCTGGTGCTCAACCTGATGGAGAACGCGCTCCGCCACACCGACCCGGGGACCGCCGTGGAGGCGACGGTCGAGCGGCGTAATGGCGAGGTCGTGCTCTCGGTCGAGGACGACGGCCCGGGCATCGCGCTCGACCAGCGCGAGAAGGTCTTCGAGCGCTTCTACCGCGGCTCCGGGGACCGCAGCGGCTCGTCCGGGCTCGGCCTGTCGATCGTCCGCGCCGTCGCCGAGTCCCACCGCGGGAGCGTGCGGCTCGAGGAGCCGCTCGACGGCCGCGGAGCCCGCTTCGTGGTGCGCCTGCCGGGCCTCTGAGCCCTCAAGTCGGAGCACCCGCGGCCGACGACCCGGGTGCCATGCCGGATCTCAGCTCGCGCCAGCTCGTCGTGTTCTCGCTGGGGAGCGAGGAGTACGCGCTGCCCGTCGGCGCCGTGCACGAGATCATCCGCTTCACCGAGGTCCTCACCGTCTCCTCCGCGCAGCTCGAGGCCGTCCCGGTCTCGGGCGACGGCGCGGTCGAGGCGATCGCCAGGATCGGGGACCGGCTGGTGCTCCTCCTCGACCCCGAGGGCGTCCTCGCCGGCACGCCCGCGGCGGCCTAGCCGGGCGGGCAGATGACCACCCGCACCGGTAGGGGGCCGATCGTCGTCGCCGACGACCCCCTCGTGGAGATCGAGGGCACCGATCTCGACCGCCGGATGGTCGAGCGCGCGTGCACGGGCCGCTTCAGCCCCGAGGAGGCCCGCACCGCGCCGCCCGCGCTCCTCAAGAAGTGGTTCGACCCGGCCGACGACGGGGGTTGGCAGGCCAAGCCTGCGCTGCTGCGCATGACGCGCTTCGGCGTCGGCGACCTCCCGCGCATGCCCGTCAGGACCGGGCGCTACGACCTGATCATGTGCCGCAACACCGTCATCTACTTCACCGAGGAGGTCCGCGACGCGCTGCTCGCGCGGCTCGCGCGGGCGCTGCGGCCGGGCGGCCACCTCGTCGTCGGCACGTCGGAGCGGGTGGCGGACCCGGGCGGGCTCGGGCTCACCTCCCCGATGCACTTCATCTACCGGAGGCACGGGGGCTGATGGAGCTCGCCGAGTACCTCCCGATGTTCCTGGCCGAGGGCCGCGAGCACCTCCAGGAGCTCAACCTCGCCGTCGTCCGGATCGAGGAGCGCCCTGACGACCGGGAGACGATCGACGGGATCTTCCGCATCGCCCACTCGATGAAGGGCATGAGCGCGACGATGGGCTTCGGCGGCATGGCCGCCCTCACGCACGAGATGGAGGACGTCTTCGAGCTCCTGCGCCAGCGGAGCGACGGCCTCGGCCGCGAGGCCATCGACGTCCTGCTCGAGTGCCTCGACGCCCTGTCGGCCGCACTCGATGCGATCGAGGAGACCGGCGAGGAGCGGATCGAGCCCGAGCTGCTCGTCAGCCGGTTGCGCGGGCTCGTGCGCGAGCGCACGCCCGAGCAGCGGGCCGCCCGCGCAGGCACCGTCGAGCCGCCCGCCCACCTCGCCGCGCTGGCGGGCGGCCGCCGCGTGGTGCACGTCAGCGCGATCCTTTCCGACGAGGTGCAGCTGCCCGCGGTGCGCGCCTACATGGTGCTGTCGGCACTCGCCGAGCTGGGCGAGGCGCTCGGCTGCCACCCGGATCTCGACGACGTCGACGGCTTCGCGGGCCGGGAGGTCGACGCCTGGATCGTCTCCGAGCGCGACGACGCCGAGCTGGTCGCCGCCGCCGGCGCGGTCACCGACGTCGCCGCCGTGAAGGTCGTCGAGGCACACGCCGCCACGTCGCCCGCGCCCGAGCGGACCGCCCACGCCAAGGTCTCCTCGACCGTACGGGTGGACGCCGAGCGGCTCGATGAGCTGATGCACCTGATGGGCGAGCTCGTGCTGCACCGGACGCAGGTCGAGACGCTGGCGGCCGACGCCGGCGTGCCCGGCCTCCCGCAGGCGATGCAGAACCTCGCGCGCACCTCCCAGGCCCTCCAGGCGATGGTCACGCAGGTGCGGATGATCCCCGTGGAGGCGGTCTTCCTGCGCTTTCCCCGGCTCGTGCGCGACCTCTCCACCAAGCTCGGCAAGCGGATCGAGATGGAGTTCGTCGGCAAGGACACCGAGCTCGACCGCACGGTCGTGGACGCGCTCGGCGACCCGCTCGTGCACCTGATCCGGAACGCCCTCGACCACGGCCTCGAGGGGCCGGTCGAGCGAGAGGCGGCGGGCAAGCCGGCCACCGGCCGGCTCACGATCTCGGCTCGCCACGCCGGCGGCAGCGTGGTCATCGACGTGCGGGACGACGGCCGCGGGATCGACCCTGCCAAGGTGGCTCGCAAGGCGGCCGAGCGCGGGCTGATCCCGGCCGACGCGATCGCGTCGGTCGACGCCGCACGGGCGGCCGAGCTGCTCTTCTCCCCCGGCTTCTCGACCGCCGAGGTCACAACCGACGTCTCCGGCCGCGGTGTCGGGCTGGACGCCGTGCGCGCGACGATCCGCGGGCTGGGCGGAGAAGTCGCGATGACCTCCGAGGCCGGCCGGGGCACGTGCACGCAGATCCGGCTGCCGCTGACGCTGGCGATCATGGCCGCGCTGCTCGTCGAGGCCGACGGGCGGCCGTTCGCGATCCCGCTCGACCGCATCGACCGCACCGTGCGCCTCGCCGACCACACGGTCCGCTCCGTGGCCGGGAGCCGCCTGCTGGTGATGCACGACGCCGTGCTGCCGATCCTCGACGCCGGCGAGCGCTTCGGCGGCGCGCCGGCGCCGGAGGCCGCGTACGCGGTCGTGGTCCGCGGCGCGACGGGCCCGTTCGCCGTCACCGTCACCCGCCTCTTCGGTCAGCGGGAGCTCGTCACGCGGCCGCTGCCCGCCGAGCTCGCCGAGGGCTCCGCCCTCACCGGCGCAGCCGTCATGTCCGACGGGCAGATCGCGCTGATCGTCGACTGCGACGCCCTGCGGCCGGCCGCCCCCTCCCTCTTCGCCGCCTGAGAAAGGACCCTGTGAGCCCTCAGTACACCGAACTCCAGCTCGACGCCCTGCGCGAGCTGGCCAACATCGGCTCGGGCAACGCGAGCACCGCCCTCTCGGGGATGCTCGGCCGGTCGGTCGACATCTCGGTGCCCGAGGCCCAGGTCCTTCCCCTCGCCGAGGCGGTCGCGGCGGCCGGCGACGCCGAGCAGGAGACCACCGGCATCGTCCTCGGCATCGTCGGAGAGCTGACCGGGACGGTCGCGCTCCTCCTCCCGCCTGCCGATGCTGACGCCATGTGCCTGATGCTGGGTGTGGAGCCCGACGACGAGGTCGCCTTGTCCGCCCTCGGCGAGATCGGCAACATCGTGGGCGCGTCGTACATCACCGCGCTGGCCGGCATGGTCGGCGTCGAGATGGAGCCGACACCTCCCACCACGGTGACCGACGTCCGCGCCAACCTCGCCCACGGCGGCGATCTCGCGCTGGTGCTCGACTCCGACCTCACGGTCGAGGGCGAGGACTGCTCGATCTCCTTCCTGCTCGTCCCCGACCAGGGCGGCGTCGAGCTGCTCCTGTCCCGCCTGGGGCTCGGCTCATGACCGCCACGCTGGCACTGCTCGGCCGGACGATGCGGGTTGCCGTCGCGACGGGCACCGTGACGGTGCGCGAGGCCGGCGGCAGCGACGAGGAGCTCGTCCCGGCGGTGGCGTCATGAGCGGCGGAGCCGGACACGTGCTCTCGCCGGACGCGATCGCCGCGCTGGTCGACGCCGCTCGCGACGGCCGGCTGCCCGAGGAGGCGCCCCCGCCGCAGCGCCGCCGGCGCATGCGCGCGGTCGACTTCTCGCGGCCGACGAAGTTCACCTCCGAGCAGGAGCGGCGCCTGAAGCGCTCGCTCGAGGCCTTCTGCCGGACGGCCTCCACGCGCCTGGCGGCCGAGCTGCGCGTGCCGCTCGAGCTCGAGGTCATCAACACGACGCAGCTGACGTGGTCGAACGCCCACGCGCAGGTGCCGGCCAACTCGATCACCGCGCTCGTCGACGCCGAGCCGATCGGCACGCGGCTCATGCTCAGCAGCGAGCCGGGGCTGGTCCTCGGCGCGATCGAGCTCCTGCTCGGCGGCAACAACGTCGGCGAGGTGCGCGAGCGGCGCATGACCGACATCGACTTCGCGCTCGCGCGCCACTTCTGCGATCGCCTGATCGGCCAGCTGTCGCTGATCTGGAGCGACATGGCGGGTCTCGAGCTGGCGGTCACCGGGCTCGAGTCGCACATGGAGACCGCGCGCATGGTCCCGGTCTCCGAGCCGACGCTGACGCTGATGATGGAGGCGCGGCTCGACGGCGTGTCCGCGACCGTCGCCCTGCTGGTGCCGTGGCGGGCGATCGCCCCCGTGGCCGACCGCTTCGGTGCCCGGGACGACCACCCTCGCCGCGGCGAGCACGAGGCCCAGCGCGTGCGGCGCGCCGTGGGCGGCGTCGACATGACCGTGCGCGCGGAGGTCGCCTCCGTCGAGCTGCCGATCGAGGAGGTCCTCTCCCTGCGTGCCGGCGACGTGCTTCGCCTCGGTGCGCCGGCCGACGCGGGGGTGACGCTGTTCGCCGACAAGGTGCCGGTACACCGGGCCAAGCCGGGCCGCAGCGGCAGCCGCCGGGCGATCCAGATCATCGAGCGGGTGAACCGGTCATGAGCGACGACGCGCTGATCCGGCTCGGGCGCTCGACGTCGCAGGCCGTCACCGGGGTACTCGAGATGTTCGCGCCCGGCAAGGTGCATCCCGGCGAGGTGACGGTCGTGGCCGACCCGTTCGCCACCCTGGCCACGCCGGCCGTCGCCACCAGCGTCTCCTACGTGGACGGCGTGACGGGCGGCAACGTGTTCCTGATGACGCTCGACGGCGCGCGGCGCCTGGCGGCGGCCATGATGGGCATCGAGGAGCCGGAGGACCCGGACGCGCCCGAGCTGTCCGAGCTGGAGCTCTCGGCCATCTCCGAGGCGATGAACCAGATGATGGCCTCGAGCGCCATGGCCACCGCGTCCGTGCTGGGCAAGGACGTGGAGATCGGCACGCCGGAGACCCGCACGCTCGCCGCGCCGTCCGACGCGCGCGACGTCTACCCGGCCACCCCCCACGCCGTGCGCGCCGCCTTCACGCTCTGCGGCGAGCCGTGCTCGCTGGTGCAGCTGATCCCCAACGCCTTCGTCGTGAGGATGACCCGCGCGCTCGACGAGCTCGACGCCGAGGTCCCGCTCAGCGCCGCCGGCGCCGCGGCGGGCCCTTCACTGGCCGGCATCCCGGTGCGGGTGTGGGCCGAGCTCGGACGGGCCCGCATGCCGTCCGCCCAGGTGGTCGGCATGCCCGCCGGGGCGGTCGTCGAGCTCGACCGGTCGCCCGACGAGCCGATCGACCTGTACGTGAACGGCAGGCACTTCGCCACCGGCCGCCTCGTGGTGGTCGACGGCACCGACTGGGCGGTCCGCATCGAGGAGGTCCTCCCCGCTTCCGACGCGGACTCGGAGTCTCCCCTGGAGGTGGCCCGATGGCCCGAGTCCTGGTAGTCGACGACGCCGCGTTCATGCGCAAGATGGTCAGCGACGCGCTCACCCAGGGCGGCCACGAGATCGTCGGCGAGGCCGGCAACGGCGTCGAGGCGATCGCCTCGTTCCGGTTGCTCAAGCCCGAGGTCACCATGCTGGACATCACGATGCCGGAGAAGGACGGCCTGACCGCCCTGCGGGAGATCATCGCCCTCGACCCCTCCGCGCGCGTGGTCATGTGCTCGGCGCTCGCGCAGGAGTCCAAGGTGCTCGAGTCGATCAAGCTCGGCGCCAAGGACTTCGTCGTCAAGCCGTTCCAGGCGGCCCGCGTGATCGAGGCCGTCGGGAAGGCGCTGGCCTAGCCGGCCAGCGCCCCGTCGAAGAAGCCTGCGACGCGCCGCTCGTACTCCTCGGGGCGCTCCCTGAGGGCGGCCGTGTGGCCGGCGTCGACGTCCCAGTGCTCGGCATGGGGCGCCGCTTCGGCGTAGAGCTCGTTGAACTCGTGCTCCTCCTTGATCCCGGCGCCGATCAGCATCAGCGGCTCGTCGATCTTCGCGACCTGATCCTGGAGAGGCGGCGGCGGAGCGTCGCCGGTCAGCACGCGGATGCCGGTGAACATGACCCAGCCGGGCACGGTGCCGAACTCGGTCCCGCGCAGGCGGGCCCAGTCCTCGAACGAGCCGGCGGCCGCGCCGTCGGTCACCACCGCGGCGAGGTCGTCGGTCTCCGCCGCGACCTGGATGAGGACGTCGGCGCCCGTCGAGAGGCCCAGCGCGCCGATCCTCGTGCGGTCGACGTCGGGACGCGTGTGGAGGTAGCGCAGCGCGCCTGAGACGTCCTTCTCCCAGTCCCAGCCGTAGCCGTTCGGGCTCCCCTCGCTCTCGCCGCGCCCGCGGGCGTCGTAGACGAGGGTCCCGTAGCCGTGGCGGGCGAGCATCTGGGCGTGACGGACGGCGCCCGTGCGGTCGCCGCCGCCGCCGTGCACGACGATCACGGCCGCACCGCTGCTCGAGGGGCGGTACCAGCCCTTGAGCTCGAGGCCGTCGCTCGCCTCGAACGCGACGGGCTCGTAGGCCGTGCTCGGCGGCGCGCCGATCGGCTCACGCCACTTGTGGGCGTCGAACTGGGCCATGCCGATCGGGCCGAGCACGGCGATGGCCGTGACCGGGAGCGCGACGGCCGCGACCGCCCGGCTCCGCCACGAGCCCGTCCCGCGATGCCGCCACGGGATGCTCGCGGCCAGGCCGACGAGCACGAGGCCGGCAGCCGCCGCCAGCACGCCGGTGAGGTCGCTCTGCGACGGCCCGTCGACGCTGATGTGGTTGAGGTGCTGGAAGCCGTTGACGACGGCGAGCGAGCCGATGCTGAGCGCCAGCCCGGCTCGAAGCCCGGGACGCAGCGACGGGAAGGCGAGGATGGCCGCGAGCGCACCGATCGCGGCGATCGCGGCCGCCACCGCGTGCTGGCCGATCCCGAGCCCCGGCTGGCGGTGCAGGAAGGCGTCGTCGAACGCATGGATCAGCGCGACGACGGTGGCCGCGGAGAACACGAGAGCCTCCCCGGACCGGGCGGCACGGCGAAGGCGACTGGGAGCGGGAAGGCGGGCGGTCATCGCCAGTCACGGTCCCATCGTTCAGCGCACCGAGAAAGCGAGCCTCCCAGCATCCCGCGGGGCAAGAACGCCCGCCGACGGGGTGCGGTTCACCGCATGCTTCCGCGCCCCTACGTACCGATGGCCCCGGAGCTAAACCTCCGAGGCCATCGTCTGGACACATGTCCTATTACGGACTCCCGAGGACCGCTTTAGGGTGCTCCTCGTAATCAGGGAAGCGGATCGACTTCGGAGCGCGGTTGCAGCCGCGGTCCGGCGAGAAAGGCGGGTCACATGGGTTTCCGCAACTAGGTGCGGTCCAGCAGTCACAACGCGAGCGCCTACGGGCGCTCGCCGTTTTTAATCGGTGGCACGCAGGCCACCGATGATCGGACGTCCGTCTAGGCGGCGGCCACGCGGGGGCGGGCGTAGGCCTCGACGCGGCGCTCGAAGGCCAGCTCGAGCTCGAAGTCGGCCGAGTCGGCGTGGCGGAACTCGACGCGACCGGCCTCGACCATCTCGACGAACTTCTCCACGACCACGGGGTCGAGCTGGGCGCCGGCCACGCGCCGGAGCTCGACGATCGCCGCCTCGGAACTGACCGGCCGGCGGTAGGAGTCGCGCGACGTCATGACGTCGTAGGTGTCGGCGACGGAGATGATGCGGGAGCCGAGCGGGATCTCGTCGCCCTGCAGCCCGGCCGGATAGCCGCGGCCGTCGATCCGCTCGTGGTGGCTGTGGATGATGTCCGCGACCGGCCCGTATCCCTCGATGCGGCGGACCAGCTTCGCGCCCTGCTCGGGATGCAGCTTGACCGTCTCCCACTCCTCGTCGGTCAGCTTGCGGTCGGCGAACAGGATCGAGTCGGGGAAGATGAACTTGCCGATGTCGTGGAGCAGCGCTGCCGTGTGGATGAGCTCCTGCTCGCGCTCGGAGACGCCCAGGAGGCGCGCGACCTCACGGGCGTAGCGGGCGACGGCGGCCGAGTGGCGGGCGGTCATCGCGTCGCGCATCGAGAGCGTCTGCACCACGGTGCTCAGCAGCCCGACCTGGAGCGACGCGAGCTCGCGGGTGCGCTGGCCCAGCTCCTCCCCGCGCTCGAACGCCTGCACACCCGCCCGCACGAGGTACTGGAAGACGAACAGGACCACGGCGATGAGGGCGACGGCGCCGATGCCGATCGCGTCGTAGGCATACGCGATCACGGCGGTCAGCAGGCTGGTCGCGAACTCGGAGGGCAGCACCGTCAGATAGACCGAGCCCAGGTTCCGCCGGATCGACTCCCCGTATGACGCGCGCCGGAAGCCCGCGACCATGAGGAAGTTGAGGATGTTCGTGGCCATGAAGACCGCCACCACCGTCACGGCCAGGCCGCCGGGG
Source organism: Solirubrobacteraceae bacterium (assembly GCA_035717845.1). Lineage (GTDB taxonomy): Bacteria > Actinomycetota > Thermoleophilia > Solirubrobacterales > Solirubrobacteraceae > DASSUW01. The sequence goes on from DASTIC010000095.1 coordinate 16,586, forward strand.
TCGTCGTCGACGAGCTGATGGCCGGCGATGCTCTCGGCCATCAGGCCGCCCACGAGCGGGAAGACGGCCCAGGTGACGACGTTGTTCAGCCCGCGGTCCCATGTGCGCTTGGAGAGGATCGCGTCGATCAGCGACGCCGACGCCCCCATCGCCGCCGCAGGAGCTGGGCCGAGGAGCACCATCGCCAGCACGATCGCCAGGAACGAGCCGGAGACGCGGACGCCGCGGAAGTCGACGGTCAGCACGTCGCTGATCACGGCCAGCGAGAACAGGAGCAGGACGAGCGTCGCCGGCTGCCAGTCGGCGGCCTCGGACGTGCGCATGGCGACGACCACGGCGGCGGCTAGCACGACCGTCTGGGCGACGAGAATGAGCCCCTTGCGTCTCGACACAGCCCTCTGGTAATCGGCACCGGTCAATGCTGACTTGATGTCAGGACGAACATCTGGGGTGGACATTCGTCCGCCCAGCGGCGGGCGGTTCAGCTAGGCCACGAAGGCGCGCGGGCGGGCGTAATCCTCGACCCGGCGCTCGAACGCCAGCTCGAGCTCGAAGTCGGCCTCGTCCGCGTGATGGAACGCGACGCGCCCGGCCTCGACCATGGCGATGAAGGTCTCGACCACCATCGGGTCGAGCTGCGAGCCGGCGACGCGGCGGAGCTCGACGATCGCCGCCTCGGAGCTGACCGGGCGGCGATACGAGTCACGCGAGGTCATCACGTCGTACGTGTCGGCGACCGAGATGATGCGCGAGCCGAGCGGGATCTCGTCGCCCGTCAGCCCGGCCGGATAGCCGCGGCCGTCGACGCGCTCATGGTGGCTGTGGATGATCTCCGCGACCGGCCCGTAGCCCTCGATCCGCGCCACGAGCCGCGCCCCCTGCTCCGGGTGCAGCTTGACCGTCTCCCACTCCTCGTCGGTCAGCTTGCGGTCAGCGAACAGGATCGAGTCGGGGAAGATGAACTTGCCGATGTCGTGCAGGAGCGCGGCCGTGTGGACCAGCTCGCGCTCGCGCGGCGGCAGGTCGAGCATCTCGGCCACCTCGCGGGCGTAGCGGGCGACCGCGGCCGAGTGCCGGGCCGTCATCGCGTCGCGCATCGACAGCGTCTGCACCACGGTGCTCAGGAGCCCGACCTGGAGCGACGCGAGCTCGCGGGTGCGCCGTCCGAGCTCCTCCCCCCGCTCGAACGCCTGCACGCCGGCGCGGAAGAGGTACTGGAAGACGAAGATCACGACCGCGAGCAGGCCGACCGCGCCGACGCCGATGCGACCGTAGATGAACGCGACGGCGGCGGTCAGCAGCCCGGTCGCGAACTCGGCCGGCAGCACCGGCAGGAACGCCTGCCTGACCATGTCGACGACCGAGATGCCGTCGATCGCACGGCGCGCCAGCACCACGAGCAGGAAGTTCAGCGCGTTGGTGATCATGAAGACGAGCAGGACGACGGCGGCGAAGCCGAGCGCCTCGTCGCCCGGCGCCGCGGGCCCGGGCGCCAGGAGGTTCATGAGGAGTCCCCCGACGACCGGGAAGACGGTGAAGATCCCCATGTTCGTCAGCACCTGGCGGCGCGACGTCTGGGCGATCAGCCCGTCGACGAGCATCGAGCCGGCGCCGATCGCCGCCGCGGGCGCCGGGCCCAGCAGGGCCATGGCGAGCACGATGGCGAGGAACGAGGCCGAGATCCGCACGCCGCGGAAATGGAGGGTCAGGACCTCGCTGCCCGCCGCGAGCACGAACAGCAGCAGCACCAGCTCCAGCGGCTGCCAGTCGGCCGCCTCCGACGAGAGCGCGGCGGCCGCCACCGCCACCGCCAGCGCGGCGGTCTGGGCGGCCAGAATGAGCCCCGGGCGTCTCGACACGGCCTCCCGGTGATCGGCATGTCAACTATCTGACTTGATGTCAGAAGGCCCCCGCGGACCGGACATCTGTCCGCATTGGAGTCGGGCACGGGAAGGACTACGATGAGCGCATGCGGGGGCGCCTTGCACCACTGGCCGTGAGGCCGTTCGGTCGCCTGCTGTCCTCGTACACGCTCAACGAGCTGGGCGACAGCGTCGGCCTCGTCGCGCTCGCCGTCCTCGTGTACGACCGGACGCAGGCGGTGGCGCCCACCGCGGCGTTCTTCTTCGCGGCCAAGTTCCTGCCCGCCCTTCTGGCGCCGCCGCTCACCGCCCGCTTCGACCAGGTCGCCCTGCGCCGCAGCCTCCCGCTGCTCTACGTGGCCGAGGCGCTGGCCTTCGCGGCGCTCGCCGTGCTCGCCGAGACGACGTTCGTGCTCGGCCTCGTGCTCGCCCTGGGCCTGCTCGACGGCGCGCTCGCCATCACCGCCCGCGGCCTCACGCGCGGCGCCGTCGCCACCGTGCTCCTGCCGAAGGGGCTGCTGAAGGAGGGCAACGCGCTGATGAACATGGGCTTCGCGTTCTCGGCCGTGGCCGGGGCGGCGCTCGCCGGCCTGCTGATCGGCGAGTTCGGGATCGCCACCGCGCTGCTCGTCGACGCGGCGTCGTTCCTGGCCATCGCCGCCATGCTGGCCGTCACGAAGGGCCTGCCCGCCGCCTATGTCGAGCGCGAGCCGTGGCGGGAGCGCTTCGCCTCCGGCATGCACTTCGCCCGCACCAACCCGCTCGTGCGGCTGCTCCTGATCGGCGAGGCCGCCGCGCTCGTGCTCTTCACGCTCGTGATCCCGATCGAGGTGATCTACGCGAAGGAGAGCCTGGGGACCACGGACGCCGGCTTCGGCTTCCTGCTCGCCTCGTGGGGAGCGGGCATCCTCGTCGGGAGCCTCGTCTACCTGCTGGTCAAGAACCGCTCCCCGCTGCCGCTCATCATCGGCGCGACGGCGGCCATCGGAGCCGCCTACCTCGGCCTCGCGACGGCCGACACCCTGCTCGTCGCCTGCCTGGTCTCGATCGTGGGCGGCGCCGGCAACGGCATCCAGTGGATCGCCGTCGTGACCGCGCTCCAGGAGGCGACGCCGACCGACTACCAGGCCCGGATCGTCGGGCTGCTCGAATCGCTGGCCGCCGCCATGCCGGGCGTCGGCTACCTGCTGGGTGGCGCGCTCGTGGCGCTGGGCTCCCCGCGCACGGCCTACGGCGTGGCCGGCGCCGGCGTGCTCCTGCTCGTCCTCGGCGGCCTCGCCTTGCGCCCGCGGCTGGCCCACCACTCCGCCGCCCGCACCCGGCCGGCCGACCTCCCGGCCGTCGCCGAGCGCTGACTCAGCCTCAGACCTCGACGACGACGGGCAGGATCATCGGGCGGCGCTTGAGGCGCTCGTAGACGAATGCGGCGATGTCGTCGTGGAGGAACGACTCGAGGACGTCGATCTCGGTGATCCGCTCCTCGGCCGCCCGGTCGAGCGAGTCCTCGACCGCCTCGCGCAGCTCGTCGATGATCTTGCCGGAGTCGTCGAGGAACGGAACGCCCCGGGCCAGGACCTCGGGCGGGACCACGGACGACCCGTCCTGCTCGTTGACGGTCGCCACGATGATGAAGATGCCGTCGGCCGACAGCATGCGGCGGTCGCGCAGCGCGACGTCGGCGACGTCCCCGATGTCGACCCCGTCGACGAACACCAGCCCCGCCGTCTCCGGCTCCCCCAGGCTGGCGCCGCGCTCGTCGATCTCCAGCGGCACGCCGTTCTCGGTGCGGAAGATGCGATCCGGCTCGAGGCCGACGGCCTCGGCGAGCTGGGAGTGCAGCAGCATCCGCTTGAAGTCGCCGTGGACCGGCATGACGTAGCGCGGCTGCGTGAGGTTGAGCATCATCTTCAGCTCCTCCGCGTAGCCGTGGCCGGAGGCGTGGATCGGCTCGTCGCGGGCGGTCACCACGTCGCAGCCGATGTGGTACAGCCGGTCGATCGTCTCGTTCACCGCCCGCTCGTTGCCGGGGATCGGAGTGGCCGAGAACACGACGGTGTCGCCGCGCCGCAGCTCGACGGCCGGGTGGTCTCGATAGGCCATCCGCCGCAGCGCGGACAGCGGCTCGCCCTGGGAGCCGGTCGAGACGATCACGACCTTGTCGTCCGGGAAGTGCTCGAGCTCGCGCGGCGGGATCAGCTGGCCCTCCGGAATCGCGATGTGCCCCAGCGAGCGGCCGATGTTCACGTTCTTGCGCATCGAGCGGCCGATCAGGGCGACCTTGCGGCCGTGGGCGACCGCGGCGTCGACCACCTGCTGCACCCGGTGGATGTTGGAGGCGAAGCACGTCACGACGATCCGGCCGGGGCAGTGCGAGAACAGCCGCTCGAGCTGCGGGCCGACGACCGACTCGCTGGTCGAGATCCCCGCGCGGTCGGCGTTCGTGGAGTCGCCGCACAGCAGGAGCAGGCCTTCGCGCCCCAGCTCGGCGAGCCGCGCCATGTCGGCGGGCGCGCCGCCGACCGGCGTCTGGTCGAACTTGTAGTCGCCGGTGAAGAGGACCGTGCCGAGGTCGGTCTTGAGGGCCACCCCCGCGGCGTCGGGGATCGAGTGGGTGAGGTGGATCATCTCGATCCCGAACGGCCCGGCGGCGGCCACCTGGCCGATCGGGAGCACGTCCAGGTTGACCTCGCGCAGCTTGTGCTCGTCGAGCTTCGAGCGCGCCATGGCGACGGTCAGCTGCCCGCCGTAGACGACGGGGACGCTGTCCTGGCCCAGCTCGCGCAGCACCCACGGGAGGGCGCCGAGGTGGTCCTCGTGGCCGTGGGTGATGACGATCGCCTCGATGTCGGCGACCCGCTCGCGCAGGAACGTGAAGTCGGGCAACACGAGGTCGATGCCCATCATCTCGGCGGTCGGGAACCGCAGCCCGCAGTCGACGACGACGATCCGGTCCTCGTACTCGACGACCGTGAGGTTCTTGCCGATCTCGCCGACGCCCCCCAGCGGGAGAACGCGCAGCTTGCCGCTCACCCGGCGGGTACTCCGGTCAACAGACCCTGTCGCTCAAGGGCGGTGCGGACGGTGGCCAGCTCCTGCTCGTCGGCGTCCACGAGCGGCAGGCGCAGCCCGCCGACGTCGTGCCCGAGCAGGTTGAGCGCGGTCTTGACGGGGATCGGGCTCGAGGTGCAGAACATCGCCTTGAAGACGTGGCGCAGCGATGCGTCGATCTCCGCGCGGCGCTCCGGCTCGTCGAACATGCGGCGCATCTCGGTGCCGACGACGTGGCTGGACACGCAGATGCCGCCGGCGCCGCCGAGGTCGAGGCAGCGGGCCAGGTCCTCGTCGTTGCCGGTCAGCAGCGTCATGCCGTCGATCGGGCCCAGCTCGGCGGAGTTGGACTGCTTGACGGCCGCGATGCCGTCGATCTGCGCGAGCTCGGCCAGCAGGTCGGGAGCGAGGTTCACGGTCGTCCGGCTCGGGATGTTGTAGATGATCACCCGCGTGCCGCCCGCGGCGCGCGCGACCTCCTCGTAGTGCCGGACGATCCCGCGGCGGTTCGGGCGGTTGTAGTAGCCGGTCACGGAGAGCAGCGCGTGCGCGCCCGTGGCCGCCATCCGCTCAGCCAGGTGGCAGGCGTGGTGGGTGGCGTTGGAGCCCGCGCCGGCGGCGATCAGCGCCTCGTCGCCCAGCTCCTCCACCATCGTGCGGACGAGCCCGACCATCTCGTCGTCGGACAACGTCGGCGACTCCCCCGTGGTCCCGCAGACCACCAGGCCGTCGGACCCCTGCGCGAGCAGGTGGCGGCCGAGCGCCACCGCGCCATCCTCGTTGACGGACCCGTCGGGGCGGAACGGGGTCACCATCGCCGTCAGCAGGCCTTCGAGCGGACGCATGGCCGTCAGTCTGGCACGCGGGTGGGCGGATCGGCACGCTCAAGCCTCCCGCCGGCCCGCCGATCTGACTCTGAGAGGACGATGGTTCCCAATCTGACAAGCGCGACGCCCCCGCACGAGCAGCGGCTCGACGAGGCGGTCGCACGCCTCGGGCGCCTGCCCGTCCTCAGCGCCACCGTCCGCCGCGTCAGGGTCATCGCCGACAGCGAGGAGGCCGGGATCGGCGACATGGTCGCGGCGCTCGAGGCGGACCAGGGCCTCGCCGCCGACCTGCTCCGCTACGCGAACTCGGCCGCCTGCGCGCGGCCGCTGCGGGCGCGCAGCATCCGCGCCGCGGTGACGCTCGTGGGCCGGCGCGCGATCGCCCAGCTCGCCCTCGAGGCCGCCACCTACCGCTTCTTCCAGCGGGCGCCCGGCAACGGGGGCCGTTCGATCGGCCACCTCCACCTCCACGCGGCCGCGGTCGCCGGGATGGCCCAGGCGATCGCCGAGCGCACCGGCGCCGCGACCGACATCGCCCACCTCGGTGGGCTGCTGCACGACGTCGGCAAGCTCGTGCTGCCGCTGGCCTTCGGCGACGAGGCGCTCGACGCGATCGCCGCCGAGCACCCGGCCGGCAGCCGGCGCGCCACGGCCGAGCGCGAGCGGCTGGGCGTCGACCACGCCGAGGCGGGCGCCCGTGTGGCCCGCGCGTCGCAGATCGAGGACGCGGTCGAGAACGTGATCGCGAGCCACCACGGCGGCCCGTCCGGCACCGCGATCCCGACGCCCGAGACCGCGTGCGTGATCATCGCCGACGAGGTCATCGGCCTCGCCTCCCGGCCCGAGCCCGACTACGCGCTGCTCGGCCCGGCGCTCGAGGCGCTCGGCCTGTGCGACGAGGACTTCGACGACCTGGCGCTCGAGGCCGTACGCGGCGGCAAGAGCGGCGCCGCGATGGCCGCGCGCGTCGCCGAGCTCGAGCGCGAGGCGCGGGTCGACGACCTCACCGGCGTCCTCAACCGCCGCCACTGGCTCGCAACGATCCGCCGCGCGGTCGAGCAGCGCGAGGCCGGCAGCGTGCTCGTCTGCGACATCGACCACTTCAAGTCCGTCAACGACGGCCACGGCCACGCGACCGGCGACCTGGTGCTCACCGAGGTCGCCCGCCGGCTCGCGAGCCAGGGCGTCGTGGGGCGTCTCGGCGGCGACGAGTTCGCCGTCTGGGTCGCGGGTACGCCCGGCCGCGGCGACGAGGCCGCCGACGCCGTGCTTCGCTCGGTCGCCGGCGCCTTCGAGGCCGCCCGTGACGGGCTCGAGGTCGGCGTCTCGATCGGCGCCGCCAGCCCCGGCGATCCGGACACCCTCTCCGCGGTGCTCTCACGGGCCGACGAGGCCCTGTACGAGGCCAAGCGCAGCGGCCGCGGGCGCGTCGTCCGCTACTAGCGGCGCCGCCGCAGCGCGTCGGTGAACCGCCGCGGCACCGCGGCGTCGTCCCCCTCCTCCCACAGCGTCACCACGACGAGCTCGTCACGCGGCCGGTCCCACACGCAGACGTAGACGAGATCCGCGCGCGAGAGGTCGCTGACGTGGACAGTGCCGCGGCCGGCGTCGGCGACGCGGCCGGCCTCCCACGCCTTGCGCACCCGCCCCGCGATCTCGGGCCGGGCGTCGAGCACGCCGCGCACCCGCTGGAGGTACCGCTCGACCGCGTGGTCGGTGACTGCGATGTTCACTTCTCAAACAGCAAATGCTCGAGGCCCACGACCGGGGACTCGGGCAGGTCCGCCACGCGGCGGATCGCCAGCAGCACGCCGGGCATGAAGCTCGTGCGGTCGGTGGTGACGTGGCGGATGGTGAGCGTCTGGGCGACGTCGCCGAGGATGACCTCCTGGTCGGCGACGAGGCCCGGCAGGCGCACGGAGTGGATCGGGACGTCCCCCTCCATCATCTCGGCGGTGCGCGCGGCGGTCCCGGACGGCGCGTCGAGCTTGGCCGGATGGTGCAGCTCCACGATCTCGGCGCGCTCCATGTGGCGCGACGCCTCGGCGGCGAAGCGCATCATCAGCACCGCCCCGATCGCGAAGTTCGGCGCGTAGAACGCGTTGGCACTCGCGCCCCGGGCCGCCTCGCGAAGGCCGTCGAGGTCGAATCCCGAGGTGCCGATGACCACGTGCACGCCGGCGGCCAGGGCCGTCTCGGCGTTCCCCAGCGCCGTGTCGGGCTGCGTGAAGTCGACGAGCACGTCTGCGTCGCCCACGATGTCGGCGACCGTCGTGCCGAGCTGCGGGTCGGCGCGACCCGTGAGCTCGAGGTCGTCGGCGCCCTCCACGGCGGCGCAGACCGTCTGCCCCATGCGGCCCGCGGCGCCCGCCACGGCCACGCGGATCATGCCGCGACGCTCGCGCCCGGGCAGACGTCCTCGACGGCGGCGCGGAACGCCTGCTCGTCCGGCCCGATCCCCGCCGCCGACAGCCGCTCGGGCCTCCACAGCTCGTCGGTCAGCTCCCGCAGGTCGTCCATCGTGACCGCCTCGAAGCGCGCGATCACCTCATCCGCCTCCAGCAGCGGCAGCCCGTAGAGCAGCGAGGCGCCGAGCCGGTTCATGCGCGCGCCGGTCGACTCGAGGCCGAGGATGACCCTGGCCTTGACGTTCTCGCGCGCGCGCTCGAGCTCGTCCTCGGTGGCGGGCTGCTCGCGCAGCCGCGCGAGCTCCTCGCCGACGACGCCCATGGCGTCCCCCACCTTGTCGGGCCGCGTTCCCACGTAGAGGCCGATCTGCCCGGTGTCGGCGTACTGGCCCGCGAACGAGTAGACCGAGTAGGCGAGGCCGCGCTCTTCGCGCACGGCCTGGAACAGCCGCGACGAGGACAGCCCGCCGAAGATGGCATCGAGCACCCGGGAGGCGAAGCGCCGCTCGTCGCCGCGCGGGAGGCCGACCGCTCCCAGGCAGACGTGACACTGCTCGGTGTCCTTGCGCTGGAAGCGCACGGTCGGCGCCGGGTCGGCCGGGGCGGGCTCGATCTCCGGGGCGCCCTCGGCAGCGCCGCCGCCCAGCGTGCGCTCGGCGAGCTCGACGACCAAGTCGTGGTCGACCGATCCGGCGGCCGCCACCACGACCGACCCCGGGACGTACCGGGCCGCGTGGAAGGCGGCGATCCGGTCGACCGGCGTCTCGCGGATGACCGGCGCCCGGCCGATGATCGGCCGCCCGAGCGGGTGGCCGCCGAAGACGGCCTCGCCGAGCACGTCGAACACCGTGTCCTGCGGGTCGTCCTCGTACATCGCGATCTCCTCGAGCACGACTTCGCGCTCGGGGTCGACGTCCCGGAACGCGGGGCGCCAGACCATGTCGGCGATCACGTCGAACGCGCGCGGGAGGTGCTGGTCGAGCATCCGCGCGTAGACCGTGGTGCTCTCCTTGTCGGTGCCGGCGTTGAGCTCGGCGCCCATCCCGTCGAACAGCTGGTCGATCTCGGCCGAGGCGTAGCGCTCGGTGCCGCGGAACAGCAGGTGCTCGAGGAAGTGGGAGAGACCGGCCTCGGCGACCGACTCGCCGCGCGAGCCGGTGCCGACGAAGAAGCCGAGGGCGGCGGACCGGACGGAGGGCATGACCTCCGTCGCGATCCGCAGCCCTGACGGCAGCTCCGTGATCTGGTGCGAGGACAGCGCGCTAGCTGCGGTCCGGGTCCCGGTCGCCGCGCGGGCTCCGGTCGCGGTCGCGGTCGCGGCCACGGCCGCCGCCGTTGCGCCGATCGCCGCGGCCACGGCCGCCGCGGTCGCCGCCGCCCCCACCGCCGCCGCCGCCGGCGGTGACGGTGGCGAGCTCCTCCTTGGACTTGCCGGCGATCTCCGGGTCCTCGGCCAGGCGCAGGCCGATCCGGCCGCGCTCGCGGTCGACCTCGACCACGCGCACCGAGATCTCGTCGCCCTTGTTGAGGACCTCCTCGACCGTCCCGACACGCTGGCCGGGCGAGACGTTGGAGATGTGCAGGAGGCCGTCGGTGCCCTTGGCGAGCTCGACGAAGGCGCCGAACGTGGTCGTCTTGACGACCTTCGCGCCCGGGAACTCGTCGCCGACCTCGACCTCCTTGGTCATCGAGCGGATGCGGTCGACGAGCGCGTCGCCCTGGGCGCCGGTCTGCGCGTAGACGCGCACGTTGCCGAGGTCGTCGACGTCGATCTGCGCCTCGTACTCCTCCTGGAGCGCGCGGATCGTCTCGCCGCCCTTGCCGATCAGCAGGCCGATCTTGTCGGGGTCGATCTTCACGGCCGAGATGCGCGGCGCGAACTCGGAGAGCTCGGTGCGCGGCTCGCCGATCGCCTCGGCCATCTTGCCGAGGATGAACGAGCGACCCTCCTTGGCCTGCGTGAGCGCGTCGCGCAGGATTTCGAAGGTCACGCCGGTGATCTTGATGTCCATCTGGAGGGCGGTGATGCCCTTCTCGGTGCCGGCGACCTTGAAGTCCATGTCGCCCAGGTGGTCCTCCACCCCGGCGATGTCGGACAGGACGACGTAGTCGTCGCCCTCCTTGATCAGCCCCATGGCGATGCCGGCCACCGGCGCCTTGATCGGCACGCCGGCGTCCATCAGCGACAGCGTGGAGCCGCAGACGGAGGCCATCGAGGAGGAGCCGTTGGACTCGAGGATGTCCGACACGACGCGGATCGTGTACGGGAACTGCTCCTGGTCGGGGATCATCGGGACCAGCGCGCGCTCGGCGAGCGCCCCGTGGCCGATGTCACGCCGCTTCGGGCCGCGCATGAAGCCGGCCTCGCCCACCGAGAACGGCGGGAAGTTGTAGTGGTGGAAGTAGCGCTTGGACGTCTCCAGCCCGAGCGAGTCGATCCGCATCTCCTCGCGCGTGGTGCCGAGCGCCACCACCGACAGGGCCTGGGTCTGGCCGCGGGTGAACAGCGCCGACCCATGCGTGCGCGGGAGCGGCTTGATCTGGATGTCGATCGCGCGGATCTCGTCCGGCTGGCGGCCGTCCGGGCGCTTCTTCTGGACGGCGATGCGCTCGCGGATCACCTTCTTCTCGAGCGCGTCGAAGGCGATCTGCGCCCGCTGGCGGAACTCGGCCCAGGTCTCGGCGGCGGGGTCGCCGGAATACTGGGCGAGGACCTCCTCCTCGACGGCCTTGGTGGCCGCCTGGCGCTCCAGCTTGTCCTCGACCGACGTCGCGCGGTCGAGCGCGGCGCCGTGGGACTCGGCGATCTGGCGCGCGAGGTCCGGGTCGGCCTGCGGTACCTCGACCTCGACCTTGGCCTTGCCGGCCTTCTCGGCCAGCTCGCGCTGGGCGGCGACAAGCTTCTTGATCGCGCCGTGCGCGATGTCGAGCGCGTCGAGGATCTCGGCCTCGGGGATCTCGTCGGCTCCCGCCTCGACCATGAGGATCGCCTCGTCGGTGCCGGACACGACGAGGTCGAGCCCGGACTCGAGCAGCTGCTCCTCGCTCGGGTTGATGAGGAAGTTGCCCTCCAGGTCCTTGCCGATGCGCACGGCGCCGACCGGGGTGGGGAACGGGATGTCGGAGATCGCGACCGCGGCGGACGCGCCGTTCATGGCGAGCACGTCGTAGGGGTTCACCTGGTCGACGGCGAGCGGCATGCTCACGAGCTGCGTCTCGCGGCGCCAGCCCTTTGGGAAGAGCGGCCGGAGGGGGCGGTCGATCATGCGGGCGACGAGCGTCGCCTTCTCGCCCGCGCGGCCCTCGCGCTTGAAGAACGAGCCGGGGATCTTGCCCGCGGCGTACATGCGCTCCTCGACATCCACCGTCAGCGGGAGGAAGTCGACGTCGCGCAGGTTCCCTGCCGTGGCCGTGTTGAGGACGACGGTGTCGCCCGCTCGGACGACGACGGCTCCGGAGGCCTGCTTGGCCATCCAGCCGGTCTCGAACGAGATCTCCGTCCCCCCGATCTCCACGGAGACCTTGTGCACTTCTGGCATGTGTTCCTTTCGTGTCCCGCCTCTCGTCGGCGGGCCCTCTGCATCGTCTCTGACGCTTCGGTAGTCGTTGACACCCATGGTAGTAGCTGGGCGAACGCGGGTATCCGCTGGAATCCATGGCTGCACGCCGCATCATCGTCTTCGGAGCCACCGGCTTCACCGGCCGTCTCGTGGCCGAGCGCCTCGCCTCCCAGGGCGCGGCGCCGGTGCTCGCGGGGCGCACCGAGGCGTCGGTCCGCGAGCTGGCGGAGCCGCTGGGGGTCGAGTGGCGGGTCGCCGACGCGATGCGCCAGAACTCCGTGTTCGCGCTCGTGGAGCCCGGCGACGTGCTCGTGAGCCTCGTCGGGCCGTTCTCCAAGTGGGGTGAGCCGGCCGTGCGGGCCGCGATCGCGGCCGGCGGCATCTACATCGACTCGACGGGCGAGCCGGTGTTCATCCGCCGCGTGTTCGACGAGTTCGGGCCGCCCGCCGAGCGCGCCGGGGCCTCGCTGCTGCCGGCCATGGGCTACGACTGGGTGCCCGGCGCGCTGGCCGGCGCGCTGGCGCTCGAGGACGCGGGGCTCGACGCCCAGCGCGTCGACATCGGGTACTACGCGTTCGGGGCGGGCTCCAGCGCGGGGACCCGCCGCTCGTCGGTCGCGGTCGCGCTCGACGAGGGCTACGCGTTCCGCGGCGGCGCCGTCCAGACCGCCCGGATGGCCGAGCGCGTCCGCTCCTTCGCCGTCCGCGGCAAGGACCGCGACGCGGTCTCGATCGGCGGCACCGAGCACCTCACGCTGCCGGCCAGCTACCCGAGCCTGCTCGAGGTCAACGTCTACCTCGGCTGGTTCGGCGCGCTCGCCAAGCCGCTCCAGGCCGGCAGCCTGGCGGGCTCGGTGGCGATGCGCGTGCCCGGCGTCCGCCCCGCGCTGAAGGCCGCCGCCGACCGCCTCGTCGGCCTCGCCAGCCCGCCCGATCCCGAGTCGGGCATCTCCTGGGTCGTGGCCGAGGCGTTCGACGCCGCGGGAGAGAAGCTCTCCGAGGTCCACCTCACGGGCGGCGAGCCCTACAAGCTGACGGCGGGCATCCTGGCCTGGGCGGCGCGCCGGGCGGCCGCCGAGGGCGTGAGCGACACGGGCGCGCTCGGCCCCGTGCAGGCCTTCGGGCTCGACGCGCTCGAAGCCGGCTGCCGCGAGGCCGGCCTCGAGCGCGTCGTCGAGTAGGGCTCGAACTTCAAAGTCAACTGCGGCCGGGTAGGGAGGCTGGGGTGCCGGCGGCGGTGAGTGTCGACTTGACGTCGATTATCGCCGTCAAGTCGACACTCACCATCCGGGCCTCCCCTCAATGCCGCCGTTAACGTCCGCCGCGCCCGTCAGCGACGGAGCCGGCGGTTGAGCGCCCCGACCGCCAGCGCGCCGCGGGAGAGAAGGCCGCTCGCCTCCACCCGCCCGTCTCCGGTCACCCGCAGCGGCGGGCGGGCCGGGCGGTGGAAGAGCCGCCAGCGCAGCCGGTCGAGCGTGCGGGCGGGGCCGAGGACCGCAGGCTCGCGCAGCTTGAAGGTCTGGCAGCGCGGCGCCCCCGAGCCGGTGCGGTCGAGGATCACGTTGACCGCCCGGCGGGCCGCCTCGTTGGCGCCCTCCATCGTCGCCAGGTCGGTGTCGGTGCGGACGTAGTCGGCGGCCAGCAACAGGTTGGGGACGCGGGTGGTGACGCCCGGGCGGTCGGCCCACGAGCCGGCCGTGTTGATGAGCAGCGGCTCGAGGTTCGTGGCCTCGGTGGGGTTCGGGAACTCGATCGCCGGATCCAGGAACCAGGCGAGCACGTGGCGCTCGTCGAGCGAGCCGTCGTCGATGTGGTCGACGAGCTGGCCCCACACCTCGGTGCGGATCTCCTCGCGCGAGCAGCGCATCGCGACCTTGCCGGTCCGGCGCCCCGGCGTCGTCCAGTCCGACACGTCGACGGACAGGATCCCCTTCACGCGGCCGTCGCCGTAGCGCTCGAGGTCGACCCCGCGCCAGAACTGCGCCTGGGAGATCGACGTCAGCGCCCACTCGGAGTCGATGTAGATCGCGTGCCCGTGCACGAGCGGCACGTCGTGGTCGAGGTAGAACAGCGTGCCGTTCATCCAGCGCGTGACGAGCCGGTCGAGGCGCTCGAACAGCGGGTCGAGCGCGCGCAGCGGCGGGCCCGCGAGCGTCCGCATGACCTCGACCGGCAGCGCGGCGACGTAATAGTCGGCAATCACGGTTCCCGCCGGCGTCGTGACGCCGGCGATCCGGCCGCCGCGCACGGTCACGCCCTGCACCGGCGCCCCGAGCCGCAGGTCGACACCCAGGCGCCCGAGCTGCGCGACCCACGGATCGATCCAGGCCTCGTTGGTCGGCGCGTCCAGCACCCGGTCGGCGCGGCCGCCCGCCTGCGTCAGGTCGAAGAGCAGCTGGGCGAGGATGAGACCGCCGGTGCGGGCGCTGATCTCCCGTGCGCGGGCGGCGACCAGCGTGCGGGTGAGGCCCTCGGCGAGGAACTTGCGGAACGCGACCGAGCGCTCCTCGGCGCGCACGAAGTGCCACCAGCTTTCGAGCTCCCACTGCTCGTAGCGCCGCTCGTCGCAGCTGGTGAGCAGGGTCAGCAGCCGCTCCACGAGCCACGCGTGCTCATGCGGCGGGATCCCGAGCGAGGTCATGAGGTCGAACAGGAAGCGGCTCAGCACCGCGAGGTCCTCGAGCGACTCCGGCAGGTGCGCGCCCGACACAAGCTCGTTGCGCCCGCCCGCCTGCGCGAGCAGGATCCGGGTCGCGCCCACGAGGTTCTCGAAGACCGTGGAGGACCCGTCGGGGATCCGCCGCATCGTGTCCGGGATGTGGCGGTAGAAGCCGGGGAAGAAGCGGAAGCCGTGCTCGGCTGGCAGGTCGGCCCGGCCGTCCGTGCCGGAGGCTGGCACCGGCAGGCTGCGGGCCTTGCCGCCCGGGATGTCGCGCGCCTCGAGCACGACGACCTCGAAGCCGCGCTCGGCCAGCTCGTGCGCCGCCGTCAGGCCCGCGATGCCGCCGCCGAGGATCGCTACCCGGGTCACCCGCGCGATGCTGTCACACCGGGGCGCCTTGCTGCGAGGATCGGTCAGGAGCGCGATGACCGGCGACGAGGACCTCCTCCTGTCGGGCGACCCCGAAGACTTCGGGCGCTTCTACGACCGATACGTCGACATGCTGCTTGGGTACTTCGCACGCCGGGTCCACGACCCCGAGCTCGCCGCCGACCTGACGGCCGAGACGTTCGCCGCCGCGCTGGTGGCCCGCAAGCGCTTCCGCCGCGGGCCCACGCCCGCCGTCGCGTGGCTGTTCGGGATCGCGCAGCACAAGCTGGCCGACGCCCGCCGCCGCGGTGCCGCTGAGGACCGCATGCGCCGTCGGCTCGGCATGCAGCGCATCGAGATCGGCGAAGAGGACGTCGAGCTGATCACGCTGCTCGGCCGAGACGCCGCGTTCACCCTGATCGACGAGCTGCCGCCCGAGCAGCGCGACGCCGTGCGCGCGCACGTGCTCGAGGACCGCGCCTACGCCGACATCGCCGAGGACGAGCAGACGTCCGAGGCAGTCGTGCGCAAGCGCGTCAGCCGCGGGCTCGGCGCGCTGCGCAGCCGGATCGGAGCGCGGCGATGACCAGCTTCGTCGACCAGCTGCGCTCCGAGCTCGTGGCGGCCGCCGCCCGCGAGCAGGCGCGCACCCGTCCCCGCCTCGCGCTTCCGCCGCTGCGACCGCTCGCGCTGGCGACGGCGGGCCTCGCGCTGACCGCGCTCCTGGTGATCGCGATCGCGGGCGGCCTGAGCAGCGACCGCGCCGTCGACGAGCGCCCGGTGAAGCCGCCGGCGCCGGAGGGGCGCGACCTGTTCGACGGCACGCTCTTCCCCGGCGAGCGCTACCGCACCCGGAACTTCGCCCCCGCGCTGTCGTTCGTCGTGACCGACGACAACTGGCTGGCGCAGGAGACGGAGTCGTCGAACGTTCTCGCCCTGTCCCGAGTCGTCCGCGGCCGCCCCGAGCGGGGCGGCCGGTGGCCGACGCTGGTGTTCCAGCGCATCGACGAGGTCTACGATCCCGGCGTGCGCGGTCGCGAGGCCGCCCGCACGCCCGCCCCGGCCGACTTCCACGCGTGGTTCGCGCAGCATCCGGACCTCCGCGTGTCGCGCACCCAGCCGGTCACCGTGGCAGGCGTATCGGGGGTCAGCTTCGGCATGCAGGTGCGCTTCACCCGCCCGGCGCACAGCGACCCGTTCTGCCGCGAGAACTTCCGGCGCACCTGCACGTGGCTCGCGCCCACGCTCTCGCTGTTCGACGGCATGCGGCTGCGCTTCATCCAGCTTCGCACCGAGCCCGAGCCGCTCCTGATCTTCACGGTCGTGCTGCCGCCGCGGCGGCTCGACGCGCTCAATGCGGTCGCCGCGCCGGTGCTCGACTCGCTGCGCATCGTCGACATCCCCTGAGCCGCGGGCGCCGTACCCCGAGGGTGTTCGGTCATCACGTCCTGCGGCGCGAGCAGCGCCTGCCCGCCCCGCCCGCCGAGGTGTTCGCGTTCTTCGCCGACGCCGGCAACCTCGAGGCGATCACGCCGGCCTGGCTGCGCTTCTCGATCGTCCCCCCGAGTCCGGCCGATATGCAGGTGGGCACGCTGATCGAGTACCGGCTGCGACTGCACGGCGTCCCCGTCTCGTGGCTCACGCGGATCGAGGAGTGGGTCCCCGGCGAGCGCTTCGTGGACGTGCAGCTGCGCGGCCCCTATGCGCTCTGGCACCACACGCACGAGTTCGAGCCCGACGGGGAAGGCGGCACGCTGATGCGCGACACCGTCCGCTACGCGCTGCCCTACGGCGCGCTCGGCCGCCTTGCGCACCGCCGGTTCGTAGCACGCGACCTGGCCAGGATCTTCGACTTCCGCACCGAGCGCGTGCGGGCCGCGTTCACTTGACCGTGAGCGTCCCGTTCATCGTCTGGCGGTGGCTCCCGACAGGGCAGTAGTACTCGTACTCGCCGGGCTCCAGGTCGGCAGTGACCTCGGTGTTGGACTCCGTCACCGTGTCGCTCTCCTCCTCGACGCCGTTGCCCTCGATCTCGACCGCATGCGGTGTCGTCGACTCGTTGACGAGCTTGATCGTGACGGTCCCGGCAGACGCCGACAGCTCGCTCTTGTCCCACGAGATCGCGCCGCCGGGGTCGGCGGTCAGGGTCAGGGCACCGCCGCCTCCCCCTGCGGACTCCTCGGTGGCCTCGGGGGCCGCCGCGCCGCCGCCGCCACCGTCGTCATCGTCGTCTCCGCACCCGGCCGCCAGCAGGACGCCGGCGGTGAGCAGGAGCACGAGCAGGTGGGAGATACGTCGCATGGCGGGTGGTACGCGCGGGGCGATGCGGCGGTTCAGGAGAGGCGGGCGGCGAGCACGACACGCCGCACCAGCCGCCCGTCGGAGCGGTGGCCGCGGCGCACGATCCGGATCCCATCGTACTCGCCGCGGCGCATCGCGGTGGTGAGGATCGCGTAGGCGCTGCCCTGGCCGTCCGTGCGGAAGGTACCGGCCGTCGCTGTCCAGCCCTCGGCGTCGCACAGGACCTCGTACACGGTGCCCTCGTCGCCT
>DASTIC010000096.1:0-9725 GCA_035717845.1 Solirubrobacteraceae bacterium
GATCTCGGCCTTGACCTCGTCGCGCAGCGCCTGCACGTCGACCCCGAGCGCCTCGACCCGGCGCACCTGGCGGTCGATCGGGTCCTTCGCCCGCCACTCCTCGACCTGCTCCTTCGGCACGTACTTCATGTCGTCGTGCGCAGCGTGGCCGTGCATGCGCATGGTGACGGCCTCGATCAGGGTCGGGCCGTCGCCGGCCAGCGCCCGCTCGCGCGCCTTGCGGGTGACCTCGAACATCGCCTCGGGGTCGTTGCCGTCGACCGACTCGCCGGGGAAGCCGTACGCCGCGGCACGCTCGACGGGATTGACCGCGAACTGCTGGTCGGTCGGCGTCGAGTACGCGTACTGGTTGTTCTCGAGCACGAAGATCACCGGCAGCCGCTGCACGCCGGCCCAGTTCATGGCCTCGTGGAAGTCGCCGCGCGAGGTGGATCCGTCGCCGAACCAGGTCATCGCCACGCGCTGCTCGCCGCGCATCTTGAAGGCCATCGCCAGGCCGGCGGCGACGAGCATCATGTCGGGCAGCATCGACACCATGCCGACGCACCCGACCGTGCGGTCGCCGAAGTGCACGTTGCCCTCGCGCCCGCCGGTCACGCCGCCGGCGCGGCCCATGTACTGGGCGAAGATCCGCGCGGGCGGGACGCCGCGGATGATGTGGGCGGCGAGGTCGCGGTGGAGGATGCAGAGGCGGTCGCGCGACCCCATCGCCCACGTCGCGCCCGCCGATACCGCCTCCTGGCCGTAGCCGTCGTAGAAGGAGCCCGGGACCTTGCCCTGGCGGTAGAGCGTCATCGCCCGCTCTTCGATGCCGCGCATCATCAGCATCGCGCGCAGCAGGCCGGCGCGATCCCCGGTGGTCAGGTGCTCGGATACGCCGGCGTCTGCCGACTGCTGAGCCGTTTCGGTGGCCATCTGCCTCTTTCTTCCTCGTGCGGCGCGGGCCGGGATCGCCGGTGTGCGCCCTTGGCGCCGCCGGCCGGGATCTCCGGGCGCGACGGCGTTGAACTCGGGCGACAGGTTATGGCATGGCGATTACGCTGGGCGCATGGAGCGGGTCGAGCGCGTCTGGCCGCGGCGTCTGCGCTGGCGCCTGGCGGGCGCCTGGATGTGGCCCGCCTTCGCGGTGCTGACGATCGCTGACGGGGTCGTGCTGGCGCTCCTTCCCTTCTACGGCGACGGCCCCGGCGGGCTCGTGCCGGCGCTGCTGCTGGCCGGGTTCCTCAACCTGCTCGCCGTGGCCGTGCTCGCGCCGCTCGCCGGTCGCGCCCTGCGCCGCCGCCGGCCCGACCTCCCGCGGCTCGTCGCTTCCGACTACGCCGGCGCCTGGCTGCTGGGGCTCATCGCCGTGCTGCTCGTCACCGGCGGGCTCATCCACCGCCCGGCGGTGACGGCGGCCGACGACGACGAGCGCGCCGTGGCCGCTGCGGTCCACGATTACGTGCTCGCCCAGGAGCGCGACTACCGGCCCGGGCTCGGCGCGATCGACGCGATGCGGCTCGAGCCCGACTACTACCGCGCCTGCGTGCCGGGCGACGATCCCCGCCGCTGGCTGTGCCTGTTCGTCAGCACCGACCAGCAGCCGCCGGGCATCACGCGCGACCCGGACCAGGCGCCGAACGCGGTGTACCGGCAGCACGGCGGCTTCGGGTAGCGAACGTCAACGGCGGCATTGAGGGGAGGCACGGGAGGCTGCCATTTGCGCCACTCGGCGGCTTCTCGTCGCCGAATGTTGCGAAACGCATCTCAGGGATGCGTATCTGCACACTCGATCGGCGGGCGGCGTCGAGTGTTGCGTTACGCATGTGCGCGGCGGCCGATCCCCGACCTCCCGACCCAGCCGCCGTTGACGTTCGCGCCTCACACCGGCACGCCGTCGGGCCGCACGAGCAGCGAGCCGCCGGGGCGGATGCCGAGCGCCCGCGCCTTGATGGCCGGCAACGCGCGCACGGCGACCGGCGGGACGGCGCCGTTGACCTCGCCTCCCTCCGGCCCGGTGAACCGCGTGAGCCCCGGCCCGAGGACGTCGAGGGTCGAGCGGTCGTCGTCCAGCCACACGTGCGGGATCCGCCCGCCGAGGTCGACGTGCAGGCCCTCGGTCGCGTCGCGCAGTGAGCCGTTCGGGTCGATCGAGCGGGCGATGTTGTGCTCGGCCACCGGGCGCCGCTCGGCCTCGTAGGTGTCGAGCAGCTCCTCGCCGGCCCAGCCGCGATGGACCCACGCGATCTTCCACCCGATGTCGTGGCCGCTGAGGATCGCCGTGTTCATCCCGATCGCGCCGCGCGGGGTCATGCGGTGGGCGGCGTCGCCGGTCAGGAACACGCGGCCGTCGCGGAAGCGCTCGGCCAGCGCGGCGCCGAACGACACGGGCCCGATGGTGCCGATCTGGAGCTCGAGGTCCGGCATGCCGGCGGCCAGGCGCAGGCGCTCGACCATGCGCTCCTCGGGGTAGTCGTCCAGCCGCTCTCGCTCCGGGTCCCACGGGATCGCGAACACCCACTCGTCGCCGCTCCCGGCCGGGACGAACGCCTCGTTCCCGGCGAGCATGTAGATCGGATGGCGGCGGTCGCCGAGCCGCTGCCACAGCGGCGCGCGGAACTGCACGGCGAGGGAATGGGCGACGAGACCCGGTCCGTGCAGCCGGATGCCGAGCGCCGTCCGCACCGGGCTGTGGACCCCGTCCGCCGCGACGAGGTGCCGAGCCCGCACGTGGCGCCGCCCGTCGAGGGTCACGCGGACGCCGTCAGCGTCCGGCTCGACCGCGGTCAGCTCGGTGCCGAGCCCGACGCGCGCCGGACCGAGCGACCGCAGGTGGGCCAGGAGCACCGTCTCCAGATGGTTCTGCGCGACGCAGGCGGGGCCTGTGGGGCTGAGGACCGCGCTCTGCTCGCGCGTCGGGAAGCCGACCTGGAGCCCGGTCCCCTGCGGAGCCGCCAGCGTGTGGCCCATCCAGCCGAGCCACTCGACGTCGACGGCGCCCTCCAGGATCTCGGATTCGAGCCCCCAGGCCCGCAGCAGCTCCATCACGCGCGTGCTCACGCCGGTGGCGCGCGGCAACGGCGACAGCTCGGTGCGGCGCTCGACCACCAGGCATTCGACGCCACGGCGCGCGAGCTCGATGGCGGCCGTGAGCCCGGCGGGCCCCGCGCCGACGACCAGGACCGGAACCTCCAGCATCATCGTCTTCCCCTTTCATCGGACAGCATGTCTTTGAGGAGACGACATGTGGAGCGAATATATTTCCGGCGATGGCCACACGCCGGTACGAGCAGCGCGTGCGCGCCGCCGCCGCCGAGGAGACGCGCCGCCGCATCCTCGACGCGGCCGCGGCGCGGCTGCGGAGCGCCCCGTCGCAGCCGGTCAGCCTCGACGCGGTCGCGAGCGACGCGGGCGTCTCGCGCTCGACCGTCTACCTCGGCTTCGAGTCACGTGCCGGCCTGTTCGACGCGGTCGCCGCCGACGTGCTCCAGCGTTCCGGCCACCGGCGCCTGGTCGAGGCGGTGGCACATCCCGACGCCGCGGAGGCGCTGCGCGGCGGCTTCCGCGCAGGAACCGCGATGTACGCCGCCGACCCGGATGTGTTCCGCGCCCTGTTCTCGATGTCAGCCCTCGGCGAGGACGTCACCGGCGGCACGATCCGGCGGTGGGAGCGCACGCGCGCCCTCGGCGTGTCGCGGCTCGCCCGTCGCCTGCGCGAGCAGGGCATCCTGCGTGCCGACGTCGGCGAGCAGGACGCCGCCGACCTCCTGTGGGTGCTCACCAGCTTCGAGGCCTACGACCTCCTGCGCGCGCGCCGCGGCCTCGACGGAGCCGAGGCCGCCGACGCGCTCCTCGCCGCAGCCGAGCGCGGCCTCTGGGCCTACTAGAGCGCGAGCTGGAGCGGGCTCTCGAGCCGCTCGCGGATGCGGCCCAGGAACTCGGCGGCGTCGGCGCCGTAAAGGATCCGGTGGTCGCACGCGAGAGTGAGCCGCATGATGTTCCGCACCACGACCTCGCCGTCGCGCACGACAGGCGTCGGCGTCATGGCGCCAACCGCGAGGATCGCCGCCTGCGGCGGGTTGATGACCGCGACGAAGCTCTGGATGCCGAACATGCCGAGGTTCGAGACCGTGAACGTGCCGGACGAGAGCTCGGGCGGCGTGATCGCTCCCGCGCGCACGCGCTCGGCAAGCGCCCGGGTGTCCCGGGCGATGGCACCCAGCGACTTCGTGTCCGCATCGAAGACGGTCGGGACCACGAGCGCGTCCTGCCCGGCCACCGCGACGCCGACGTTCACGCGCGAGTAGAGCTCGAACTTGCCGTCGCGGTACGAGCCGTTGGCGCGCGGGAAGTCCAGGAGGGCGAGCGCGGACGCCTTGACGACGAAGTCGTTGAACGACGGCACGGGCTGGCCCTCGGCGGCGGCGGCCTTGAGCCGCTTGCGCAGGTCGACCGCCTCCTCCATGTCGACGTCGATGTTGAGGACGAACTCGGGGGCCGTCGCCTTCGACTCGGCCATCCGCCGCGCGACGGTCTGCTGCAGGCGGGAGAGGTCCTGCGTCTTCGTCTCGCCCTTGCCGGTCTGCCCGTCGCCGGACACGACCGCCGGCGGGGGCGCCGCTTCCTCCTCGCGCTCGGGCTCCTGCTCCGTGGGCGCCTCCGCGGGCGCAGCCGCCTCTGGCGCGCCGCCCTTCGACGCCGCCTCGACGTCGGCCTTGACGATGCGCCCGCCCGGCCCGGTGCCCTGGAGCTGGCCCAGCTCGAGCCCGAGCTCGCGAGCCATCCGGCGCGCGACGGGGGACGCCTTCACGCGCCCGTTCTCACCCTCGGCGGGCTCGGGCGCCTCCTGCGAGGGCGCCTCCTCGGCCGGCTCCTCGCGCTCCTGGGGCGGCTCGGCCTCGGCGGTGGCGGTCGCCGCCGGCTCGCTGCCGCCGCCGTCGTCGTCCGCGCCCTCCTCGCGCTCCTGCTCGGCCGGCGCGGCGCCGTCGCCCCCGGACCCGCCGCCGATCTGGGCGATCGTCTCGCCGACCGCCAGCGTGTCGCCTTCCTGGGCGACGATCTTGAGCGCGCCGTCCTGGTCGGCTTCGTACGTCATGTTGGCCTTGTCCGTCTCGATCTCCACGAGCTCGTCGCCCCTGGAGACCTCGTCACCGTCGGACTTCAGCCACTTGAGGATCGTGCCCTCCTCCATGGAGTCGGAGAGGCGGGGCATCGCGACGTCGGCCATGCGCCGGAGCGTAGCTGACCCGCGCGAGATCGAACCCCGCGGGCAGCTCCAGATCGTGCGCCGCGAGCAGCGGCTCGTCGGCGAGGATCTCCCGGCACGGCCCGTCGGCCACGACGCTCCCGCCGGAGAGCAGCACCGCGCGGTCGCACAGCTGGGCGGCGAACGGCAGGTCGTGGGTGACGACCAGCATCGTGCGGTCGATCGCGTCGAGGATCTCGAGCAGCTCGCGCCGCGCCCGCGGGTCGAGATTCGCGGACGGCTCGTCGAGCACGAGCAGGCGCGGCCGCATGGCGAGGACGGTCGCGATCGCCACGCGCCGCCGCTGCCCGAGCGAGAGCTGATGCGGCGCGCGGTCCGCGATGCCGGCCATCCGCACCGCGGCGAGCGCGCGGTCGACCCGCTCGCGCACGGCGTCACGGTCGAGCCCGAGGTTGAGCGGGCCGAAGGCCACGTCCTCCGCGACGGTGGGCATGAAGAGCTGGTCGTCGGGGTCCTGGAACACGAGGCCGACGGCGGCGCGCAGCTCGCGCAGGTCGCCGTTCCCGACCGGCAGGCCGGCCACCTCGAGCTCCCCCTCCCCGCGCAGCAGCCCGTTGAGCTGGAGCATCAGCGTCGTCTTGCCGGCGCCGTTCGGGCCGAGCACCGCGACCCGCTCGCCGTGGCGCACGTGCAGGTCCACCCCGTCGAGCCCGACCACGCCGTTCGGGTACCGGAACCGCAGCCCGCGCGCGTGGATCGCGCAGCTCATGCGGCCAGCTCCGCGACGACGCGGATCGGGACCAGCACGACGACGAGCGCGGCGACGAACGCGACGTCGGCGCGCCCGAACGCGAGCACGCCGAGCCGCGGCATCGTCCCCGCGTAGCCGCGTGCGAGCATCGCCAGGTACACGCGCTCGCCGCGCTCGTAGCTGCGCAGGAACAGCGCGGTGACCATCCGGCCGAGCGTCGCCACCTGCCCGAGGTGCCGGGGCCGGTAGGCGCGCGCGGCGAGCGCCGCGCGCATGCGCCGCGCCTCGTCGGCGATCACGAACACGTAGCGGTACATGAACGCGGCGATCACCACCAGCAGCCGCGGTGCTCGCATGCGCTCGAGCGCATGGAGGACGTCCGGGAAGCTCGTCGTGGCCGCGAGGAGCACCGCGCTGACCGTCCCGATCAGCGCCTTCGCGGCGACCGACGCGAACGTCGCCACCCCCGCCTCCGACACCGACAGCGGGCCGACGTCGATCGCCGGGCCGCCGCGCACGAACGGCAGGAAGGCGGCGACGAGCACGACGAGCGGGAGGATCACGCGCGAGCGGAGCCACACAGTCCCGGGGCCGACGCGCGCGACGGCGGCGATCGCCCCCAGCGCGAGCGCGCACGCCCCGAACGCCGGCCACGCCCGCAGCGGCGTGGAGACGGCGACGGCCGTGATCCCCGCGAAGCCGGCGAGCTTCGCCCGCGGGTCGAGCCGGTGGATCGCGCTCGCGGGATCGCCCGCAACGCCCGTTCGATGCAGGTGTGCGCTCACGCGGCTCGCAGCCGGCCGGCGCGGGCGAGGCCGTAGCCGAGGCCGAACACGCCGAGCGTCCCCACGAAGCCGGCGAGCCCCGTCGCCGCGCGCGGATCGTCGACGCCCGGGACCGCGTAGTCCGGTGCGGGCGACGCCGACTGCACGGTGTGCCGCTCGCCGCGCTCGAGGAACGCCTGGTCGGCGGCGACCTTCTCCAGGCCGTCCGGCGAGGACGACGCGTACGGCGACACGGCGCTCGCGAGGCCGACGGCGAGGGCGAGGGCGAGGATGGTGAACCAGCGGGTGCGCATGTCAGCTCGTCGCCAGGATCGGGGCCGCCGGCTCGGGGACCGGGCCGTGGATGAGGTCGGGGCGGGTGGCGAGCACCGCGCTGACCGCCGCGACGGTGATCACCGCCTCGCCGACGGCGATTGCCGCGTGGACGCCGAGCATGGCCGGCAGCACGGTCGCGAGCGGGACCGTGCCCGCCAGCGCCAGCTCGACCGCGCAGGCCGCGGCGCCGGCCATCACAGCCAGCCACGCGCCCGCGGCGGCCGCGCCGAGTAGCGCCGTGCGCGTGTTCGGGAGGGCCTTGCGGACGGCGAGCACGACGCCGCCGACGACCGCCCCGCCGATCACGCCCATGTTGAAGACGTTCGCCCCCAGCGCCGTGATGCCGCCGTCGGCGAACATGAACGCCTGCACGGCGAGCACCACGGCGAGGACCAGGCAGGCGAGCCAGGGCCCGAGCAGGATCGCCGCCAGCGCGGCGCCGAGGAAGTGCCCGCTGGTGCCGCCCGCGACCGGGAAGTTGAGCATCTGCGCGGCGAACACGAACGCGGCGGTCACCCCGAGCAGCGGCACGCGACGGTCGTCGAGGTCGACCTCGGCGCGGCGCAGCGCGTACCCGACGGCGCCGATCGCGGGCACGGCGACCGCGACCGCGACCTCGTTGGAGAGGAACCCGTCAGGGATGTGCATGAGCGGAGCCTTCCTGGGTCCGGGCGGCGAGACATGCCGCGCAGGTGCCGACGATCGGGAAGTGCGAGAACCGTGCCCGGTAGCCGAGCTCCTGCTCGACGAGCGCACGCACGCGGTCGAGCCGGGCGGGGTCGACGGCCTCGAACGCCCCGCACTCCTCGCAGGTGACGAACTCGCGCTCGGAAGCGGCGGCGAGCGAGTACCGGCCGGGGCCGTGGCCGAGGTGGAAGTGGCGGACGAGGCCGATCTCCTCGAGCGTGTCGAGGTTGCGGTAGACCGACGCGAGGTCCGACGAGGGCAGCCAGCCCTCGAGCCCGGCGGCGATCTCCTCGGCGGTCAGCGGCTTGTCGGCCGCGAACAGCGCCTCGAGCACGAGCCGGCGGGCGGCCGAGACGCGCAGGTGGCGGGCCCGGAGCAGCGCGACGGCCGAGTCGACCGAGTCGGCGGCCAGCGGCGGGGTGCGGTGGGAAACGGTCACGTGGGGGCTCCTTCTCGAAGCGGCTCCCGCACCGCGAAAGTACTCCTTCTTGCGCATGATTCGCAACCTCGGATCACTCGCGATTGTCGGTTATGCGACCTGGGGGACGGCCTGGACGGTGAGCACGACGCCGACGCCGACGATCAGCACCGCCGACGCGGTCGGCAGCGCGGCGGTCAGCCGGTGCGGCAGCGGCAGACGGGCGAGCGTGGTGCCGGCATGGACGACCGCGAGGCCGAGCAGCGTGAGGGTGGTCGCCAGGCCCGCGCTGAAGGCCACGATCAGCACCATGCCGAGCGCGATCTCCCCCTGCGAGATCGCGCCGAGGAGGACCACGAGCGCCGACGGGCACGGGATCAGGCCGGCGGCGGCGCCCATCGCGAACAGGCCCCGCCAGGAGAGCTCACCGTGGTGGTGGTGATGATGGTGATGGGCGCGCGCCGCGCGCATGCGGGCGCGGAGCACCGACGCGCCGACGACGAGCACCAGCGCGCCCGACGCGAGGTTCAGCCACGGGAACAGCTGCTCGGGGAGGACGTGGTGCGAGAGCAGCAGCGCCACGAGGCCGAGGGCGAACACGCCCGCCGTGTGGGTCGCGGTCACCGTGGCGCCGAGCGCGACGGCGTGCCTCGCGGTCCCGCGGGTGCCGACCAGGTAGGCGGCGACCATCGCCTTTCCGTGACCCGGCGAGAGCGCGTGGATCGCTCCCCAGGCGAACGCGCTGAGCAACAGCAGGATCAGCACGCCCCGTCCGGATGCCGCGTCGGCGAAGGCGGCGGTCAGGCCGTCGTCCGACCGCTCCGCGCCGCCGCCGCGTGCGCCGTCGGGCGCCTGGACGGTGCCGGCGCCGGCTGTGACGGCGAAGCGTGCGCTCCGCACCGCGGCCGGGGTGCCCTCGGGGTAGCGGCGCAGGCCGCCGGTGGGGTCGACGGTGGGGACGCTCGAGCGCACGGCGGTGCCCTCGCCCGGCGCGACGACGATCGCCTTCCAGCCGGCGCGGCCGGGGAACGTGCCATCGCGCAGCGTGACGCGCCGTGGCGAGGCGACCGTCGCCCGCAGCGGCACCTCCACCCGCGTAGTGGCGAGGCCGCCCTGGCCGGCGGGGTGCGAGACGGCGCCCGGGCCGGCGGGGCGCAGCGGGACGCGCCGGCCGTCGACGGTCAGCGCCAGCCGCCGCACGACCTCGTCGCGCTTGCGCCGCAGCAGCTCGGCATCCGCCACGCCGCGCTGCTGGAACGTGGGGACCTCCGCCTCGTCGAGCACGTAGCGGACGTCGATGCGGTCCGCGGACACCGACACGCGGCTCAGGTGGTTGACGGAGAAGTTGCCGAGCGGGTGGGCGCTCGCCGTGGCCGGGAGCAGGGCCAGCGCCACGAGCGCGAGCAGCAGGGTGCGGGTCATCGGAGCGCCTCCTCGGCGCGCAGCAGGTGCAGGGGATGGGCGGCGAGCCCGTGGGCGATCGCCAGCCGGAGGTGCCGCCGGCCTTCGGCCTCGCGCCCGGCGGCGAGCGCGGCGACGCCGGCGTGGAAGCGGAAGGTCGGGTCGAGCGAGCCGAGCCGCAGC
>DASTIC010000097.1:0-5587 GCA_035717845.1 Solirubrobacteraceae bacterium
CATCTTCCGCACGTTCGTCTCGGCCGTCGCCGAGCCGGAGGACGACGAGGAGACCAAGCCGACGGTCCCGGTGCCCTCGACGCCCTCGCCCGCGCCGGCGACGCCCGCCGAGCCGGCCACACCGGCCGCCCCCGCGCCAGAGGCGCCGGCGCCCGAGGCCCCGCCCGCCGAGCCCGCACCCGCGCCCGCCGAGCCGCCCGCGGCGGCGCCGGAGGCCGGGGGTGCGCCCGCGCCGGACGGTGGCGGCGCCGAGCCGTAACCGCGGCACCCGCGAACGTCAAAGGCGGCTGGGTAGGGAGGGTGGGGGTCGAGGAGTTACTCGCATCTCGATGACCTGTTGGACCGCGAGATGCGAGTTATTCCCTGACTTTCAGGCCGCGAGCAACCCCGGAGGCCACGGCCGCGACACGCCCCGCGCCCCCACGGCGCAGAACCGCCACGGGAGCTCGACCCCCTTCGTGATCCCGATCCGGGTGCCGGCCACCGCCGGGAGCGGCGAGGCGGGCGGCTCGATCCGCACCGGCCCGGACGAGAGCGAGGTGCCGTTCATCTCCAGCTCGATGCCGAGTGCCTGGGTGAGCTTGCCGGGCCCGGAGCACAGGTCGCCGCTGCGCCGCCGCGCGCGCATGATCTCGATCCCCTCCACCGGCTCCAGGGCGCGGATGAGGACGGCCGCCCCCACGTCCTCCGGCTCGCAGACGGCGTTCAGCAGGGCGTGGATCCCGTACGAGCGATAGACGTAGGCGGTCCCGGGCGGCCCGAACAGGGTGCTCGTGCGTTCCGTCAACCCGACATAGGCGTGGCAGGCCGGCTCCGAGTGGTGGTACGCCTCCGTCTCGACGATCACGCCCGCCGTGTCGCCGCAGCGCACCACGCCGCCCAGCAGCGCCTGCGCCACCTCGACGACGGGGCGCTCGTAGAAGTCCCTCACGCCGGCTGACCGTCCAGCTCCGCCCGGGCATGTGCCAGCTGCTCGCGCACGCGGTCGGAGGCCGTGCCCCCTTCGGAGACCTTCGACTCGAGCCAGTTGCGCGCCGCCAGCACCGAGTAGTACTCGTCGTCCAGCGCCTCCGAATGCCGCGCCAGCTCCTCCCGCGTCAGCTCCGACAGCGTGCGCCCGGAGTCGACCGCCTCGCGCACCAGGCCGGCGACGATCCCGTGCGACTGCCGGAACGGCACGCCGCGGCGCACCAGCATGTCGGCGACGTCGACGGCCGCGATCATCTCGTCGGCCGCCGCGCCGGCCAGCCGGTCACGGTCGAACGACAGCGACGCCATCATGCCGGTCGCCGCCTGGAGGCACAGATCCAACGTGTCGGCCGCGTCGAACAGGTGCTCCTTGTCCTCCTGCATGTCCTTGTTGTAGGTCAGCGGCAGGCCATGGAGCACGCCGTGCAGCGCCGCCAGGTGGGCGACGACGCGCGGCGCCTTGGCCCGCAGGAGCTCGGCGGCGTCGGGGTTCTTCTTCTGCGGCATGATCGAGGAGCCCGAGGCCCACGCGTCCGACACCTCGCAGAAGCCGAACTCCTGGCTCGACCACAGCACGATCTCCGCCCCCAGGCGCGACAGGTGGGTGGCGCAGGTGGCGGCCGCCGCCAGGTAGTCGAGCACGAAGTCGCGGTTCGAGACCGCGTCGATCGAGTTGGGCGCCACGCTGGCGAAGCCCAATTCGCGCGCCACCAGCCCGCGGTCGGTCTCGAAGTTGACGCCCGCCAGCGCGCCGGCTCCGAGCGGCAGGTCGCACGTCGCCCCCAGCACGTGCTCGAACCGCCGCGCGTCGCGCCGGAACATCCAGAAGTAGGCGAGCAGGTGGTGGGCGAGGTACACCGGCTGGGCGCGCTGGAGGTGCGTGTACCCGGGCATCGCCCAGTCGAGGTGCCGCTCGGCGAGCTGCACGATCGTGCTCTGGAGGTGACCGAGCCGCTCGATCGTCGTCAGCGCGTGGGCGCGGGTGAACATCGCGACGTCGGTGGCCACCTGGTCGTTGCGCGAGCGCGCCGTGTGCAGGCGGCCGCCGACCGGGCCGGCGATCTCCGTCAGCCGCCGCTCGATCGCCATGTGGATGTCCTCGTCGTCGGGCGAGAACGGGAACGCGCCGGACTCGAGCTCGGCCTCGACGCGCTCGAGCCCGCTCAACAGCTCGTCGCGATCGTGGCTCGAGATGATCCCCGCCTCGGCGAGCATCTTCGCGTGGGCGCGCGACTGCTCCACGTCGTACGGCCCGAGGCGCCAGTCGAACGCCAGCGAGGCGTTGAGCTGCTGGAAGACCGGGTCCTGCGGGAGCGAGAAGCGCGCCATCGGTCGGCCATGATGACTGACATGACCCTCGCGGTCCGGCCCGCCACGCCCGACGACGATCCAGCCCGGGAGCTCCTCTACCTCTCGGCCAAGCCGTACTACGACGCCTACGCCGGCTCCGAGCGTCGCGCCCGCGCGCTGGTGAGCGCCCTCTATCCCTGCACGGGGCACGCGGCGAGCTTCGACGTGTGCTCGGTGGCGGTGCTCGACGGCGCGGTGGCCGGCGTGATCGCGAGCTTCCCGGTGGCCGAGGGCGACGCCCGCGCGCGCCGGTTCGTGAACCTCACGGCCCCCCGCGTCCCGCCCTGGCGGTGGCCGGCGCTCATCCGCCACGTGCGGGCCGCCGGGCTCGTCTCGCCCCACCCGCCCGAAGGCACGCTGTACGTCGACGCCCTGGCCGTCGACCCGGGCTTCCGGCGCCGCGGAATCGCCCGCGCGCTGCTCGCCCATGCCGAGGCCGCCGCAGCCGCCGCCGGCCTCCGGGGCGTCTCGCTCGACACCGGCCTCCGCAACGACGCCGCCCGCGCGCTCTACGCCGCCGCCGGCTACGAGGAGCGCGAGACGCGTCGGGCCCCCAGCCGCACGGTCGCCGACGCCGTCGGGGGGCCGGGCTTCGTGAGCTACGTCAAGCGCCTATGACGGCGCCGAGCGCCTCGGCCACCTGCGCGACCTGGCCCTCGGTCATCTCCGGGAAGAACGGGAGGGCGATCGAGCGCGCGGCGACGTCCTCGCAGACCGGGAACTCGCCCTCCCGGTGGCCGAGCTCGCGGTAGAACGACATCAGGTGGATGGCCGGCAGGTACGGCTTGGACTGCACGCCCCGCTCCAGCAGCCCGCGGATGGCGGCGTCGCGGTCCACCCCGTGCGGGAGCTGGACGACGAACACGAACCACCCGCGCACGTTCCCGTCGTCGTCCTCGCACGGCAGCTCGACCGGGCTCTCCGCCAGCGCCGCGCGGTACCAGCCTGCGACGCGCGCCCGCGCGGCGAGCATCTCGTCGAGGCGCCCGAGCTGGGCGAGCCCGATCGCGCACGCGACGTCGGTGAGCCGGTAGTTGAACCCGAGCCGGTCGTGGTCGAGCCAGCCCATGTCGGGCGCGCGGCCCTGGTTGCGCTCGGAGTCGACCCGCTCCTTGTGCTCGGCCGACGCCATGGTGAGCATCCCGCCCTCGCCCGTCGTGAGCTGCTTGTTGGCGTAGAAGGCGAAGGCGGCGGGATGGCCGCGCGCGCCCACGTGGGTGCCGTCCGCGTGCCGGGCGCCGAGCGCCTCGCAGGCGTCCTCGACGATCGGCAGGCCGTGGGCCTCGAGCGCCGGGACGTCGGCCGGGTAGCCGAAGATGTGCACCGGGAGCAGCGCCGCGGTGCGGCCCGTGATGGCCGCGGCGGCGGCATCGGGGTCGATGTTCAGGGTGACCGGGTCGATGTCCGCGAACACGGGCTTCGCCCGCTCGTACAGGATCACGTTCGCCGACGCCACGAACGAGAACGGCGAGGTGACCACCTCGTCGCCCTCCCCCACCCCGACCGCCCGCAGCGCGAGGTGCAGCGCCGCCGTCCCCGAAGAGACCGCGCTCGCGTGGACGGCCCCCATGCGCGCCGCGAAGGCCTGCTCGAAGGCCGGGAGCCGCGGCCCGAGCGAGAGCTGCCGCGAGCGCAGGACGTCGAGCACCGCGCGCTCCTCGGCCTCGCCGAGCACGGGCCGGGCGAGCGGGATCACGCGTGGGGCGCTCGGGACCGCACCATGCCCGCCTCGAGCGAGTCGACCAGCGCGTCCCAGCTCGCCTCGATCACGTTCTCGTGCACGCCGATCGCGCCCCAGGTGTCGCGGCCGTCGGTGGCGTCGAGCAGCACGCGCGTGGTGGCGCCGGTGGCCTTCCACTCGTCGAGGATGCGGACCTTGTAGTTGACGAGCTTGATGTCCCGCAGGTGCGGGTAGCGCTCGCCGATCGCGGCCCGCAGGGCGGCGTCGAGCGCGTGAACGGGGCCGTTGCCCTCCGCCACCCGCACGTAGCGCTGGCCGTCGACCCAGATCTTGATGGTGGCCTCGGTCTGGACGATGCCGTCCTCGCGCTTCTCCGAGATCACCCGCCACGACTCGAGGCGGAACAGCGGCTCGTACTCGCCGGTCTCGCGCCGGATGAGCAGGTCGAAGGAGCCGTCGGCGGCCTCGAACTGGAAGCCGCGGTGCTCGAGCTCCTTCACGCGCTCGACCACACGGCCGGCGACCGCATCGTCGAGCGCGCCGCCCGCGTGGGCCACGACCGTCCCCTTTCCGGACAGCTCGGAGACCAGCACGTCGCGGCTGTTGCCGACCGCCGCCGGGTCGATGTGCTCGAACGTCGCCGGGTCGGCGTTCACGCCGGCCACGTGCATCCCGCCCTTGTGGGCGAAGGCATTCTTGCCCACGTACGGCTGGTCGCCGTCGGGCGTGAGGTTGAGCAGCTCGTCGAGGTAGTGCGCGGCCTCCGTCCAGCCCTCGAGCGACGGCAGGCACTCGTGGCCGAGCTTGAGCTGGAGGCTGGGGACGATGCTCGTGAGGTTCGCGTTGCCGCAGCGCTCCCCGTAGCCGTTCATCGTGCCCTGGACGAGCACCGCGCCCTCGGCGACGGCGGCGAGCGAGTTCGCGACGCCGCACTCGGCGTCGTTGTGGCAGTGGATGCCGAGCGTCGCGCCCGTGGAGCGGGCCGCCCGCACCGCCTCGGCGATCTGGTGCGGGAGCGAGCCGCCGTTCGTGTCGCACAGGGCGACGTTCTCGGCGCCCGCCTCGGCGGCGGCGCGCACGCAGGCGAGCGCGTAGTCGGGATCGTCGCGCCAGCCGTCGAAGAAGTGCTCGGCGTCGTAGTGCACGCGCTTGCTCTGCTCGACGAGGAAGGCGATCGACTCGGCGATCATCGCGAGGTTCTCGTCGCGATCGACGCGCAGCACCTTCTCGACGTGCAGGCCCCACGACTTGCCGACCAGCGTGCAGACGGGCGCGAACGAGTCGGCGAGCACGCGCAGCGCGGCGTCCTCGTCGGCGCGGATCCCGCGCCGGCGGGTCATCCCGAACGCGCACACGTCGGCCTGGAGCCGCTCGTGCTCGAGCCGCGCGAACAGCTCGGCCTCCTTGGGGTTGGAGGCGGGGAAGCCGGCCTCGACGAACGGGACCCCGAGGTCGTCGAGGACGTGCGCCACCCGGACCTTCTCCTCCACGGAGAGCGACATGCCCTGGCCCTGCATCCCGTCGCGCAGGGTGG
Source organism: Solirubrobacteraceae bacterium (assembly GCA_035717845.1). GTDB lineage: Bacteria > Actinomycetota > Thermoleophilia > Solirubrobacterales > Solirubrobacteraceae > DASSUW01. The sequence goes on from DASTIC010000097.1 coordinate 5,535, forward strand.
TGTCGTAGATCGCGATCCTCGTCACGGAGCGGGCGCTGCCTGGGGCACGACGT
>DASTIC010000098.1:0-5267 GCA_035717845.1 Solirubrobacteraceae bacterium
CACCAGCCGGACGCGAGCGAGCCGCCCCTTGTGAGCAACGCTCGTTGACCATGCTTCCCGCATGACCGACACGAGCGCGCCACCCATCGTCAGCACCGTCGAGCTCCGCCGGGTCTACGGCGAGGGCGAGACCGCCGTGCAGGCGCTTCGCGGGGTGAGCGTCGCGTTCCCGTCCGGTCAGTTCGCGGCGATCATGGGGCCGTCCGGCTCCGGCAAGTCGACGCTCATGCACCTGCTCGCCGGCCTCGACCGCCCGACCGCCGGCTCGGTGGTCGTGGACGGCGCCGAGCTCGCGAACCTCGACGACCGCGGGCTGACGCGGCTGCGCCGAGACCGCCTCGGCTTCGTCTTCCAGGCCTTCAACCTCGTGCCGGTGCTGTCGGCCGAGGAGAACATCATGCTTCCGCTCACGCTGGCCGGGAAGAAGCCCGACCGCGAGTGGCTCACCATGCTGATCGACGCCGTGGGGCTCGGCGACCGGCTCACCCACCGCCCGTCCGAGCTCTCCGGCGGCCAGCAGCAGCGCGTCGCCGTCGCCCGCGCGCTCATCCACCGCCCCGCCGTGGTGTTCGCCGACGAGCCGACCGGCAACCTGGACTCCAAGTCGTCCGACGAGGTGCTCGCGCTCCTGCGCCGGGCGGTCGACCAGTTCGGCCAGACGGTCGTGATGGTCACCCACGACGCGCACGCCGCCTCGGTCGCCGACCAGATCGTCGTGCTGAGCGACGGCCGCGTCGTGCATGACGGCGCCGGAGTGACGACCGAGGGCGTGCTCGACCTGATGAAAGCGGTGGCCTAGCTCGCCGCCATCCCGCCGGCCCGCCGGGCGGCGCGAGTGGACGTCCTCAGGGCCGTCACCACCGAGTAGCCGGCGGCGCTCAGCGCTCCTTTCGCCGGGCGGACCTGAGCTGCAGGACTCGGCGGACCGTCGTCACGCCGGGGATGACGGCGACCTTCAGCCCGTCAGACCCGACCCCGCGAAGCGCGTCGAGCACCCGCGCGAGGCTGTCCGAGTCGACCGACGAGACGCGCCTGAGGTCCAGAACGAGCGTGGAGGGCCGCTCTGCCGCGACGCCGCGAATGGCCCGGTCGATGCTCGCCGGATCCACGGCGCCCGTCAACTCGAGGCGGACCATGTGCCCGCCGTCGCGGTGATACCGGACGCCGGAGGAGAGGGGGAGGGACATGCGCTCCTGTGCCGCACATCACTACCGGCGCCGCGGACCCCGGAAACCGTCACGTAATCCTGCTGACCGTAGAGGGTCGATCGTGCCCGCGGCGCCGCGGGCTAACCTAGCCCGCTCGCTCATGGACCCGGCGATCATCCTCTTCGGCCTCGGCGTGGGCGCGCTCGTCGGTGTCACCGGCATGGGCGGCGGCTCGCTGATGACCCCGCTGCTCATCCTGGTGGCCGGCATCCAGCCCGTCGTGGCGGTCGGCACCGACCTCGCGTACGCGGCCGTGACCAAGACGGTCGGCGGCTGGCGGCACTTCCGCAAGGGCACGGTGTTCCCGCGCATGGCGCTATGGCTCGCGATCGGGTCGTGCCCGGCGGCGCTGGTCGGCGTGTGGCTGCTCGACCGGCTGCGCAACTCGTGGGGCGACAGCTTCGACACCTTCATGCTCGTCGCGATCGGCGGCACCCTGGCGCTCACCGGCGCGCTCGTGCTGCTGCGGGCGCTGGCCCTCGCCGATCACGCGGCTCGCGAGCGCGGCGCCTTCGTCATGAACGCCCGGCACAAGGCGGCGGCCGTCGCGCTCGGCGCCTCGATCGGCCTGGTGCTCGGCGTCACGTCCGCCGGCTCGGGCACGCTGATCGCCATCGGCCTGATCCTCGGCTTCCGCCTCAGCCCCCATCGCGTGGTGGGCACCGACGTCGCGCACGCGGCCGTGCTGCTGTGGGTGGCCGCGTTCGCGCACCTGCTCTCGGGCAACATCGACTTCGGGCTCATGGGGACGCTGCTGCTGGGCTCGATCCCGGGCGTCTGGGTGGGCAGCAACGTCGCCACCCGGGTGCCGCAGAACGCGCTGCGCGCGGCGCTCGGCGTGGTGCTGCTCGCCTCCTCGCTCGGCCTCCTCAGCAAGGCCGGGCTGGAGCTTCCTGCCATCGTGCTCGTCGGCGTGCCGCTCGTGCTCGCCGTGCTCTGCTATCTCGTCCTGCGCCGCCGAGCGCCCCTGGAGATCGGAATCTCGTGACCGCCGCCACCACCGCGACCCACCTACAGGTCCTCGAGGCCGAGGCGATCCACGTGATCCGCGAAGTGGTGGCCGAGTTCGAGAAGCCGGTGCTGCTGTTCTCCGGCGGCAAGGACTCGATCGTGCTGCTCCGCCTCGCGGAGAAGGCGTTCGCCCCCGGCGACGTCCCGTTCGCGGTCATGCACGTCGACACCGGCCACAACTTCCCGGAGGCGATCGAGTTCCGCGACCGCCGGGTCCCGAACGTGGTGGTGGCGTCGGTGCAGGAGTCGATCGACGCCGGGCGCGTGGTCGAGGAGACCGGCCCGCGCGCCTCGCGCAACCGCCTCCAGACCGTGACGCTGCTCGACGCGATCGCCGAGCACGGCTTCGACGCCGCGTTCGGCGGCGCCCGCCGCGACGAGGAGCGCGCCCGCGCGAAGGAGCGGATCTTCTCCTTCCGCGACGAGGACGGCCAGTGGGAGCCTCGCCGCCAGCGGCCGGAGCTGTGGGACCTCTACAACGGCCGCATCCGCCGCGGCGAGCACGTGCGGGTGTTCCCGCTCTCGAACTGGACCGAGCTCGACGTGTGGGAGTACATCCGCACCCAGGGCCTCGAGATCCCGTCGATCTACTTCGCCCACGACCGCGAGGTGTTCGAGCGCGACGGCATGCTCTACGCGGTGTCCGAGTTCATCGAGCGCATGGACGGCGAGGACACGTTCACCGCCTCGGTCCGCTACCGCACGGTCGGCGACATGAGCTGCACGGGCGCGGTGCGCTCCGACGCGGCGTCGCTCGACGACGTGATCGCCGAGATCGCGGCCACGCGGGTCACCGAGCGCGGCCAGACGCGCGCCGACGACCGGGTGAGCGAGGCCGCGATGGAGGACCGCAAGCGCGAGGGCTACTTCTAGTGGTCCGCTCGACCAACGTCGTCTGGCAGCAGGGGCTGCTGGACCGCGCACAGCGGTGGGACGCGCTCGGGCATCCCGGCGCGACCGTGTGGATGACCGGGCTGCCCGCCTCCGGCAAGTCGACGGTGGCCGGGGCGGTCGAAGCGCGGCTGGTGGGGGAGGGCCGGCCCGCCTATGTGCTCGACGGCGACAACCTCCGCCACGGGCTGAACGGCGATCTCGGCTTCTCCGCGGAGCACCGGGCCGAGAACGTGCGGCGCACGGCCGAGGTCTCGGCCCTGCTGGCCGACGCCGGCGTGGTCGTGCTGGTGGCGCTCGTCTCCCCGTACCGCGCCGACCGGGCGGCGGCCCGCGCGGTCCACGACCGGCTCGAGCTGCCGTTCGTCGAGGTCCACGTGGCGACCTCGCTCGAGGAGTGCGAGCGCCGCGACCCGAAGGGCCTCTACGCCCGCGCCCGCGCGGGGGAGCTCCGGCACCTGACGGGCGTCGACGACCCGTACGAGCCGCCGGATGCGCCCGACGTCGTCGTCACCGGCGACGAGCCGCTCGAGACCGCCGCCGAGCGGGTCTTGGCCGCGCTGCCGCGGTAGCGGTAGCCCGCCCCGGTCAGGTCGCCTGCGCGACCGCGGCGTCGCGCGTGGCGTGCACTGGGACCAGGGCGTTCAGGCCGGTGAGCGAGATCGCGCGCATGATCGGCTGCCCAGGGTCGACGACGAGGTGCAGCCGCAGCTGGCGGTCGCGCAGCTCGGCGCCGAGCTCGAAGAGCAGGTTGATCCCGGCGCTGTCCAGATAGTCGGTCCGCGTGAGGTCGACGACGAGCGCGGCGCTTCGGTTGGTGAGCAGCCGCCGCAGGCGATCGGCGATCTCGGCGGCGTTCGAAGCGTCGATCTCGCCGTCGATCACGGCGATCGGGAGGTCGCCGTGACGCTCCCCCCGCACCGTCGCGAGCCAGGTCATGGGGCCTCCCCCGCGAGCGTGCGCTCGAGCACGACCAGCGTCCCGGTGTCGGTGTGCTCCACGTCGACGCGCTCCATCAACGCGTGCATCAGCGGCAGCCCTCGCCCGCGGTTGCTCCCGCGCGGCGGCCGCCAGCGGCCGTGGTCGCGAACCGTCACGCGGACGCGACCATCATCGCAAGTCGCCTCGACCTCGAACCACTCGCGCCCGGGGCGGTAGGCGTGCTCGATCGCGTTCGCGCACGCCTCCTGGCAGGCGACGGTGATGTCGTAGATCTCTTCTTCGGTCGCCGACTGCACACGCAGCCAGCGTCGCAGGAGCTGGCGCACGGCGACGAGCGACTCGCGGTCCGCGGGCCAGCGTCCGCGCAATTGCTCGGGCGGCGGCGGCACCCGCACGGCGATGACGGCGATGTCGTCCGGGCGCTGTTCCGGCACCAGGCGGTCGACGATCCCGGTGCACAGGGTCTCGACGTTCGCGTAGCCGGCGGCGAACGCACGCAGCCGCTCCAGGCCGTCGTCGATCGACTTGCCGCGCGACTCGACGAGGCCGTCGGTGAAGAGGACGGCGGTCGTGCCGGTCGGGAAGGGATGGGCGTCGCACCGGTACCGGGCGATCGCCGACGTGCCGAGCGCGATCCCTCCCGTGAGCGGGAGGAAGGCCGCCGCGCCCTCCGGGTCGATCACGAGCGGGGGCGGATGGCCGGCGTTGACCAGCTCGAGCACCTCCTGATCCGGGGTGATGACCATGTACGCAAGGGTCGTCATCGCGCCCGGCCCCAGGCTCCACATGAGGTTGTTCACGTGCTCGACGACCGCCTCCGGCGGGTGATCTTCCGCCGCATACGCGCGCAGGGCCGTCCGGAGCTGGGCCATCACGGCCGCTGCCTCGAGACCGTGGCCGACGACGTCGCCGGTCGCCACCACGAGCCGGCCGCGGCTGAGCATGAACGCGTCGTACCAGTCGCCGCCCAGGCTCTCGCCGCTGGCCGGTAGGTAGCGGCTGGCGAGCTCGATCCCGGGGATGCGGCCGAGGTCGCTCGGCAGCAGGCGGTGCTGGAGCGCGGCGGCCAGGCGGCGCTGCTCGTACAGCCTCGCGTGCTCGATCGCCACCGCGACGCGGTCGGCTGCGAGCTGGAGCAGCTCGGTCTCGTCGTCGGTGAAGCGGCGGGGGGTGAGGCTGCCGACGTGCAGGACGCCGATCACGCGGCCCTCGACG
>DASTIC010000099.1:0-4501 GCA_035717845.1 Solirubrobacteraceae bacterium
CTCCCCGGCGAATGCGAAGTCTGGCCCGGCCACCTCGGCGGCTCGCTGTGCGGCGGCCCGGGCATGGACATGAAGGTGTCCTCGACGATCGCCTACGAGCGGGCGCACAACGCCTTGCTCGCGGTCGACGACGAGGCCGAGTTCGTGGAGGCGACGACGTCGTCGCTCGGGCCGCAGCCACCGAACTTCCAGGCGATCGTCGCGATCAACCGCGGGCCGCTGCTCATCGACAGGGTGGGCATCGAGCCGCTCACGCCGCTGCAGGTGCAGCGCAAGATCGATGAGGGCGCACTCGTCGTCGACGTCCGCACCGACCGCCAGTTCGACGACGCCCACATCCCGGGCGCCGTCTGCAACCCCGCCGTGCGGGCCGGCTTCGGCACCAAGCTCGCGTGGGTCGCCGACCACGACCGCGACGTCGTGCTGGTCGGCCGCGACGACGACGACGCCGCGCGCGCGGCACAGCTCGCCGCCTCGGTCGGCATCCGCAACATCGCCGGCTTCCTGGCCGGAGGCATGACGAGCTGGCGCGAGGAGAAGCGCCCGACCGCATCGGTCGAGCGCATCGACGTCGCCGAGCTGCACGCCCGCGACGGCGACGACGACGTGCAGATCCTCGACGTGCGCGAGCGCTCCGAATGGGACGAGCGCCGCATCCCCGGCTCGACCTTCACGCCCTACCACGACCTCAAGGAGATTCCCGACGACATCGACCCGTCGCGGCCGATCGCCGTGGTCTGCTCGTCCGGCCAGCGCAGCGCGGTCGCGGCGTCGCTGCTCATGCGCCACGGCGCCGAGCACGTCATCCACGTCGCCGACGGCGGCGTCGGCACGTGGGAGGCCCGTGGCTGGCCGATCGACATGCCCGAGCCGGCAAGGGGACGCGGCTGATGCACAACGTCGACGTCGAGGCGGTCGAACGGGCGGCCCGGACGCCGCGCTCGGGCCGACAGCCGGGTGCCGACGCGGGTGACGGGGGCAGTCAGGGCAACTTCACGTAGCCGTTTCGCGTCTTCCACAGGAAGTACTTCTCGAAGGCGAGCTTGGCCGCGTGCGACTGGGGGCCGGGGATCATCACACCGTGCTTTCGCGGGGGCAGCATGTGGTCGGCCAGGATGACGACGCCGTTGTTGCCCGCGTCCATGATGCAGACGGCAGGGATGCTGCCGAAGTTCTCCTCCCGCGTCGGCTCCTGGCCGCGGATCTGGGCGCCGATGTTGTCGGCCGCGACGCGCGCCATCGCCTCGGCGGGGAAGCCGGTCTTGGGCACGCCGACCGCGTTCGCGCTCTGCCACGGCGCGTCGACCGCCGTGGCGATGCCGACCGTGTACACGTTCGCGTGGGCATGTGTCTGGTAGGTGTCCTTGACGTCGACGAAGCCCTTGGCGTTTCCGAGGCCCGAGCGCTTGACGACGTCGGCGCCGACGAACGGCGGGACGACCATGGCGTACTTGAACGGCACGGTCCTGCCGTCGGCGAGGACGATCTCGCCGGGCGCGACCTCCGTGGTCGCGACGTCGAAGATGCCGTCGATCTTCTGACGCTTGAAGAACATGCCGAGCAGCTTCTCGCCGCCGGGCAGGCCGCCGATCCCGAAGTGCCCGGGAAACGGCTCCGCGCTCACATAGCTCAGCGGCACCTTGAGCTTGTGCTTCTTGAGCTGGTAGGCCACGTTGAAGACGAACTCGTAGGCGGCGCCGAAGCAGGCCGCGCCCTGCGTGGCGGCCACCACCACCGGGCCCGGGTCATTCAGGAAGCGAGCCCAGCCCTCGGCGGCGCCGACGGCCCCCTCGAGGTCGGTGATCCAGTACGCATTGCCGCCCGGCCCCAGCCCGGGCACGACGTCGAAGTCGTTCTGGTAGCCGGTCGCGATCACCAGGTAGTCGTAGCCGTGCTCGCCGCGCGAGGTCTCGACGCGCCGCGCGTCGGCGTCGATCCGCGTGGCCTCGCCATGGATGAACTCGACGCCGTGGGACTCGAACGTCCTGGCCACGGGGAACGTCACGTTGCCCGCCGTGCGCTTGCCGAACGGGATCCAGATCAGGGAGGGGTTGAACTGGAACTGGTCGGACTTCGAGACGACCGTGACGTCGACGTCGTCCCCGAGATCGTGCTTGACGGTCAGCGCCGCGGTCAGCCCCGCGAAGTTGCCCCCCAGTACGAGAACCCGCTGATTCGCCATCTCCTACCTCGCTTTCGATCGACTGCGTGACACGTCGTCGCCCGCGACCCATCCTCGCGCGTCGCTGCCGCTCGGAACGTCGAGCATGGCGGCGGCGATGCGTCCCGCGTGCGCCGGGACGTCGTCGACCGACACCTGCAGACCGGCGTCACGTGCGAACTCCAGCACGTTGCGCAAGGCCAGCGCGCCGCTGAGATCGAGCCGCCCGACACCATCGAGGTGGATCACGAGCCGTCGGGCGTCCGGGTGGTCGGCGAGCAGCCGCACGAGGCGGTCCTCGAGGCCCGGGGCGGTGCCGAACCAGATGACGCCGCGCGGATGCAGGTCGAGCGCGTCGTCTCGGGCGGCGACGTCGATGTCCAGCCGCAGCTCGCGCCAGAGGTGGACAGCGACGGCGAGCGCGACGCCCGCGAGCACCGCGTACTCCACGTGCGGCGCGAGTGCGAGCGTGAGCGCGAAAGTCGCGGCCGCGACGGCGAACTGCGGCCGGGAGCCCGGCCACAGATCGAGGATCGGCCGCAGCCGGACCATCGGGGCGACCGCCACGATCACCACGGCCGCGAGCACGGCGGTCGGGATCGACGAGAAGATCCCGGCGAAGGGCAGGAGCGCGAGCACCGCGAGGCCGGTCACCGCGCCGCTCCAGCGCGTCCGCCCGCCCGCCTGCCGTGTGAGCGCGCTGCGGGAGAACGATCCGCCGACCGGGAAGCCGCCGGTGACGCTCGCGGCGACGTTGGCGGCGCCCTGGCCGACGAACTCGCGGTCGGGGTCCCACGACCGCCGGTCCTGCGCGGCGAGCGTGCGCGCGACGGACGCCGGCTCGGCGAACCCGACGAGCGCGATGACCGTCCCCGGCACGAGCAGCGACGCGGCCTCACCCCAGGGCAGGTCGAGGCTGACCGGGGGCAGGCCGGCCGGCACCTCGCCGACCGTCGCGCCGCTGTAGCCCAGCAGCTCCGTCGCGAGCATCCCGACCCCCACGGCCACCAGGACCGCGGGGAAGAGGGGGCTCACCCGGGCGCCGATCCGCATCACGGCGGCGGCCGCCGCGGTCAGGGCAAGCGCCGCGACGATCCATTCGCCGGGATGCGCAAGCGCGGACACAGCTCCGGCGATGATCCCGTCGTCGCTCTGGACGCCGAGAGCCGCCGGGATCTGCGACGCCACGATCAGGGCGGTCGCAGCGGGCACGAACCCGAGCAGCACGGCGCTCGACATCAGGTAGGCGATCGCACCGGCCCGCAGCAGTCCGATCGCGACGCGCACCACGCCGACGATCAGCGCGAGCAACAGCCCCAGCTCGACGTACTCGGGGCTCGCCGGCGTCGCCAGTGCGGACAGCGCGCCGAAGCTCAGCAGCGCGGTCAGCGCGGTCGGGCCGGTCTGGAGATGGGGCGAGGACGCGAACACGGCCGCGGCGATCGGCGGTACGGCGGCGGCGTAGAGCCCGCGGTAGGCGGGCATGCCGGCGAGCTGCGCGTACGCCAGTCCCTGCGGGATGACGACGAGCGCAACGCTCAGCCCGGCGATGATGTCGCCGGGCTCGATCCCGAGGCTTCGGCGGGTTGCGCTCCGGGTGGCGTACGCGCCGGCCAGGGCTAGACCCTCGCGGGCTCGCGCTCGATCGGATAGCCGCGCTCGAGCCAGTCGACCATGCCGCCCATGACCAGGCGGACGTCGTGACCGGCGCGCTGGAGCATCGAGGCGACGGCAGCGCTGCGCGTCTGGTCACCGCAGACCACCGCGATCACGCGGCCCGCCGGCAGCTCCGCCAGCCGCGACCACGCCTCACCGGACGGCAACAGCCGAGCGCCGGGGATGTGCCCGTGGCGGAACTCGAACGGCTCCCGCACGTCGAGCACCTCGAGCGCGTCCAGCTGCTCGCGCAGCTCGTCCACGTCGAGCAGCGGCAGCTCGACGGTCGGCCGGCCCGCGGCCTTCCACGCCACCAGCCCGCCGTCGAGCCGACCGGCCACCCGGAAGCCCGCGCCCGCGACCAGCTCGCAGGCGACGCGGGCGATCGGCTCCGGCTCGGCATGGATCACCAGCGGGACGTCGCGCGGCAGGACGAGCTCGGCGCGATCGGCGAGGTCGGCCCGGTTGAACTGCATCGTCACCGCGCCTGGCAGGTGCTCGCGCGCGAACGGCCGCGGAGCGCGCAGGTCGAGCACGGCGGCGCCGGCGGCGACGGCGGCCGCGACCTCGTCGGGGGTCATCGCGCGGCCTCCGTCGCCTTCTCGCGGGCGGTCAGGCCGAGGTTGACCGACTTGATGCGCCGGTAGCCGTCGGGAAACGGCTTGGCCGTCTCGCGCACGAAGC
>DASTIC010000100.1:0-4146 GCA_035717845.1 Solirubrobacteraceae bacterium
ACTTCGAGGTCGTCGCGGTCGACCAGCGCGGCATGGGGCTGTCCGACAAGCCCCGGGACGGGTACGACGCCGGCACCCTCGCCGGCGACCTGGTGGCGCTGATGGATGCGCTCGGCCACGAGCGGTTCGCCGTGGTCGGCCACGACACCGGATACATCATCGGCTACGCGCTGGCCGCGGATCACCGGGACCGGGTCGCCCGCGTGGCCCTCGCCGAGATCCCCGGGCCCCCGGGGGTGTCTCTGAACCCGCCACTGTTCGTCCCCGAGCCGCTCAACAACCGGGTCTGGCACATCCCCTTCAACCGGGTCAACGACGAGCTGACCGAACAGCTCGTCACGGGACGCGAGGACATCTTCTTCGGCTACGAGTTCGCGATCCAGGGCGGCGGGAAGGGCCTGCCCGACGAGGTCCAGCGGTACTACTTCGACCGCTTCTCCGACCCCGACGCCCTGCGCGGCAGCTTCGGGCTCTATCGCGCGTGGGACACCACCATCGCACAGAACGAGCAGCGCAAGACCCGGCCGCTGACGATCCCCGTTCTGGGGATCGGCGGAGCGGAGAGCTGGGGTGAGGCAGCCGGCGAGGGGATGAAGCCCGCTGCGACCGACGTGGAGACCGTGGTCATCCCCGACACCGGCCACTGGGTCGCCGAGCAGGCTCCCGAGGAGATGCTGACGGCGCTGACCGCGTTCCTGGCGCCGTACCGCGAGGGAGGGTGAACCCAGACAAGGGAGACCACCATGACCCGAGTCGAGACCTCCCTGGCCGGCTCGCCGTGACGGCACCATCTACTCAGCGGCCAACCACTACGTCTACGGTCCGACGGTCCAGCGCTCGACGGATGGCGGGAGGACATGGACGCGCTCGCGGCAGGTCGGCCTGCCCGAGGCGTCGGGGCTGACGGTGAACGCGGCGTGGCACATCGAGACCCGCCGCGTCGGTCGGAGGCTTCCTGCCAGTGGCCCGCACCCTGCTCAGGGCGCTTGACCGGTGCTGACCGGGCGGACGGCCGAGTGTGCACTGCTCGACCGCAGGTTGGCGGCTGCGCACACGGGACAGAGTGCCGTGTTGGTGTTGCGCGGCGAGCCGGGGGTCGGGAAGACAGCGCTGTTGGGGTACGTCGCCGAGCGCGCCGAGGGTTGCCGGGTCGTTCGTGCGCTCGGGGTGGAGGCGGAGATGGAGCTGCCCTTCGCCGGTCTGCAGCAGCTCTGCATGCCGCTGCTCGATGGCCTCGAGCGGTTGCCGCCGCCGCAGCGTGCCGTGCTCGACACCGCCTTGGGCCGGACCTCGGGCGCGCCGCCCGACCGGTTTCTGGTGGGTCTCGCGGTGCTCGGCCTGTTGTCCGACACCGCCGAGGAACGGCCGCTCGTCTGCCTGATCGACGATGCCCAGTGGCTCGATCGGTCGTCGGCGCAGGTGCTGGCGTTCGTCGCCCGGCGCCTCCAGGCGGAGTCGGTCGTCCTCCTGTTCGCGGAGCGTGAGCCGGTCGAGCATGACGAGTTGGTCCGGTTGCCGGACCTGCGGGTCACGGGCCTTTCGCACGCTGACGCGCGGGACCTGCTCATGTCGGCGATCAGCGGACCGCTGGATGACCGCGTGCGCGACCAGATCCTCGCCGAGGCGCGCGGCAACCCCCTGGCGTTGCTCGAGCTGCCGCGTGACGTGCCGCCCGCGTTGCGGGCAGGCGGCTTCGGTCTTCCGAACGCACGACCGCTACGGGGCGTGATCGAGACGAGCTTCCGGCGACGCGTCCAGCAGCTGCCGGCCGCCACGCAGAGGCTGCTGCTGGCGGCGGCGGCCGAGCCGACCGGCGATCCGATCGTGCTGTGGCGAGCGGCCGCGGAGCTGGGCGTTCCTGCCCAGGCGATCGGGCACGCCGAAGCGGATGGCGTTGTCGAGCTCGGTTCGAGGGTCGTCTTTCGCCACCCACTCCTACGTTCGGCGATCTACCGCGCCGCACCAGTCGATGAGCGACGGAGCATCCATCGGGCACTGGCCGCGGCTACCGACGCCGTCGGCGATCCGGATCGGCGGGCATGGCACCTCGCCCACGCCACCATCGAGCCGGACGAGGACGTCGCCGGCGAGCTGGAGCGCTCGGCCGGGCGGGCGCAGTCACGCGGCGGACTGGCCGCGGCTGCCGCGTTCCTGGAGCGCGCGGCCGCGCTGACACCTGAGCCCGCCCGGAGAGCACGGCGCGCACTGAGGGCAGCGGGCGCCGAACAGCTGTCCGGCGCTCCCGAGGCCGCGTTGACACTCCTCTCGACTGCCGCCACCGGCCCGCTGGACGAGCTCGACCGCGGCGAGCTGCAGCGCCTCCACGGACAGATCGCGGTGGACCTGAGACGGGGCGGCGAAGCCGTACCGCTGCTGCTCGACGCGGCCAAGCGGCTCGAATCGCTCGATCCCGGCGTCGCCCGCGACACCTACCTGGAGGCGGTTCGAGCAGCGAGCATCGGTGGCCGGCTCGGCAGCGGCGTGCTGGCCGCGGCCCAGGCTGCTCGCGCTGCGCCACCCCCGGCGGGCGCCCCACGTCCTGTCGACCTGCTGCTCGACGGTCTGGCCGTGCGCTTCACCGACGGCTACGCGGCGAGTGCGTCGACTCTCAAACAGGCGCTGAGGGCGTTGCGCGACGAGGACCATCCCGGGCAGGGCGTTCGCTGGCCGGGGTTTGCCCGTCGCGTCGCGCCCGACCTGTTCGAGGACGAGACGTGGCGCGCGTTCGCCGTCCGCACTGTCCGGATCGCCCGCGAGACCGGCGCGCTCGCAGTGCTTCCGCTCGCCCTCAACTACCTGGCGCAGCTGCGCATCTTCGAGGGCGAGCTCGATGCTGCCGAAGCGCTCCTCGACGAGGCCGACGCGATCGCGGACGCGACAGGCACCACACGCATCGTGATCGCGGCCTTGCTGCTCGCCGGGTGTCGCGGCGACGAGGCACGGGCATCGGCGCTGATCGAGGCCAGCGGCGCCGAAGCGATCGCCCGGGGTGAAGGTGTGATCCTCACCTTCGGCGAGCATGCGCGTGCTGTCCTGCACAACGGCCTCGGCGACTACGAGGCGGCGCTGGCTCCCGCCCAGAGCGCGAGCGCTCGGGACGAGCTGATGGTCTCGGTCTGGTCGGTGCCCGAGCTCATCGAGGCGGCCACGCGCAGTAGGAGGACCGAGATCGCGGCCGAGGCCCTGGAGCGCCTCTCGGAGCGGACCCGCGCGGCAGGGACGGATTTGGCACTCGGCATCGAGGCGCGCTCCCGTGCACTCCTGAGCGAGGGTGACGTCGCCGAGGGCCTTTACCGGGAAGCGATCGAGCGACTCGGCCGCACCCGCATCCGCCTGGATCTCGCACGCGCACACCTCCTGTACGGCGAGTGGCTGCGCCGCGAGGGGCGCCGCGTCGACGCCCGGGAGCAGCTTCGCGCTGCCCACGACATGCTGGCGACGAGGGGGATCAAGGCGTTCGCCGAGCGGGCCCGTCGGGAGCTGTGGGCCACTGGTGAGACGGTGCGGAAGCGCACGGTCGAGACCCGCGAGGAGCTCACCGCGCAGGAAGCCCAGATCGCCCGGCTCGCGGCCGAAGGTCGCACGAACCCCGAGATCGGCGGTGCGCTGTTCATCAGCGCCCGAACGGTCGAGTGGCACCTGCGCAAGGTGTTCCCGAAGCTCGGGATCACGTCGCGACGGGAACTGCGCCGGGTGCTACCCGAGCGCTTCGGCGCCTCGGTCTGACGTCGCCTCCGTGGAAGCGGCGGCCCGCGCTGCGAGAAGCGGCGCAGTCCGGATGTCCTCGGTGCGGCGCAGCCGCTGGACGTCGACACCCAGGGAGCACACCAGGGTCTTCGACGGGTGCGACGCGCAGACGGGACGATCAGGCTTGGTGGCGTCACCGAAGCCGAACGCCGTGAGGCCGTGTGAAGGAGGTCCTCATGAGCTCGTCCTCCGCCCCGGTGTCCACCCCGGAAGGCCCCGGCTCCGTCTCCGGCGCGCCGAACCTGCCTGCGGGGTTCGCCGACACGTTCACGAGCCGGTACATCGACACCGGTGAGCTGCGCCTGCACGCGGTCATCGGAGGCGACGGCCCGCCGCTGCTGCTGGTGCACGGCTGGCCCGAGACCTGGTACGCCTGGCGCCTGCTGATGCCGGCGCTGG
>DASTIC010000101.1:0-9116 GCA_035717845.1 Solirubrobacteraceae bacterium
CGTGGGATCTGGCGTGGACATCGCTGCGGCGGTGAGCGCCGGCAGGCGCAGGTGCAGCTCGGCGCCGCGGCCGGAGCGCGGCGGCGCCGCCCACGCCGCGCCGCCGTGCATCTCCGCCACTTGCCGCACGATCGCCAGCCCGAGGCCGGAGCCCGGCAGCCGGCGCGACTCGGCCGAGCGGTAGAAGCGGTCGAACACGTGCGGCCGGTCCGCGGCCTCGATGCCCGGGCCCTCGTCGCGAACGACGAGCTCGCCGTCCGAGACCTCGACCTCGACCGTGCCGCCGTCCGGGCTCCACTTGCGCGCGTTGTCGAGCAGGTTGGTGACCGCCCGCTCGAGCCGCACCCGGTCGCCGCGCACGACGCACGGCTCGAGCCCGGCCACGAACCGCACCGACGGGCCGTGGCCGCGGATGCGCTCGACGCAGCTCTCGACCAGGGCGGCGAGGTCGAGCTCCTCGAGGTCGCTCTCCGGCGGCTGCTCGCGCGCCAGCTCCACGAGGTCGCCGACGAGCCCGGTCAGCTCGCGCAGCTGGGAGAGGAGGTCCTCGCGCAGCTGCTCGCGCTCGTCCGGCGTCAGCTCGTGCGCGCGGGACAGCAGCTCGACGTTGGCCTGCACCGTGGTGAGCGGCGTGCGCAGCTCGTGGGAGGCGTCGGCGACGAGCTGGCGCTGCGCGCGGCGCGACTCGGCGAGCGCCTCGAGCATCGCGTTGAACGAGCGCGCCAGGCCGGCCAGCTCGTCGTCGCCGACCGCGTCGATCCGGCGCGAGAGGTCCTGGGTGGCGGCGACGTAGCGCGTACCGCGCATCAGCCGCCGCACGGGCCGCATGGCGCTGCCGCCGACGATCCCGCCGAGCACGGCGGCCAGCACCACGCCGCCGAGGCTGACGAGCAAGAGCACGAGCGTGACCCGGCGCATCGTGGCGTTGACGTCCTCGAGCGACTTCGCGGCCTGGAGCGCCTGTCCGTCGGCGAACGGGCCGACGTAGACGCGCACCTGGGTGCCGGACAGCTCGGCGTCGTAGAAGAACGGCTTCGCACGGCCCTGGGCGACGGCCAGCACGCGCGGCCCGGCGGCCAGCAGCGCCGAGCGGCCGGGCGGCGGCTGGATGCGGCCGGCGCTTGACACCACCTGGGCGTAGCCCTGCTCGCCGAGCGGGGAGGAGGGGAGCAGGAGCAGGAACTGGCGGCGCTCCTGCTCGCGCTCGACCTGGCGGCGCGCGGGGCCGGCGGTGGGCGCCGGCTGCGTCGCCACGCGCCGGTTGAGCGAACGCAGGTCGTCGTCGACCGAGTCGCGCAGCTGGGCGCGCACGGACAGGTACGTGGCGACGGACGCCACCGCCACCGCGAGGGTCACGGCTACGGCGGCGAGCAGCGTGAGGCGGCGGCGGTACGACACGTCAGATGGTTGATTCCGCGGCCCGCGCGGCCGCATGGTCGCGGATCGTGGATGCAGGACGGTGCCCGCGCGAGGGGCACAGTGGCGGAGCCACGGGCCCCTTCAGCGGGTGCCGATCCTGCGCCGCGAGACGCGGCCAGGCGGTCGTGGGGGTCGTGGAATCAGCCATCTAGCTCGCCAGCATGAAGCCGACGCCGCGGACGGTGTTGATGAGCCGCGGCTCGCCGCCCTCCTCGGTCTTGCGGCGCAGGTAGCCGACGTAGACGTCGAGCGAGTTCGACGTCTCGCTGATGTCGTGGCCCCACACGCGCTCGTAGATCACGTCGCGCGGGAGCACCTGGTCGGGGTTGCGCAGGAACAGCTCGAGCAGCCGCTGCTCGGTGCGGGTGAGCTCGAGCTGCCGCTCCCCGCGGTACGCGCGCAGGCTCGCGAGTTCGAGCCGCAGGTCCGCGTAGGAGAGCCGCTCCACGTCGTCGTCGCGGGTGGTCCGCCGCAGCAGCGCGCGCACGCGCGCGTTGAGCTCGTCGAGCGCGAACGGCTTGACCAGGTAGTCGTCGGCGCCGGCGTCGAGGCCGGCCACGCGGTCGGCGATCGCCTCGCGCGCGGTGAGCATGAGCACCGGGATGCGGTCGCGGCGCTCGCGCAGGAGCCGGCAGAGGGCGAGGCCGTCGAGCCGCGGCATGCTCACATCGAGCACGAGCGCGTCGAACGGATCCGCCGACATGCGCTGGAGTGCCTCGAGCCCGTCCTGCGCGGTCTCCACGCGATAGCCCTCGATGCCGAGCGCGCGGCGCAGCGTGCGGGCGAGCGCGGGATCGTCATCGACGACGAGCAACCTGTGCACCAGGTGATTATCGGCAGTCCGCACGGTTTCTTAGGGGCTTCTCACGATCGGCGCCGATGTTGCGGCCGTGAACCTCACGCGGCTGGAGACGTTCGTGGAGGTCGTCCGCTGCGGCACGTTCGTGCGCGCGGCCGACGCGCTCTCGTTCACGCCGTCCGCGGTTTCACAGCAGATGGCCAAGCTCGAAGCCGAGGTCGGCGTGCCCCTGCTCGACGGCAGCCGGCGCCCGACCGAGGCAGGGCGGCTGCTGCACGAGCACGCGGTTGGGATCCTTGCCTCGGTGGCGCGCGCGAAGGCCGGCCTCGAGGCGCTTCAGCACGACCAGGTCAAGCGCCTGCGGCTCGCCGCCTGCCCGGATGCCGCCACCGCGATCCTGCCGCGCGCGCTGCGCATCCTGCGCCGGCGGCTCCCGGGGGCCGAGCTGGTCGTGGAGGAGGACGTCGCCGTCCGCTCGGCCGTGCTCGAGGGCCGCGCCGACGTCGGCGTCTGGACGGCGGCGGCCGGCGGGGAGGAGGACCCGGCGATCGTCGAGACCGTGCTGGTCCGCGAGCCGCTGGCGGTGGCGATCGCGGCCGACCACCCGCTCGCTCGCGTCGACCTTCTCGACGAGGAGATGCTGGCGGCGACGCCGCGGGTCGGAGGGCCGCAGAGCCGCGTGACGAGCCGCCCGGCGCAGCTCGCCATGGCCGCCGCGGGCGAGGGCTACGCGCTGGTGCCCGCCCTCGGAGCCCTCCCCCCGGGGCTGGTCCTGCGGCCGGTGGTGGGAGCGGCAGAGTGGGAGCTGCGCGCCGGGAGGCCCGCGCGCGAGGTGCTCTCGATGGGCACGCTGGCGGCGCTCGACGCGCTGCGGAAGGTGAGCGCCGGCAGGCCAGGACCGCCCGCGCAGTCATCCGGGGGGCGAGACCTCCGGGCCGTGTCCTACCGTCGAGGTGGTGACTGAACGCGCGCACGAGCTGCTCCGGACCCTCGCGGGGCCAGGAGCGGCGTTCCGGGAGCACCAGCTGGAGGCGGTGCGCGACCTGGTTGACGACCGCGCGCGCGTCCTGTGCGTGCAGCGCACGGGCTGGGGGAAGTCGGCGGTCTACTTCCTGGCGGCGGCGCTCCTGCGCGAGAACGGTGCGGGCCCGGCGCTGATCGTCTCGCCGCTGCTCGCGCTGATGCGCAACCAGATCGCGGCCGCCGAGCGGCTCGGGATCCGCGCGTACACCGTGAACTCGACCAACCGCGAGGCGTGGGACGAGGTGCGGGCGCTGCTCGAGGGCGACGCGGTCGACCTCCTGCTGATCAGCCCCGAGCGGCTCGACAACCCGCAGTTCCGCGAGCAGATGCTGCCGCTGTTCGCCGAGCGGGTGGGGCTGCTGGTCATCGACGAGGCGCACTGCATCAGCGACTGGGGTCACGACTTCCGGCCGGACTACCGGCGGCTGGAGGAGATGCTCGGGCGGCTGCCCGAGGGCGTGGCCGTGCTGGCCACGACTGCGACGGCCAACGATCGCGTGGTGGCCGACATCGAGGAGCAGCTGCGGCCGGGCGCGTCGGGCCTGCGCACGTACCGCGGCCCGCTCGGGCGGTCGAGCCTGCGGCTCGAGGTCGTCGAGCTGCCCGGGCGCGCCGAACGGCTGGCCTGGCTGGCGACGTGGCTGCCGCAGCTGCCCGGCTCCGGCATCGTCTACACGCTCACCAAGCGCGACGCCGAGCTGGTGGCCGATTGGCTGTCGGGCCGCGGGATCCCGGCCGAGGCCTACAGCGGCGAGGTCGAGAGCGCGCGCCGGATCGAGGTCGAGGAGCGGCTGCTGGGCAACGAGCTCAAGGCCGTGGTGGCGACCAGCGCACTGGGCATGGGCTACGACAAGCCGGACCTGGGGTTCGTCGTGCACTACCAGGCGCCCGGCTCGGTCATCTCGTACTACCAGCAGGTCGGCCGCGCCGGCCGGGCGGTCGACCGCGCCGAGGTCGTGCTCCTGCGCGGCGCCGAGGACCGGCGGATCCAGGACTTCTTCATCCAGCAGGCGTTCCCGCCGCGCGAGCTCGTGACCCGGGTGCTCGAGGCGCTCGAGGCCGCCGGGGACGGCGGCGTGACGGCGCGCGAGCTGATGGCGCACGTGAACCTCGGCAAGACCCGCGTGGACGCGCTCCTGAAGGTGCTCGACGTGGAGGGCGCGGTGCGGCGCGACGGGAGCCGCTGGGCGCTCGAGCCGGAGAGCGGCTGGGCGTACGACGCCGAGCGCTACGCGACCGTCACCGCGCTGCGCCGCCGTGAGCAGGAGGCGATGGCGGCGTTCGGCGCCGACGGGCGCTGCCTGATGCGCGCGCTCCAGGAGGAGCTCGACGATCCGGCGCCGGCCGACTGCGGGCGCTGCGCGGTCTGCGTGGGTCCTCGCTGGGCCGGGCTGCTCGACCCGGACGTGGTGCGCGAGGCGGCGCTGCTGCTGCGCTCCCGCCCGATCGCGCTCGAGGTCAAGAAGATGGCGCCCGGCGAAGACGGCGCGATGCGCAAGATCCCCGAGGACGCGCGCGCCTCGGAGGGCCGCGCGCTGGCGCGGCTCGGGGACGGCGGCTGGGACGGCGCGGTGCAGGCCGGCCGGCAGGCGGGGCGGTTCGACGACGAGCTGGTGGCGGCGGCCGCCGAGGTCGTCCGGGCGTGGGGCGCGCCGGTCACCTGGGTCGCGGCGGTCCCGTCGCAGCGCTCGGGCTCGCTGGTGCCCGACTTCGCGGCCCGGCTCGCCTCGGCGCTCGGCATGCGCTTCGAGCCGGTCGTCACCGTCGCCCGCGACGGCTCCCCTCAGCGCGAGATGGCCAACGCCGCGCAGCAGGTCGCCAACGTCCGCGGGCGCTTTGCGGTCTCGGACGACGTGCCGGGAGGCGCGTGCCTGCTCGTCGACGACGTCCGGTTCAGCGGCTGGACGCTCGCCATGGTCGCCGGCCAGCTCCGCAAGCGCGGCTCCGGACCGGTGTTCCCGCTGGCCCTGACGAGCGCGTTCTAGCAGGCGTCACGGGAACTCGCCGCGCAGCGCGCGGAGGTAGCGCTCGGCCGACCGCTTCACCACCCCGGAGCCGTCGGCGCGCACGAGGGTGCCCCACCACGCCCCGTGGATCGTGTCGAACTCGAACGGCTCGAGCGCGTCGACGATCGTGCGGATCGAGTCCTCTGGGAGGGGGATGAGGTTCGGGTAGCTGTACATGAAGCTCACGAACCGGCGATCGGGGATCACCTGGACGATGTCGCCGGAGAGCAGCGCGCGGCGGTCGGCGACGTGAAGCACGGTCCCGCCCGCGAAGTGGCCGCCGCAGCGGATGAGCGTGAGGCCGCCGCCCAGCGAGAGCGTCTCTCCCGACCACAGCGAGATGGCCGGGGACGGGCGCATGATCCAGTCGGCGTCGTCGGCGTGCAGGTGCACCGGGCACTCGAAGCGCTCGGCCCACTCGACCATGCCGGAGTAGTAGTGGGGGTGGGAGATCGCGATCCCGGCCAGGCCCCCGCGGTGCTCGATCTCGGCGGCCGCGTGGTCGTCCAGGAACGGCACGCAGTCCCACATCAGCGTCCCGCCCTCGAACGGGACGAGCAGCGCTCGCTGGCCGATCGCCAGGTGCGGGTCGACGCCGACGCCGTCGAACCCGGCGTCATCGCGGATGTCGTTGTGGTGCGTGCCCCGCAGCTCCTCGGCGCTCGTCCACCGCTGGCCGGACTCGGGGACGTACTGGCGCTCGTCCTCGCAGATCTCGCAGCGGACGGGCGGCGCGTCGGAGGGCGCGTACTCGGTGGCGCAGGTCAGGCAGATGTATGCGGTCACGGTCCGCGATGATGTCGCGCCATGACCGACGACGTCCTGCGCTACGCCGCCTTCACCGACCGCCCGACGGGTGGGAACCCCGCCGGCGTGGTGCTCGACGCCGCCGGAATGAGCGACGAGGAGATGCTCGCGATCGCCGCCGAGCTCGGCTACAGCGAGACGGCGTTCCTGACCGGCGGCGGGGGAGCGGAGCGCGAGATCCGCTACTTCAGCCCGCTGGCCGAGGTGCCGTTCTGCGGCCACGCCACCGTCGCCACCGCCGTTGCGCTCGCCGAGCGAAACGGGGCCGGCGACGTGGTCTTCCAGACCCGCAGCGGGCCCGTGCCGGTGAGCAGCCGGCGCGACGACCAGGGCCGGATCACCGCCACGCTCACGAGCGTCGCCCCGCACGTCGACGAGCTGGACGAGATGGACCTCGACGAGGCGCTGGCCGCGCTCGGCTGGGCCCGCGAGGAGCTCGACCCCGAGCTGCCGCCGCGCGTCGCCTTCGCGGGCGCCCACCACCTCGTGATCGGCGCCGCCACGCGTGAGCGGCTCGCCGACCTCGACTACGACTTCGACCGGCTGGGCGCGCTGATGGCGGCCCGCGACTGGACGACCGTGCAGCTCGTCTGGCGCGAGCAGCTCTTGCGCTTCCACTCTCGCAACCCGTTCCCGCCCGGCGGCGTCGTCGAGGATCCCGCCACCGGCGCGGCCGCCGCCGCCTTCGGGGCCTACCTGCGCGACCTCGGGCTGGTGGAGGCGCCGGCGACCGTGACGATCCTCCAGGGCGAGGACCTCGGCCGCCCGGGGCGGCTGCTCGTCGACATCCACGGGGACCGGCCGGAGATCGACGTCACGGGCGAAGCCGTCCCGATCGAGTGACAACGCGCCAATCTGGAAAATCGTCGATCGGCGGTTGGATGTAGTCAACATCGGGGTACTAACGCGGCGTCATGTTGATGCTGCTGACAGCGGGCGCGGCGCTGTGGGTCCTGATCGTGATCGCGGTCCTCGGGCTCTGCCGCGCAGCTGGACGCGCCGATCAGCAGGAAGCTGCCCGCCGGGCTGCGCGAACCGGCCGCCGCGGCGCCACGGCGGGGCTTGCCGCCATGGCCGTCAGCGTGACGGGACTGCCCGGTGACGCGCAGGCCCGGCAGGGAACCTGTGAGAACCGCGGCCTGCCGTACCAGCAGGCTCCCACGCTCGTGCGCGCGGCCATCGCCTGCGAGGTCGATCGCGTCCGCGTCAGCAAGGGGCTGCGCTGGCTGCGCGACAACCGGCGCCTGACGGTCGCCGCCAGACGTCACTCGGCCGACATGGTGCGGCATCGGTACTTCTCGCACGACAGCCTCAGCGGCGCCGGTCCGGCGGACCGCGCGCGCCGCACCGGGTACATCCACGGCGGCTGCTCGTGGACCGTCGGCGAGGTGCTCGCCTGGGGCACCGCGCGGAGCAGCACCGCCGCGGCCATCGTCCGCGCGTGGCTGCGAAGCCCCGGGCACCGAGACATCATCCTCTCGAGCCGCTACGCCGACGCCGGCGTCGGCACCCGCGCGGGGACGCCCGCCGGCCACGACTCCGGCGTGACGGTCACGGTCGTCGTCGGCCGCCGCAGCTGCTGAGCCTGGATCAGCGCAGCGTGCGCACGATCGTGCGCCAGGCGATGCGGATGTCGAGCCCGAGCGACCACGTGCGCGCGTACTCGTCGTCGAGCTGGAGCTGGTCGGCGAGCGCGAGCCAGCCGTCGAGCTGAGCGAGCTGCGCCAGGCCCGTGAGGCCGGGGCGGACGGGCGGCGGCTCGAGCCCGAGCTCACGCGGGCGCGGGCCGACGAGGCTGAGCTCCCCGCGCACCACGCCCCACAGCTGCGGGAGCGCGGCAGCGCCGCTCACCACCACGAGCCGCCAGCGCCGCGTGCGCAGCCGTGCGGGGCTGATCGCGAACGATCGCAGCGCCACCATGCGGCCGTTCTCGCCGAGCCGGTACTCGACGTCGAGCAGCGGCCGCGTGCGCGTGGCCAGCAGGACGAGCGCGAGCACGAGGAGGATCGGCGCCGTGAAGAGCAGCGCGATCGCTCCCAGCACTCGGTCGAGCACGTACTTCAGCTTCCGGCCGCGAGGGTTGGGCGCCGGCTGGCGCTGAGGCCTTCGCGAGGCGCCCGGTCTTTCGGTTCGCAACGTGGCCATCCCGGCCAATCCTCCATCATCTCCGTGGGGCGCGCGTCGCCCTTCTCCTGACCACGCTATACCCCCAAGCGACGCATCCGTATGCTCGCGGCATGCGCAGAGTCGCGCCAGGGGCGATCCTCGTCGCGATGGCCGTCGCGCCCGCCGCCCAGGCCGGCCCCGCACCGCTGACGGCGACGCAGATCCGGATCGCCAACCATCCTGGCGTGATCCGCGTGGTCGTGGACTTCACCGGGGGCCGCGTGCAGGCCGGAGAGGTGGTGGCCACCGACCCGAATCCGTTCCGCGACGGCTTCGTCCGGCTCCCGCTGACCCGGCCCGGCGTCAAGACGATGGCCGACCCCGTGACGGAGCACGGCGTCCTCGCCCGCATCGCCCAGGGCAGCGGCAGCATCACGATCCGCCTGTCAGCGGCCGACCGCCGGTTCAAGTACGTGGGCTACTTCGCGCTGCACGAGCCGGAGCGGCTCGTGATGGACCTCTACAAGGCGCGCCCGCCGAGCGAGGCGGCGGAGATCACGCGCGGCCAGGGCGGCTGCCTAACGCTCGGCGACCATGCGGTGGCCGCTCGCCGGGTGACCGCCTCCGGTCGGGAGCGCGACCTGTTCGAGCACTCGCTCGCCGTCGTGCTGCGCCGCCGCGACGGCCGGATCCACAAGCTGCGCGGCATCACCGCGTTCGACCGGCGCTGGAGCACGAGCTTCCGCTATCCGCAGACCGATCGCCAGACCGGGACGCTGGAGGCGGTCTCCACCTCGGCCAAGGACGGCACCCTGGACTGCCTCGTGCAGGCGCGCGTAAGGATGGGCGGCTAAGTGCTCCCTCTCGCAAGCCCCCGCGCCCCTGGATCGGCCACTTACGAGAGGAACCACTTCTGCTTTTCCCTTCATTGACGGATCCGACGGGCGAGGTCGCCC
>DASTIC010000102.1:0-40857 GCA_035717845.1 Solirubrobacteraceae bacterium
CGGTGCGACGGTGGATCGGGGTGGGACTGGCGGCGCTCGCGGCTGCCATCTGCACGCTCGCGCTCCCAGGCGCCGCGTCGCCGCAGGTGTCGACCTACGTGGTCGACACGACGCGGGAAGGCAACGACGGCGAGTGCGCGCGCGACTGCACGCTGCGCGAGGCGATCGGGCTAGCCAACTCGTCGGCCGGCACCTATGTGCAGGTCCCACCGGGCGTCTACCGGATCACGAGCCCGCTCAGCCTCCAGGACGACTTCATCTACGGAGCCACGCTCGGAGGCGGCAACTTCAGCTCCGGGGCGCGGACGACCGTGATCGACGCGCAGGGAGCCGGCCGCGTCGTCGATGTGACGGGAACGAACAACTGGCTGTCCGGGGTGACCGTGACCGGCGGGCGGGCCGACGTCGGCGCGGGTGCCTTCGTTCCGGCCGGTGCGGGCCTGTTCCTCTACAACGTCATCGTCACCGACAACGTCGCGACGACGGGCGGCGGCGGTGTCGCCACGGCGGGCAACCTCGCCGTGTTCCAGAGCGTCGTCAACGGAAACCGCGCCGGCAGCGGCGGCGGCATCCTCGTTGAGGCGGGAGGCCTGAACCAGGCCTACAACTCGACGTTCAGCGGCAATACGGCGACAGTTGCCGGCGGCGCCATCTCGTCGTCCGACGAGACGACCCTGTGGAACGTGACCGTGGCCGAGAACAGCGCGCCGACCGGCGGAGGCGTGCACTGGGCCGGCGTGACGGCCAGCACGACGATGTGGAACACGATCCTCGCCCGCAACACGGGCGGCGCGTGCGGTGGCGCGATCTCGCAGCGCGTCAGCTGGCAGACCAACATGGCGGACGACGCGAGCTGCGCGCTCGCCGCTGGTGAGGGCACCGTGCAGGACCCACGGATAGGGCCGCTGCGCAACAACAAGGGCCCGACCGACACGCACGCGCTTCTGGCCGGCAGCCCGGCGATCAACGCCGGTGGGGCGAACCTCTGCGGCGCGAACGACCAGCGCGGCGCGGCGCCGGTCGGGCAGTGCGACCTCGGCGCGTTCGAGTTCGGCGGCAAGGTGCCGGAGCCGGTGCTCCCGCCCCCCGTCCCGGGCGAGACCGTGAACGTGTCGCGCCGCAGCGGCACGGTGAAGGTCAAGATCCCCGGTAGCGACGAGTTCTTCACGCTCCAGGACGGCCAGCAGGTGCCGGTGGGCACGACGATCGACACGACGAACGGGCAGATCACGCTCGTCGCCGCCGGCCGCAAGCAGAAGGCCTGGTTCTACGACGGCCTGTTCAAGTTCCGCCAGACGCGCGGCAGCCGGCCGCTCACCACCCTGAGCCTGACCGCCAAGCTGGCCTGCCCGAGGGGTAACAGCGCCTACACCGCTGCGAAGCGGAAGCGGCGGCGCCTGTGGGGTGACGGCAAGGGCCGCTTCCGCACCCAGGGCTCGTTCAGCTCCGCGACCGTGCGCGGCACCAAGTGGCTCACCGAGGACCGCTGCGACGGCACCCTCACGCGCGTGAAGAAGGGCACGGTGACGGTTAGGGACTTCGCTCGCAAGCGCACGGTGATCCTGCGCGCCGGCCAGCGGTACCTGGCCAAACGCAAGTGAGCTGGGTTTCGGTCTTCGCCAGCTTCCTCGTCGCTCACATGGTCGGCGACTACCTGTTCCAGACCGACTGGCAGGCGCGCAACAAGCGCGGAGGTCTGAGCGGCGGGGTCGCGCTGCGAGCGCTCGCCACCCACGTCACCACGTACACGCTCGCCTTCCTGCCGGCGCTGATCTGGATCGGCGACGTGCTCGACCCCGGCTGGGCCGTGCTGGCCGCCGCGCTCATCTTCCTGCCCCACTTCGTGGTCGACGACGGGCGCATCGTGCGCGCGCACCTCGCGCGCGTGAAGCGGGTGGAGACGTTCGAGGTCTCGCTCGCCGCGTCGGTCGACCAGTCGTACCACGTGCTGTCGTTGTTCCTCGTGGCCATCCTGCTGGGGGCGGTGTGAAGCGGGTCCTCGCCGCCGTGATCGCCGCGGTGGCGGTCGGGGCGCTGCTTCAAGAGGGCGGCGTCCTCAAGGATCAGGAGCTGGGCACCGTGAACCTGCGCTTCGACGTCCGGGGGGCGACCGATCCGCCGGACGACGTGGTCGTCGTCGCCATGGACCAGCGGACCCTGGATGCCGACCCCAACGTCGCCGTGCCGTTCAACCGCCGCCGCCACGCGCGCGTCATCAACCGCCTGACCGAGGCCGGCGCGCGCGTGATCACCTACGACGTCCAGTTCACCGAGCCGAGCTCGTTCCCGGGAGCCGACGACGCGCTGATCGAGGCGGTGCGCCGCTCACGGCGCGTCGTGCTCGCCACCACCGAGGTCGAGGTTGACGGCTCGACCGCGATCTTCGGCGGCGGAGAGGCGCTGGAGTACAGCCGGGCCACGCCGGCCAACTCGAATGTCGAGCTCGACGAGGACGGCGTGCTGCGCCGGATGCGCTTCGAGCTCGAGCGGCTCGAGACGCTCGCGATGGCCGCCGCGCGGCTGCAGACCGGCCGCCCGATCGACACGAACGGCGCGCGCGACGCGTGGATCGACTACCCGGGCCCGCCCGGCACGATCGACACGCTGAGTTTCGCCGACGTCGAGTACGGCCGCTTCGCACCCGACGCCGTGCGGGGCAAGGTCGTGGTCGTCGGCGCGACCGCGCGCGTCTTCGAGGACCTGCACGAGTCCTCGGCGGGCGACGACATGCCGGGGCCGGAGGTGCACGCCGCCGCCATCGCCACGGCACTCGCGGGGTTCGGGCTCGACGAGGCGCCGGACTGGGTGGACTGGCTGCTGCTCGTGGCGCTCGCGGCGGTGGCGCCGCTGGTCGCTGCGCGCTTCGGGACCGCGATGGGCCTGCTCGCCGGGGTGCTGGCGGTCGCGCTCTTCCTCGTCGGCGCCCAGCTGGCCTTCGGGGCCGGCGTCATCGTCGCCGTGCTCCCGCCGCTCGCCGCCGCCCTGACGGGCATCGTGGGCGCGCTGCTCCTCGCCAACCCGGTCTCCCACCCGATCGTCAACCGGGTGCTGGACGCGGTCAGCCGTCATGGCGCGCTGAACCACCGGACGCGGCGGCTGCGCGCGCTGCTGCTGATCGGGACCGCATTGTCGGTCGCCGCCGCGGCGCTGCTCCTGGAGGCCACGAACGCCCTCCGCGGGATCGAGCTGAGCACGGTGGACCGGAGGTTCGACGTGCGCGGGGCGGAGCCGCCGCCGGCGAACGTCGTGCTCGTCGCCATCGACGACAAGACCCTCACCAGCCCACCGCGGCCACTGTGGCCGTTCAACCGGCGGCTTCACGCGCGCGTGGTCCGGCAGCTGACGGAGGCCGGGGCGAAAGTGATCGCCTACGACGTCCAGTTCACCGAGCCGAGCGACGACTTCAAGGCCGACAACGCCCTCATCGAGGCGGTGCGTGCGTCACGACGCGTCGTCCTGGCCACGACCGAGGTCGGCGAAGGCGGGTCCACGGCCATCTTCGGTGGCGATGACGTGCTCGCGTACAGCCGCGGGACGCCGGGCAACTCGAACTACACACGAGACGTCGACGGCATCTTCCGGCGGCTGATCTTCGAGGGACAGGGGCTCGAGTCGTTCCCGATCGCCAGCGCCCGCCTGGCCCGTGGGCAGGCGATCCGCTCGCCGGACGGCGAGAACGACGCGTGGATCGACTACGCGGGCCCGCCCCCCAGCGTCGAGCGGCTGAGCTTCACCGACGTCATGCGCGGGCGATTCCCGGCCGCGGCCGTGCGCGACAAGGTCGTCGTGGTCGGCGCCACCGCCCCGTCGTTGCAGGACCTCCACGAGACCGCGACCACCAAGAGCGTGCTCATGCCCGGCCCTGAGGTGCACGCGAACGCGATCGCCACCGCGCTGGCCGGGTTCCCGCTGCGCGGCAGCCCCGGCTGGCTCGACGCGCTGCTCGTCGTCCTCCTCGCCGTCGTCGCGCCTTTCGCCGCACTGCGCCTGCGGATGGCCTGGGCGGTCACGCTCGGCGTCGCGGCCATCGTGGCGCTGCTCGTCGGTGCCCAACTCGCATTCGAGGGCGGGACGATCGTGACCGTGGTGTACCCGCTGCTCGCCGGGATCATCGCCGTTGCCGGCACGGCCGCCATCCATGGCGTCACCGTCGCGTTCGAGCGGGCCAACACCCGCGAGGCGTTTGCCCGCTTCGTGCCCGAGGCCGTGGTCGACGAGGTGCTGCGCAACGCCGACGGCGCCCGCCTGGGCGGCGTGCAGGCCGAGGGCACGGTGATGTTTAGCGACCTGCGCGGCTTCACGTCCTTCTCCGAGACGCTCGAGCCGGCCGCCGTCATCGACGCGCTCAACCGCTACCTGACGGAGATGAGCGAGGCGATCCTCGACCACGGCGGCACGCTGGTCGCCTACATGGGCGACGGGATCATGGCCGTGTTCGGCGCGCCACTCGCCCAGGACGACCACGCTGACCGCGCCCTGGCAGCGGCGCGCGACATGCTCGCGCGGCTCGAGGGCTTCAACGCCTGGCTGCGCGAGGCCGGCCTCCACGACGGCTTCAAGATGGGCATCGGCCTCAACACCGGCCCGGTCATGTCCGGCCACGTCGGCTCCGAGCGCCGCCTCGAGTACACCGCCCTCGGCGACACCACCAACACCGCCGCCCGGCTGGAAGGGATGACCAAGGGCACGCCGTACCAGCTCTACGTGGCCGACTCGACGCGCGCGCGCCTCCGCCGCCCCGCCGACGATCTCGTGCCGGTCGGCGAGTTCGAGGTCCGCGGGCGCAAGGCCACGATCAAGCTCTGGTCGCTGGGAGAGCGCGGCGAGTCGACCGCCGAAGAGCCCGCCCCCGCCTCCGCCGAGGAGGCCAAGACATAGCTCTGTACATCCGGCCAGTGCTCTTGCGCCGCCCCATCGACCCGGTTTACGGTTGCCAGGCGCGGGGCGCAGCGGGCGCACCTGAAGCGCAACGAGGACAGAGAGAAGGGACCACGTGGGCCAAGCGCTCAAGACGACCGGCGAGACCGGAAAGACGTACACCCCCGTCCGCTGGCTGCCGACCCTGAGGATCAGCGGTCGACCTCGGCCGCACACCACGTTGCGAGAGGACGCGGTCACGGTCTTCCTGGGAGCGTTCACCCTCGTCGCGCTGTTCTGGGACGGGCTCCGCCACAACAACCTCACGGGCGTCGACGAGTTCTGGTCGCCGCCGCACATCGCCATGTACGCCGGGCTGGTCGGCCTCGGCGTGTGGATCGCGGTCGTCCTGCTGCGCTACCAGAAGGGGACCGACGAGCTCGACTTCTCCGCCGTCCCGCGCGGCTACGCGCTGGCCTTCGTGGCGTTGCCGCTGGCCGCCATCGCCGGCCCGGCCGACTTCATCTGGCACGAGGCGTACGGCTTCGAGAACCAGATCGACTCGACGTACAGCCCGCCGCACCAGGGCCTCTTCTACTCGGGCGCGATGCTCGCGGCGATCCCCGTGGCGTCGGCCTGGCAGCGGCGCGACATGGTCGCGCCCGCGCTGCGCGAGTTCCTGCCCGCCGTCTTCTCGATGACCTCCGTGGTCGCCGCGATGCTGTTCGTGGTCCACCAGATGGTGCCGTTCTACGGCGGCGTGGCGGTGACGCAGGCGTTCCAGGACGACATCGCGGGCCGTACCGACGCGTTCTCGCCCGGCGCCGACGCCGTCCACACGGAGGGCCTCTCGCGCGCGCTGACGCACTACGGCGACGACGCGTTCCCGTACTACTTCTTCAGCACCCACGCCACGGTGGCCGGGATCCTGATCTTCACGGCCGCATTGATGGGCGGCATCCTGCTCCTGCGCCGCCGCTGGGCGATCCCCGCCGGCTCGCTGACGGTGATGTGCAGCTTCCTCGCGCTGCTGTGGCCGATGCTCAGCGAGTACCGCGAGGCCGAGCTGATCCCGGCCCTGGTCCTGACCGGCGTGGTCGGCGACCTGCTGCTCGCCCGCTTCGCCGGGAAGCCCGGGCCGACACCCGTCGGCCGCGTGCGACTGTTCGCCGCGCTCATGCCGCCCGCGATGTGGGCGTTGTTCTTCCTCTGCGTCGAGCTGTTCCAGGACGGGCTCGGATGGGCGGCGACGCTGTGGGTCGGCGTGCTCGCCACCACCGCTGGACTGGGCTGGGCGATGTCGATGCTCGTCTTCACGCCGTTCTCCGGAACGGTCTCCGAACAGCAAGTTCTCACCGAGGGAGCCTGATGGCTGAAAAGCGCACGCTGAAGACCGCGTCCACCACGTGGCGCGGGAAGATCGAGAGCCACGAGACCTTCTCGCACGACAGCATCGACAGCCTGGGCTACGACTGGGAGCGGATCGGCAACCCGAAGATCGAGCCGAAGTACCCGTTCAAGGTCTACCTGCCGCGCGAGCCCCAGGACGTGGCCGACGCCGTGCGAGAGGTCAAGAAGCTCGGCCAGGAGCTGCGGATCCGCAGCAAGGGCCACTCGAGCAACGACCTCGTGCTCGCCGACCGCGGCTGCGTGATGCTGATGCAGGGGATGGACCAGATCCTCGACGTCGACGAGGAGAACCTCACGGCGACGGTGCAGGGCGGCGCCATCAGCGCGCTGATCGACGACCACCTGGCGCATCTCGGCCTCGGGCTGCCGATCATCGGCGACCACCGCGACATCACGGTCGGCGGGTTCGCGTCGGTCGGCGGCATCAGCCCGGCCTCGCACCGGTTCGGCATGTTCATCGACAACGTCCTGGCGCTGGAGTTCGTGGACTGGGACGGCGAGATCAAGCGGTGCAGCCGCGAGGACAACAGCGAGGACTTCTACAGCCTGCTGGCGGGGCTCGGCCGCCACGGCGTCATCACCGAGGTGACGCTGCGGCTCATCAAGATCGACAAGTACCGGACGATCTGGGAGAACCACCAGACCCACTACCGGTCGATGGACGAGTTCATCGCCGGCACGAAGCCGATCATCGAGGAGCCCGGCGACGTGATGATGGAGCGCGGCGTCTGGGTCGACTTCAAGTTCCCCGGCGGCAAGCACCTCGGGATCGGGCAGTTCTCGGAGTACCGGGAGACCTCCCAGACGGCGGTCCACAAGGCGCGCAACACCAGCTCCTACGGCATGCTCCACGGCATCGGCCGCGTCGCCGGCAACCTGCCGGAGAAGCTCGACATGGCGCTCAAGTACGTGGGCATGGGCGGCGTGATGCTGAGCCCGAAGTACGCCTCGATCAAGAACATCGAGTTCTTCACCGACAAGGTGCTCGACTCGACCGTCGGCGACCCGACGCGGATGCTGATCGTGCTGGGGCCGCTCGATCGCTACGAGGAGCTGTTCCGGCGCCTGTGGGGGCTGCTCGACGGCTACCGCGACAGCCACGGCTGCTTCACGTTCCTGTCGGTCTACGTGAAGAGCATCCGCTCCGACTACCTGGCGCGCGACGGCCAGGACCGCTTCTGCGAGCTGATGTTCTACACGGGCGTCCACCCCGAGAAGATGACCCGCGAGCTGCTGGACGAGATCGTCGAGAAGTTCGACGACATCGTGATCGAGAACAACGCGTACAAGTACATGCACACGCGCACGACCAAGGATCCCGACAAGCGGGCGAAGGTCGACCCGAACGCCCGGCACGCCGAGCGCCGGCGGGCCGCGGGCAACGGCGCGGCGCCCATCCCGGCGCTTCAGGAGACCTCGTCGTGACGCGCGAGATCCCCCTCTACACGCTGGAGGGCGTGCGTGACGCCGAGGTCACCACGCACTACTTCTCCACCGGCGACGGGCTGGGCCTCAGCATGCTCCGGTTCAACCGGGAAACGGCCCCACCCACCCACCAGGCGCGCGACTCGGTGCTGATCATCCACGGGCTGACGACGTCGACGGACATGTTCGTCATGCCCGAGCACTACAACCTCGTCAGCTACCTGCTCGACAACGGCTACACGGACGTGTGGTGCCTGGACATGCGGATGAGCAACCGGCACTCGTACAACCTGTTCCCGCACCGGTACTCGTTCGACGACATCGCGCTGTACGACTATCCGCCGGCGATCGACATCATCCGCGAGCACGTCGGCGACCGGCGCCTGCACGTGATCGCGCACTGCCTCGGCTCGGTCACGTTCATGATGAGCCTGTTCGGCAAGGCGGTGACCGGGATCACCAGCGTCGTCGCCAACAGCGTCGGGCTGACGCCGCGGGTGCCGAAGTGGTCGAAGCTCAAGCTGCGCTCCGCGCCCGGGATGATCGAGCACGTGCTCGGGTTCCCGAACCTGAACCCGCGCTGGGCGGACGACCCCACGCTGACCCGCGGCAAGCTCTTCTCCAAGGCCGTGTCGTTCTTCCACCGGGAGTGCGACGTGCCCGCCTGCCACATGCTCAGCCTCATGTGGGGCACCGGCTGGCCCGCCCTCTACAGCCACGAGAACCTGGCCGACGTCACGCACCGCCGCGGCGGCGACCTCTACGGCGCGACGAGCATGCACTACTACCGGCACGTCTCCAAGATGCTCCAGGCCGGCAGCCGGCCGCTCAAGTACGAGATGGGCAAGCCGGAGCACGCCGCGCTGCCGGACGACTACTTCGCGTACGCGCGCGAGATCGAGACGCCGGTGCTGCTCACGACCGGCGCCGACAACAAGGTGTTCGCGGACTCGAACATCGTCTGCCACGAGCGCCTGCGTGCGCTCGGCTGCGAGCAGCACGAGCTCAAGATCTTCCCCGGCTACGGCCACCAGGACGTGTTCATGGGCAAGGACGTCGCGCGCGACTGCTTCCCCGACATGCTCGACTTCATCCGGCGCCAGTCCGGGCCGGTGGCGACGCCGGCGGCTGAGCAGCAGTGGGCAGTCGCCTGATCAAGACCGAGACGGTCATCAACGCCCCGGCGGACCGCGTCTGGGCGGAGATGACCAACTTCCCGTCGTTCCCGAGCTGGAACCCGTTCGTGCGGCAGGCCGAGGGACGGCTCGAGGAGGGCGAGCGGCTGAAGATCCGCCTGCGGCTCGACCACGGGCTGCGGATGACGTTCCGCCCGCGGGTGACCGTCGTCGAGCCGAACCGCGAGCTGCGCTGGCTGGCCACGCTCGGCCGGCCCGGCGTCTTCGACGTCGATCGCGCCTTCCAGATCGAGCCCCGCGACGGGGGCGTGCTGTTCGTCATGTCCGAGGAGTGCTCGGGCTGGTTGACGCCGGTGATGTTCGCGACAAATCTCGAGGCGCAGCTGTATCGCGGCTACGACGCCTTCAACGAAGCGCTGCGCAAGCGCGTGGAAGAGGCAGGTTGACGAGATGCTGAAGACCATCGCCAGGTGGGCGGGTGGGCGACGGGCGAAGTGGTACGTGGTGGGGTTCTGGCTGCTGCTGTTCGCGGTCAGCACGCTGCCCGGTCAGCTCACCGAGGTGACCGAGGACCGCATCTCGAGCTTCCTGCCCGACGACGCCGACGCGATCGTCGCCGACAAGGTCATCGAGGAGCGCTTCCCCGGCGGCCAGACCACCTCGGCGGTGGCCGTCTACCACCGTGAGGGCGGGCTGACCGACGCCGACCAGCAGACGATCCTGTCTGAGGCCGAGGAGATCGCGGGCGTCGAGTTCGTGCTGCCGCCGGTCGCGCCGTTCGAGGGCGACTCGCCCGAGGGCCTGGTGTCGGAGGACGGCACGACGGCGTTCACGGTCATCCCCATCAACGCGGCCCGCCAGCAGGACATCAACGCGCTGATCGAGGACGTGCGCGAGGTCGCCAACGGCGGTTCCGGGCTGACCGCCGAAGTCACCGGCCCGGCGGCGCTGGAGACCGACCTCCGGCATGCCTTCGAGTCCGCCGACGTGACCCTGCTGCTCGTCACCGGCCTGCTCGTGCTCGGGCTGCTCCTGCTGATCTACCGGTCGCCGCTGCTCGCAGTGATCCCGCTCGTCGTCGTGGTCATCGCCTACGTGATCGCGAGCGGCGTGATCAAGGTGTTCGCCGACTCCGGGCTCCAGGTCACCAGCATCTCGACGTCGCTGCTGCTGGTGCTGATGTTCGGCGCCGGCACGGACTACTGCCTGTTGCTCGTGGCCAGATACGTAGAGGAGCTGCACACCCACGAGGACAAGCACCAGGCGATCCGGATCGCGGTGCCACGGGCAGCGCCGGCGATCATGGCCAGCGCCGGCACCGTGATCGCCGCGATGCTCGTGCTGATCTTCGCCGAGCTGGCATCCACCCGGACCGTCGGCCCGGTGAACGCGATCGGGATCTTCATCGTCATGGCGGCGAGCCTGACGCTGCTCCCGGCGATCCTCGCGATCGTCGGCCGCCGCGGCTTCTGGCCGAGCAAGCGGGCGGTCTTCGACCCCACCTTCGTCCCCGACGAGGCGCCCGAGCAGGGCGACTCGCGCTGGGCGCGGCTGGGCCGCGCGGTCACCCGCCGGCCGGTGTTCACGATCGGCGCGGTCGTAGCCGTGTTCCTGGTCGGCTCGATCGGGATCACGCAGTACGACGAAGAGGCGACCATGCTCGGCGCCTTCCGCAACGCAACCGAGGGCACCGACGGGTACGACACCCTGAAGGCGAGCTTCCCGGAGGGCGCGCTCGGCCCGTCGACGGTGATCATCGACCGGCGCGACGGCCCGATCCAGGACGCCGACATCGCGGCCGCGCAGGACGCGCTGCGGGACGTGCCCGACATCGGCACGCTCACCGAGCCGTTCGCGCAGTCCGAGGACGGACGGGCGGCCGCGTTCAATGTCGCGTTCCCCGACGACCCGTACAGCAACGCGGCGCTCGACCGCACCGACGAGATGCGCGATGCGCTCGCCCCGCTGGGTCCGGAGCTGGAGGGCTACGTCGGCGGCGTGTCCGCGATCATGGGCGACTACCGCGACGGCGCCCAGCGCGATGCGCAGCTCGTCGTGCCGCTGGTGCTGCTCGTGATCTTCCTGACGCTGATCGCGCTCCTGCGCGCGCTCGTCGCGCCGCTCTACCTGATCGGCTCGGTGATCCTGTCGTTCTTCGGCATCTTCGGCGTGTGCCTCGTGTTCTTCACGACCGTGCTCGACGAGAGCGGCTTCGATCCCAGCCTGGCGATCTTCGGCTTCATCTTCCTGGTGGCGCTGGGGGTCGACTACAACATCTTCCTGATGGACCGCGTCCGCGAGGAGGCGGAGCGGATCGGGACGCGGCGAGGCGCCCTGCGCGCGCTCGTCACCACCGGGCCGGTGATCACCAGCGCGGGGATCATCCTGGCCGGCACGTTCGCGGTCCTGGCCATGCTCCCGATCACGATCCTGGTCGAGCTCGGGACCGTGGTGGCGTTCGGCGTGCTGGTCGACACGTTCGTCGTCCGCAGCATCCTCGTGCCCGCGATCATCACCGTCGTGGGCGATCGCAGCTGGTGGCCGTCACGGCTGGCGCGGAGCGCGGGTCCGGCCGCCGAGGCGACCGCGGAGGCGCCGAGACCGAAGGAGACCGTCTAGCGCGCCGCACACGCCATGCTCGCCACAGCCCCCAGCAAGGTCCCCTTCTACATCGCGGGGTGCCTCTTGGCGCTCTGGGCCGTGCTGCTGGCGGTGTGGGGCATCAGCCACGCCGAGTTCCCCGGCTCCGAGAGCCGGGGGCGCCTGGTGATGGTCACGAGCTTCGTGCTGGTCGCCGCGACCCTGACCGCCGCCGTGCTCACCGGCGGCGGCGAGCATGCCGAGGGGGGCGCGGGGGCGGCTGAAGCCCCGCCGCGTGCGACCGGGAGGCTGCTGGAGCTCGCGGCCGATCCCGGTGGCGCGCTGAGCTTCGACAAGAGCCGTGCCGCCGTGCTCGCCGGGCAGGTCACGGTCCGCCTCACGAACGACTCCGCCGTCGAGCACAACGTGACGATCGCGCAAGGGTCGAAGAACCTCGGCGCGACGAAGACGATCACCCGCTCGTCGTCGACGCTCGAGCTCGGGCTCCAACGGGGGGACTTCGTCTTCTACTGCTCCGTCCCCGGGCACCGGGCGTCCGGCATGGAGGGCACGCTCGCCGTCGAATGACGCGGTGATGCGCTCGACAAGGGGGACACCTGGTCGGCGCCGATCCGGATCGACCGCATGATCACGGACGGGGTGACGGATCCGGCCGACGGGCACGCCGTGCGCACCGGCGACCTGATCCCGCAGATCGCGGTGGACGACAACAGCGGGGCGCTCTACGTGGTGTGGCAGGACGACCGCTTCACCGGCGAGGAGCAGATCGCGTTCTCGCGATCGACCGACGGCGGGCGGACCTGGTCGGCCACGCGGCGCATCAGCGGGTCGACCAACGGAGGGATGAGCTGGACGGGGGAGCGGGTCGGCAGCGTCGCGTTCGACATGACGACGGCGCCTGACGCGCTCGGTTACTTCGTCGGCGACTACGCGGGGCTCGACTTCGCCCGGCGGTGGGCTCAGGCCAGGGTTCAGGCCGTTCCACGTCCGCGCCAACAGCGGCAACCTCGCGAACCGCACGGACGTCTTCGCCACGACCGCGTCGACCAACGGTCCGTGAGCGGCGGGACGCCCTGTCGCCCTCGCGGCGGCAGGGCGTCACGCCCCCGCGAGCCACCGCAGGCCGCTGACGCTGGGCCGGAACAGGTACTCCCCGCCGCGCATCGTGACGAAGCGCGGCTGCGGCTTGAGGAAGAAGGGTGGGCGGGCCTGGATGGTCATCTTGCCCTCCGTCCCGTGCGGCTCGCCGACGAGGAAGTCCTTGTCGGGCCCGAGGCCGAACGGGTCGCCGTCGTCTATCCAGAGGGCCTGGACGGTCTCGAACTGGCGCCAGATGCTGGCGTTGAAGCAGACGAAGACGAGGCCGCGGTCGACGCCGTCGTCCTCCAGCGCCCCGGGCGCGAGCGGCGGGCCGTAGGAGCGGCCGCGGCGGATCAGCCGGTGGCGGTTCGAGAGCCGCCCGTCGAAGAACCCCGGCGAGTCGCGCGGGTTGGCGCGCCGGATGTGGGCGCCGAGCGGGCACTGGAGGCCGTCGGGGTCGGCGGCGTACGAGAAGTCGTTGATCCCCCGCGAGCTCACGAGCGGGGTGCCGTCGGGCCGGCGGCCGACGAGCTTGGCCGCCAGCACCTCCGGGCCGCCCGGGAACTCGCGGCCGGCGTCGGCCACGAAGCGCCGGAACGCCGCCACGTCCATGTGCAGCTTGCGGTAGACCGCGAACGTCCCGTTGCGGTGCAGCGGCGCGCCGGGGGCGGCGGGCAGCAGCCCGTCCTCGTCCTCGTAGCCGTGCAGGAACTCGCCGGTCCGCACCGGCCGCCAGCCGCCGCGGCCGTTCGGCAGGCCGTCGCCCGGGCGCGGCGCCACGCCGCTGCCCTTGATGGCCGGCTGCGCGATCCCGTCGACGAACCCGAAGTGGTCGCGCGAGGCCGCGAGCGCCGCGGCGCGCTGCTCGTGGACGATCTTGATCGCACCCGCGGCGCCGACCCCGCGCAGCGCCTCGCGCGCCTGCCCGAGCCGCTCCTCGTCGACGCCGTAGAGCGTGACGAGCACGTGCGCCTCGCCGGTGCCGAGGCCCGGCTCCCAGTTCGAGGGCGCGCTCGGGCCGCGGTCCCCGAGCCGCTCCGCGCGCGCCGCCATCCCCTCGCGGAACTCGTCCGGGAACGTCGCGAGCAGCGCCTCCGGCAGCTCCAGGGCCGAGAGCCCCGCGTACGTGAACGCCGCGTGCAGCGCGGTCGGCGGCGGGCCGTCCGGCCACGGCTCGGCCGTGCTCACCTGCGACAGCATCCGCCGCATCAGCGCCCGCATGCGCTCGGGGTCGACGATCCGCAGGAACAGGTAGGCGGCGCACGGGTAGGTGTAGCCGCGCAGCACGTCGCCCTGGATGTCCGCGAGGTCGATCTCGGCCTTCACCGAACGCCGGCGCGGCAGCCTCATCGCGCGAACTCGTCGCGGAACCGGCGCTGGAGCTCAGCCGGCTCGAGCCGGCGCGCCTCGATCGCGAAGTCGACGATCCGCTCGCGCAGGGCGAGGCTCTCGAGCACGCCCGACACCGTGGCGTCGGGATGGGCCGAGGCGAACAGGCTGCTGTCGAGCTGATGCTCGCGCACCCAGCGCGTGAACTCCTCGCCTTGGCTCCCGGGATAGCCGACGCAGTAGCGCCACCACGTCTCGGCACAACCGCGCAGGGCTTCGAGGTACGGCTCGAGCTCTCCGTCGAAGGTGCTCGTGAAGACGAGGTGGCTCGCCCGCAGCGGGTCGCGGTAGCGCTGCTGCGGACCCTGGAAGACCAGCTCCGAGACCACATGGATGCGCGAGAAGTGCAGGTTGTCGAGCCGCGCCAGGAAGCCGACCGGCAGCCGCTCGATCGCCTCGCGCGCCTCATCCTCGCGGCCGGCGACGATCGGCGCGATCACGGTCAGCGAGTAGGCGACCCCGACGCGGTTCAAAGCTGCGCCTGCGACTCGACCAGGAACCGCTCGTAGGCGGCCGCGAATGCCTCCGGGTCCAGGCGCGCCGAGTCCTCGACCAGCCGCTCGAACCGCTCGCGGACCGCGAGCGCGCCCTTGACCATCCGCGTGCTGGCCTGCGGATAGGCGCAGTAGTAGTGGCCGCCGTCGAGGCTGTTCATCGCGATCCAGGCCTTCAGTGGCTCGGCCGGTGGGGGACCCGGGAACGACGGCCCGCGCCCCCACGTGAGCCTGATCCACTTCGGCACGACGTACGCGAACGCGTCGATGTAGTGCTGCCACGGACCGTCGAAGTTGCTCTCGAAGAACAGGTAGCGGTAGCGGAGCCGCTCGCCCGGGAGCTCCTTGACGATCGCCCAGCGCACGTAGTGGATGAAGTCGAACTGGAGGATCGCCTGCTGCGCCATCGGGAAGAAGCGGCCGCCGAAGAAGCCGAGGCGGAGGAACCACAGCCACTGCGGCCGGATCGGGGTCATCATCGTGAGGCCGGTCATGCGGCCGGTCGTGTTGCCCATCAGCGGCCCCAGATCTCCCGGCCGTCGGCGGCGCGGCGTGCGAAGCCCGGCTCGGCGAAGCGCTCGTAGTAGTCGATCTCGAGGTGCGAGAGCTGCACCCAGATGCCCGGCAGGTGGAAGGCATCGGTGTGCGCCGGGAAGCGGCCGTAGGTCTCGACGAGGTAGCGGCAGATCTCCTTCGTGTAGGCGATCGCCTCCGGCGGGTGAGTCCGCTCCCGCGCTGGACCGAACGCCTCCGAGCCGTACGGCCCGCTGAGCTTCTCCTCGATCAGCTGGTCGACCGCCGCGTCCATGTCGGTCACGTACGGCGGGCACAGCCCTTCGAGCACGCCGTCGATGCCGACGAAGTTCGGCTGTGAGGCCGGCACCGGCGGCCAGCGGCGCCAGCGCCCGGGCGCGGGCTTGGCCAGGTGCTCGCGGAAGCCGAGCCCGAGCCGGCCCGGCTCACGATGCCAGATGCCCGGGATCAGCGGCGTGCCGTGAACCCAGCCGCCGAGCCGCAGCGCCTCGCCCATCAGCATCAGGTTCTGGAGTAGGAAGAACGGCTCGGGATCCGTGCGCGCATCAGCGAACACGGCGCCGATGGGAAGCGGCGCGTCGGGCGTCGCGAAGCCGCCGCGGGCGCGCGCGAGGCCGCCGATCGGCTGGTAGGGGATCGGGTCGATCACGCCGAGCTTGGACGCGAGCCAGGCGACCCACTCGACGGCGCCGCGCGGGCGGAACGGCCGCCACTCGTCGAGGAACAGGGGCACCTTGCCGTGCGGCTCCGACAGGAGGATCAGCAGCCCGTTGATGTACTGGCGCGTGCGGTCCACGACCGGCAGGAAGCACGTCGTGCCGGCCACGTTGGAATGCTGGGCGTTCCAGCCGAGGTAGTAGGGCCACTCGCGCGGGAACTCGAACCGCCCGTCGTGGACCTTGCGCTTGACGGCGTTCGCGTAGGCCAGCCAGTCCGCCTCCGTGCGGTCCTCCCAGCGCAGCGGGATCTCGCGGAACAGCTCGATCGCCGCCTGCTCCCGTGGGCGCTCGATCAGCCAGATGGCCTCGTCGTTGATCATGAACAGCGAGGTCGCCTGGCAGTTGTCGGCGCTGCTCGCCGCCCGGCCGGTGACGTGGAGGAACGGCGTGCCCAGCTCCGGCGTGCCGTCCGGCTTGTCGAGCGGCCCGTCGTGCATGACGGCGCCGGTCGGTCCGGTCGAGGCGATCAGGACGGCCTCCTCGAGCGGGCTCAACGGCGATGGCTCGTTGCCGCTCTCGTAGGCGCCGGTGATCGACACGCCCTGGGCCACGCGGCGCGTGCGCCGGTCCTGGAGGCAGGCGGCGACGGGGTAGGAGAAGAGGTCGGCCAGGCCCGCGTGGGGGGCGCTCACGGGTTGTGGCGCTCGAGCTCGGCGAGCGCGACTCCGAAGACGTCGCGCGCGGCGTCGCGGCCGAGCCAGAGATCGAGGTGCGCGTATCCCTCGATCACTCGACGCGAGTAGAGCTCGGGCCCGTTGGCCGCGCGCAGCAGGTCGTGCGTGGCGGCGATGCCGCGCGGGACGAACATGCGGTTGTGCTCGCCCGTGATCAGCGAGATCGGCATCCGGTAGCGGTCGGTGTTGGCGAGGTAGACGTCGCGCCCTGAGGCGTCGACCGCGCGGCCGCCCTTGCGGACCATCACCGCCATGTGCTCGAAGAACGTCATGTTGCTGTTGCCGAAGAAACTCGGCACCGCCTCCGCCATCGTCGTCTCGTCGATCCGCGCGTGGTCGAACACGTCGCCGTAGATGAAGTAGATGCGGCGCCCCACCGGGCTGTCGTGCATGCGCCTGAGCGGCAGCGCGCGCATCACGCGCTCGAGCGCGCGGTCCGGGAGGGAGTCCGGCCGGTAGTCGGTGCTGATGCCGTCCATGCCGAGCCTGCGGAGCACGGTCGGGACGCGGACGTGGGCGCGCAGCCGGTTGGCCGGCGTCGGGATCGGATGCCCTGCCACCGCCGAGAAGGTCGCCGAGCGGACGCCCTCGAGCCCCCCGCCGATGGCCATGAAGAGGGTCAGGCCGCCGATGCAGTGGCCGAGCGCCTGGACCGAGTCGGCGCCCGTCTCGCGCCGAACGCGCGCGATCGCGGCCGGCCAGTCGCGCATCGCGATGTCGTCGACGGTGAACTGCGAGAAGCTGGAGGGCAGGTCGGGGCTCGCGCGGTAGTCGAACAGCCAGACGTCGTAGCCGTGCTCGCCGAGGTAGGAGGCGAAGCTCTTGGGCACCGTGTCGAGCGCGAACGCGCGCGCGGCGTTCCCGTAGCCGGGCGCGAGCACGACGGGGCCCTTGCCGCCCATCGCGTAGCGCGTGAGCCGCACGGCGGTCCCGTCGGAGGTCGCGACGTCGTGCACCGACGGCTGCGGCAGGACGGCGGTGGCGGGCTCCATGAGGTGCGTTTCTATTCGACGCCGCCCGCACCGTCCAGTATTCATTCGGCCATGCAGAGGGCCATGGACCGGCTGTCGGGGCTCGTGCGCCGGCGCCGCAAGCTCGTCCTCGCGACCTGGCTCCTGCTGCTGCTGGCGTCGCTGCCGTTCGCCGCGCGCCAGACGGAGAACCTCACCGGCGGCGGCTTCGACGTGCCGAACACGGGCTCGACGGCGGTCGAGGAGCAGATCGACCGGTTCGAGGGCGCGAGCTCGGAGTCGCTCGGCATCGTGCTCGAGGATCGCGGCGGCGACCTGGCGGCGGCGGTCGACCGCGCCGACGCGGCAGCTGCGGCCGTGGACCACGTGGAGCTCTCGGACGCCGCCGTGGCGGACGCCAAGCAGAGCGCCGGGCCGGTCGTGCTGCTGCCGCTGGAGGTCGACGCCAGCCGCGACGAGGCGCTGGACACCGCCAAGGAGCTGCGCGACGAGCTGCACGTGGGGGACGCGACCGGCGGCGTCCAGCCCTACCTGGTGGGGCAGTCGGGGCTGTGGGCGGGCATGCAGGAGCTCCAGCAGGAGGATCTGGAGAAGGCCGAGCGGGCGGGCTTCCCGGCGATCCTGATCGTGCTTCTCGTGGTCTTCGGCTCGATGCTGGCCGCGCTGTTGCCGGTCGGCCTCGGCGTCGCCGCCGTGGTCGTCACCGGCGCGGCCGTGTACTTCCTGGCGCTGGCGACGACGATGTCGGTGTTCGTCACCAACGTGGCGTCGATGCTCGGCATCGGCGTCGCGGTCGACTACTCGCTGTTCCTGCTCTCGCGCTACCGCGAGGAGCTGCACCGCGGCGGCGACCGCGCGCACGCGCTCGACGTCGCCATGCGGACCTCCGGCGCCACCGTCGCCTTCTCCGGCGTCACCGTCCTGGTCTCGCTCGCCGGGCTGTTCCTGCTGAACTCGACGGTCATGCGGTCGCTGGCCATCGGCGCGATGGTCGTGGTGGCGATCGCCGTGCTCGGAGCGATCACGCTGCTGCCCGCGCTGATCGCCCTGCTGGGACGACGGGCCGACGAGCCGGGCCGGGTGGTGAGCGCCTCGGGCGCCCTGGCGCGCCGGCTCGCCCGCCGTCCCGAAGCGGCGGGCGACTCGCGCTTCTGGGCGCGCTGGACGGCCCGCGTGATGCGCCGGCCGGCGCGGTCGGCCGCGGTCGCGGCGGCGCTCCTCCTGCTGCTAGCCGTTCCCGCCCTGTCGCTCGAGTACGGCAACGGGGCGCTGCGCATGTTCCCGGCCGACCACGAGACGCGGCGCGGCGCCGAGCTGGCCGGCGAGGTCGTAGGCCCGGGGACGTCCTCTCCGGTGCTGATCGTGGCGCACTCGCGCGACCAGGCGGCGATCGACCGCTACGTCGCGCAGCTCTCCGCCACGCGCGGCGTGGCCGAGGTACTCGATCCGCAGCCGTCCGACGACGGGCGTGCGGCGCTGATCCGCGTGGTGCTCGACTCCGATCCCGAGAGCCGCGAGGCGCTCGCCCTGGTCGACCGCCTCGAGGAGGAGAGCCCGCTCAGGGTCGACATCGGCGGCTCGACGGCGCAGGCGCAGGACTTCAACCGGCTGATCTCGGGCGGGATCTGGAAGGTGTTCCTGTTCGTGATGGTGTGCAGCTACCTGGTGCTGCTCGTCGTTCTGCGCTCGGTCCTGCTGCCGCTGAAGGCGGTGCTGATGAACCTCCTGTCGGTCGCCGCCGCCTATGGCGTGCTCGTGGCGATCTTCCAGTACGGGTGGCTGGACGGCATCACCGGATACGACTCGCTCGGCTACATCAACACGGTCACGCCGCCGCTGCTGCTGGCCATCGTCTTCGGGCTCTCGATGGACTACGAGGTCTTCCTGCTCTCGCGCATCCGCGAGCGCTACCTGGCGACCGGCGACAACCGCCGGGCGGTCGCCGAGGGCCTGGAGGCCAGCGCCAAGGTGATCACGAGCGCGGCGCTCATCATGGTCGTGGTCTTCGGCACCTTCGCGCTCACGGGCGTGCCGCAGATCAAGGAGATCGGCGTGGGGTTGGCGGTCGCGATCGCCCTCGACGCCACGCTCGTGCGGCTCGTCCTCGTGCCGGCCGCGATGGAACTGATGGGCGACTGGAACTGGTGGCTGCCGCGGCGCCTCGACCGCGTGCTCCCGCGCGCCGACTTCGAGTCGGACGTGGCGGAGGACCGCGCGCCCGCCCTCAGCTGAGCCCGAGCAGGGCCAGCGCGCCGAGGCCGAGCGCCGCGAGGCTCGCGCCGGCGGCGCCGGCCTTCGCGATCGCCGCCCCGTCGAGCGGCTTGACCGGCGTCAGCAGCGAGGCCGCCATGATCAGCGCCGCGACGGCGAGCGCCCGCGTGACCGGAACGTCGAGCCACGCGGTGAGCGCGATCAGTGCGACGCCGATAAGCCCCGCGGCGGCGGGCGCCGCCCGGCGCAGCCGCACATCCTCCTCCGGCGTGGTCACCGCGGGCAGCGGGACCCACGCGAACCCCGCGGCGCCCGCGCCGAGCCCGAAGACGAGGCCCGGCGGCCACGTCGCCTGGCGGACGTACGCGCCGGCGCGCCGGGCGACGAGGACGCGTGTCCCGAGTATGGCGGCGACGAGCAGCGCCAGGCCGGCGAGGAGCGTGAGCGCGGTGGCGGTGCCGCCGCCGCTCTCGCGGGCGAGCGTCCAGGTCAGGATCGCGAGCGCGGCGGCGATGCCGAGCGCCGGAGCGGTCAGCCGGCCGATCAGCGGAACGCGAGCGAGGACGCGCGAGGCGGGCTCGAGCCACCTGTCCGCGAAGCCGCGACCCCCGGTCCGCGAGACCAGCGACCGGCCCAGCGAGAGCGTGAGCAGCAGGATCGCCGCCCCTCCGGCGACGGCGGCAGGGCGTCCCGACTGCGAGCCGGCGAAGGTCCACTCGGGCGGCAGTGGCCGCGAGAGGTCGAGGCCGGTGCGGTAGGTGCTCGCATCGAGGGTCGGCTCGGCCTTGCGGCCGCGGAAGTCCTCGTCGAGCTCGATCGCGCGGGCGAGCGCACCCTGCGACGCGAGGACGTGCAGGGGACCCATGCGGCCGTGCACGACCCCGAGGTTGAAC
The DNA here is from genome assembly GCA_035717845.1 of Solirubrobacteraceae bacterium. Taxonomy (GTDB): domain Bacteria; phylum Actinomycetota; class Thermoleophilia; order Solirubrobacterales; family Solirubrobacteraceae; genus DASSUW01. The sequence continues at coordinate 20,395 of DASTIC010000102.1, forward strand.
CACGCGAGCGCGTAGCCCTCGTTGCTGCCGACCGCCCGGCGCAGGGCCCGGACGGCGCCCTCCTCGTCGCCCATGCGGGCGAGCAGGACCCCGAGGTCGTTGGCCGCCGGGTACGTCGTGGGGTCGGCCTCGAGCGCCGCCCGGTTGAGCCGCACCGCCTCGCCGAGACGGCCGGCCTGCGCCTCGACGTACGCGGCGGTCATGAGGAACGCCGGGTTCAGCCGGTCGATCGCGACCGCGGCTCGTGCGTGCTCGCGCGCGGCGGCGAACCGTCCGAGCCGGAGGTCGGTGACCGCCTCGTTGTTCTCCAGGCGCTCGACGCGGAAGTCCGGCGAGTCCTCCGACGACCCCAGCGCGGCCGCGGACTCACGCGCGGCCGCGTAGCTCTCGGCTGCCTCGCGCACGCGGCCGGCCTCGCGGAGCGCGTCGCCGACCGACGCGCGGGCGTGGTAGGCGATCGACTTGGCGTGGTCGGAGCCGACCTCCGGCGCGATCAGGCCCTCGCCGACCTCCACGACGGGGTCGTCGCGCAACGCGGGGTCGGTGCCGAGCGCCACCACCCGCGACGCCATCTCGTCCGCCTGCCCCATCGTCGCGATGCCCTCCTCCCGGCGCCCGGCGGCGATCAGCGACGCCGCCCGGCGGAGCAGCGCGTCGGCCTCGGCGACGGTCCATGTCCCGCTGCGGTCGCGGGCGCGGCGGATGGCGGTGCCGAAGTCGGCGATCGCGCCATCGTGGTCGCCGCGCAGGTACTCGATCTCGCCGAGCTGGAGCCACGGACGCGGATCCCTCCTGGCGGCGCGGGTCCATTCACGCGCGGCGTCCTCCGCGCGACCGAGCTCTCCCGCCCAGCGCCAGAGGTTCTGCCTCGCGTCGTGGGCGTCGCCGGGCTCGAGCGCCCGCCCGCGCAGGGCGTCCCGGTCGCCCGCCTCGAGATCGCCGATCGCGGCGAGCAGCGCGGCGTCGGCGGCGGAGCCGCACTCCGCCAGGCGCGTGGCGTCCGGCGCCGGGCCGGCGCGCGCGCGGGAAGGGTCGCCGGTCAGGAGCAGGTCGCGACGCGCCGCCCACTCCGGGCACCAGCGCTCCGAGCCCGTGATCCAGCGCCTGGGCCGGAACACCGGGATGAACGACGTGTCGCCGACGATCGCCTCGCTTGCGACCACGGGGAGCGGATAGAGCGACACCGTCAGCCGCGCGAGCCGGCCCGCGCCGAGCGAGAGCGGCCCGCGCGGCGCGCCCGCGGCGAGGGTGCCGAATCGCTTGTCGAGCGTCCCTTCGGGCACGAACGGATACAGGGCCGGTCCGCGGGGGAAGCGGCCGGCGGCGCGCAGCTCGTCAGCGGCCGCCGCGGCGGCGGCGAAGTCGTGGCCCTGCTCGAGGTACTCGACGAGCGGCGCGAGGACCGGGGCGGAGCCGGGCCGTCCGGCGATCGCGCGCCGCTGGCTGGTCGCCGCGTCGCGCGGACGCCCGAGTCCCGCCTGGGCGAGCGCGATGCCGCTGTGCAGCCCAGGATCGGCGTCCAGCGCGGCGGCGCGCTCCAGCCGCAGCAGGGCCTCGCGGAGCAGCCGCCGCGTACCGAACGCTCGACCGCGCGGCTCGGACGCCGCCTGGAACACCTTGACCTCGGCCTCCCCGCTCCAGCCCGCGGCCGACCGAGGGAAGTCGCGCTGGAGGCGCTGGTAGGTCGCCCGCGCCGCGGGATCGGCGAGCTGGAAGCGCAGCTGGCCCAGTAGCCATCCCGGCGTCGGGTCGCCCGGGCACGCACGCTGCGCGCGCTGCGCCTCGAGCCGCACCTGTCGCTCGACGGGCTTCCGCTGTGCGGCGACGACGAGGAGCAGGTCGAGCTGCGGGGCGCACGCCCCGCCGGCGCGGGCGCGATCGAGCAGCGCGAAGGCGACCGGTGCGTCGTTCGGGCGGCCGCCGGACGCGGCGGCGACGGCGAGCTGTGCGCCGAGGGCCGTCGCCAGGCCGACCTGCCGTGACGAGAGCCGATCGGGCAGCGCCCGCAGGAGGCGCTCGAGCGAGCGGTAGCGATACGGGTACGGGGGGACTCGGCCCAGGACGAGGCCGACCACGCCCTCGGGGGTCGCGACCGGCGGCGCGCGGGGTCGCATGAGCGCCGCCAGCTCGCGCCCGCGGACGGGCCCCAGCAGGTCGATCGCGGCCCGCCTGGCGCCCGCGCGGTCCACGGTGGCGAGGTCGGCCGGCGCCCCGGTGGCCGTCGCGAGCACCGGGAGCTCGCGGACCGCGGGCCCGGGGTCGCCGGCCGGCAGCGGCGCGAGCGTGACGGGCGGCGGCGGGCGGACCGGCTGGCCGTCGGCGGCCACGCGGGCGCCGACCGGGAACGCGACGAGCGCCGCGACGGCGAGCCCGAGCAGCGCCGAGGGCACCCAGCTGCGTCGCGCCGGCAGGTCTTCGACAGCAAGCCCTGGCGACGGCTTGGGCTCCGTGGTCGCCATCCTCGGTCGCCTCGGGGCAACCCTAAGCAACCCGCGTCCGCCGCGCCACCCGTGCGGCGGGCGTCGTCCTGCTACAGCCCGATGCCGGGTTCCGAGCTCCCGCTGCCGGGGATCATCTGGAGGTCGTCCCAGGCCTTGGCCGCCAGCTCCCAGTCGGTCTCGGTGTCCTGGCCCTCGGTGGTCCGCAGCATGCGGATCAGGTACGCCAGGGCGGCGAGCACGGCCATCGCGGCGAACACGATCTGCACGCTGAGCACGCCCTCCTCGGTCCAGTAGACGTCCTCGAGCTCGAGCAGCAGCGCCGACTCGTCGAGCACGAGCGCGACGCCGATCCCGAACGGGAAGGCGAGGTACTTGTCGACGCGGTCGCCCTTCATGCCGATCGCCACGCCGCCGGCGCCGAGCGCGATCAGCCCGCCGGGGATGAAGTGATGGATGTGCCGCGTGCCGACGACGACGTTCTGGATCGGCCCGAGGCCGCCGTGCTCGCGGATGTAGACCGTGATCCCGCGCGTGATCGCGAACGTCACCGCGAAGGAGGCGAGCATGTTGAAGAGCGTGTTCTCGCGCGTGCGGCTGACCGCGTAGCCCTCGCGCAGGATCCGGACCGCGCGCCGCAGGGGGCCGACCGCCTCCTCGGACGCCGCCTCCTCGCGGCTCACCGGCAGCATCCCGAGCCGCCACACGCGGGTGACCTCGGCGCCGCCGACGAGCAGCACCGCGCCGCCGGCGAGGCCGCCCAGCAGGCGCGTGCGGCCCGACGGCTTGGTCCCCGCCTTGGCCGCCTCCTCGAGGCGCTTACCCTTGCGTCGCGCCATTCGCCCGCCGTCCCTTCCGCAGGTAGGCCTCGGCCAGCTGGCCGAGGAAGATGGTCCCGAACTTCGCGAGCGCGCCGAGCTTGGCGCCGGCGTCCGGCCCACCGGCCCGGAACGTCGTGAGCTGCCGGGCGAAGTCCCGGATCCGGATGCGCAGCACGCCCGAGGCGACGATCTCCGCGCTCGCCTCCTGCTGCTCGTCGACGTGCCCGCGCAGCACGCGCGTGAACAGCGTGGTCGTGTCCTTCCAGACGTCGAAGCCCGCGTCGTCCTTGACGAGCTTGAAGCCGCTCAGCGTCAGCGGGTGGCCGGCGCCATCGCGGAAGTGGAGCCGGTAGAGCATCCGCTTGACACCCGGCTCGGTGTCGACGAACAGGTTGAAGACGCCATGCTCGACCGGCAGGCGGCCGCCGAGCGCGTCGCAGTCGAGGTAGCCGTGCGCGCCGGCGCGCCGCGTCGGGTCGGTGCCGAAGCGCTCGATGTCGTCGACCACGATCGTGAGGTGGAACTTCAGGGCTCCCGCGCCGTCGCGCTCGGGCGCGGCCCCGCGAGCGAAGTCGCTCTCGCCGAAGGTGACGTGACCGAGCATCTCCTCGGTGAACTGCACGCTGGCTGTCATGTGGCGGCCGCCTCCGCGGCGGGGTGGGACTCGACGATGCGGTCGGCGAAGCGGTCGGCGAGGGCGGCGATCGTGAGGCTCGGGTTCGGGCCGACGGGGCCGGGCATGACCGAGCCGTCGGCGACGTAGAGGCCCGGGTAGCCGAACACGTTGCCGTCGGCGTCGACGACGCCCTCGCTCGGGAACCGGCCCATCGGGGCGCCGCCGAGCGGGTGGACCGTGATCACGCGTCGCAGGAACCAGATCGGGTTGTCGGCAAAGCGCCCGCCGAGCGAGCGGGCGACGCCGCGCGAGGTGGTGCGCACGCGCTCGAAGTAGGCGTTGGACTTCTCGGCCTTCCAGTCGAGGTCGAGCCGCCCATTGCGCAGGAACATGCGGCCGTCCGGGATGTCGCGGCCCATGGCGAGCAGCGGGAGGCCGCCGGCCGACAGCTCGGCGGACTCCATGAGGTCCGCGATGTGGCGCGTGACGTCGGTGTCGGGCGACCCACGCAGCCAGTTCTTGACCAGGTACCAGCCGTTCGACCGCCAGTTCCACAGCGTGCGGGGCGCCGCCACCACGTGCAGGACCCAGGCCAGGTGCTGCGGGTAGCCGGCATCCTGGAGGTAGAAGCCGCGGCCCTCGCCGCCGTCGAGCGCGTCGGGCACGCGGGCGGTGCTGGTGATCACCGGGCCGTAGCCGGGGTCGACGATGCGGGGCACCCGCTTGCCGTCGGTCACCTCGCCGCAGTTGATGGCGACCGTGAGCAGGTCGCCGTTGCCGCAGAAGCGCGTACCCAGCTTGCGGCTCATGCGCGGGAACGCGCTGCGGTTGCGCAGCAGCAGCGTGGTCGTGCCAAGCGTGCCGGCGCTCAGCACCAGGCGGTCGCAGGTCAGCGTGTGCAGCGGCGCCGGGCGCCCGTTGGCCTCGGCGGCTCCTGCCTCCTCGTCCAGGGCGGCGTAGCCGACCGCGTAGCCCCCGCCCTCGCGCGGCTCGAGGGTCCGCACGTCGGCCAGCGTGCGGATCTCCGCGCCGTGATGCTTGGCGTGGGTCAGGTAGTTGTAGTCGAGCGTGTTCTTGGCGCCGAAGTTGCAGCCCACGTCGCACTCGCCGCACAGCTGGCACGTCACGCGGTCGCGGTCGTGGAGGTTGCGGATCGGCTCCTCGATCTTCTGCCCGGGGACCGGGCGCTGGCCCTCGTTGCCGAACGTCACGGCCAGCGGCGGCAGGAACCACTCGAGCCCGTTGCGCTCGGCCGCCAGCTTGAAGGCGATCGTCTTCGGCGTGCCCGCGTACGGCTCGTGCTCGAACGGGTACCGCTGCACCCCGACCATCCGCTCGACGCGGTCGTAGTGGGGATCGAGGTCGGCGCGCGTGACCGGCCAGTGCTCGTACCCGCCGTCGTGCAGGTCCTCCTTGATGAACCAGCGCTCGTCCTTGCGCAGGAAGACGTTGGCGTAGATCAGCGAGCCGCCGCCGAGGCCGGCCGAGACCAGCGCGTCGATCCCGCGGAACGACCAGTAGTGATACATGCCGGTCAGCCCGCGCTCGGGGTCCCAGAAGCTCTCGCGCGCGCGGCGGGGGCTGCGGGTGAACGACCCGGGGGGATAGGGGCGGCCGCGCTCGAGCACGCACACGCGCTGACCCGCCTCCGCCAGCCGGTATGCCATCACCGAGCCGCCGAAGCCCGAGCCGACGATGATGGCGTCGTAGTGGCTCATCGGCGCAAACCTAACCGCTACTGCCCCGCCGGGCCACCGGAGGTGGTGAGCGGGAACACGTCGAGGTCGAGGGCGACCACGGCGAGGTCGGCGAACAGCGCCGCGCGCGCCAGGTCCTCGTGCCGGTACGGCCCGCCGTCGCGCCGGTCGAGCAGCGACAGGGCGCCGATCGTCTTGCCCTCCCGCACGAGCGGGGTGACGAGCATCGTGTAGGGCACGTAGCCCGTCTTGGCCGCCACCTGGGCGGCGAAGCGCGGGTCGCTGCGGCAGTCGGGGACCGCGACCGCCTCGCCGGTCGCCACCACCGCGCCCGAGAGGCCGGCGCCGGGGGGCAGCCGCAGGCCGACGACCTCGGACGCGCCCGCGCCCCACGCGGCCTCGTACACCAGCTCGCCCGAGACGGTGTCGGTGAGCGCGATCGACGCGGCGGCCGCCTCGAACATGCCGGCCGCGGTGCGCACGATCGCCTCGATCACCCGGCGGTGCACCGGCGCGCGCCCGAGGCTCTGGGCGAGCGACTGGCCGCCGCGGTCGGTGAGCGGCACGCCGATCGCCTCGGCGAACGCCGTGGCCGAGGAGATGCGCATCTCCGGCAGCATCTCGAGGCCGCCCGCGAGCGCCTCGCGCAGCTCGGGCGGCAGCTCGGGCGCCACCTTCTCGATCTTCAGCACGTCGCCGTAGCGGGGCGGGCTGCCGATCATCAGCGTCCACAGCGTGGCGGCGAGGCTGAAGACGTCCGAGGCGGGGGAGACGGTGCCGCCGGCGAACACCTCGGGGGCCATGTAGCGCGGAGTGCCGACCGCGATCGTGCCGACCGTCTCGTCGCTGCCGATCGCGCGCGCGACCCCGAAGTCGACGAGCACGACGCCGTCGTCGGCCAGGATCATGTTCTGCGGCTTGACGTCGCGGTGCACGATCTGCTGGTCGTGCACGTACTGGAGCGCCTCGCACACGTGCCGCGCGTAGTCCACCGCCTCCTGGGCCGGCAGTCCGGGCGCGCCGCGCTCCTTGAGCTGGGCGCCGAGGTCCGTGCCGCGCACGAGGTCCATGACGATGTAGAGCCCGTGCTCGTCCTGGGAGTGGTCGAGCACCTTCACCACGCGCGGGTGGCTGAGGCTGGCGAGGAGGCGGGCCTCGATCTCGAAGCGGGCGGCGTGCTGGAGGTCGAGCAGCCGCTTGACCGCCACCTCCTGCTGCGTATCGCGATCGATCGCGCGGTAGACGGCGCCCATGGCGCCGCTCGAGATCGGCGCGACGATCTCGTAGCGGCCGCTGAAGATGGCCCCGCCGGGCGCCGTGGCGCTCGAGTCTTCCGTCAACGTCCGGCGCGCCTCCTCAAGCGGCGGCGACGAGGCGCGCCGGGACCGGCCGGCCGAGCGCCCGCAGCATCTCCGTCAGCAGGGCGCGGGCGGTGGATGGACGCTCGTCCGGGTCCTTGGCCATGCCCAGCGCGATCGCTTCGTCGAGCTGCGGGGGCAGCTCGGGCCGCCGCTCGTGCAGGCTCGGCGGCGGGTCGATCACGTGGGCGTACATCACGGCGGCGTCGGTGCCGCGGGGGAACGGGACCTCGCCGGTCAGCGTCTCGATTGCCAGGCATGCGAAGGCGTAGATGTCGGCCGCCGTGCCGACGCCCTCGGCCTCGAGGTGCTCGGGGGCCATGTAGTCGAGCGTGCCGAGCACCTGGCCGGGCAGGGTGAGCCTCGCGCCGTCCGGGTCGCGCGCCAGCCCGAAGTCCCCGAGGTACGCGTGGTAGCCGGGGTCGATCAGCACGTTCGCGGGCTTGACGTCGCGGTGGACGATCCCGGCCGCGTGCGCGGTGTCGATCGCCTCGGCGATCGCGGTGAGGATCCGCACGCCGACGTCGACCGCGAGCGGGCCGCTGATGATCAGCTGCTTGAGCGTGCTGCAGACCAGCCGCGTGGCGATGTACAGCTCGCCGTCGATCTCGCCCATCCCGTAGATCGGGACGATGTGCGGGTGGCGCAGGGCGGCGAGCAGCGAGCCCTCGCGCCGGAACCGCTCCCGGTACACCGGGTCGATCCCGACGTCGTCGCGCAGCACTTTGAGCGCCACGGCGCGGCCGGTGCGGGCATCGGTCGCGAGGTACACGATCCCCGTGCGCCCGACGCCGACGATCCCCTCGATCCTGTAATAGCCGAGCTGTGGCCTGTCCATAAGCGAGATCAACGCAAGTCTGGTCGTTGAGCTTCCCGCGCGCAAGTGGACGAGCGTCCAGGCCGCGCGGGTATTCTTGGCGCCGCCGCATGCCTGAGATCGCGCTCGAGCCCCGGCCGGGCGACTCCCTCGGCCCGTACCGGATCACCCGGATGATCGGTCGCGGGCGGATGGGCGTGGTGTTCGAGGGCACGGCCGACGGCGAGGAGCCGGTGGCCCTCAAGGTCGTCACCACCGAGCTCACGCAGGACGACGTGTTCCTGCGCCGCTTCCGGCGCGAGGTCAAGGCAGCCCAGAAGATCTCGCATCCGAACGTGGTCGAGGTGCTCGCCCACGGCGACGAGGGCGGCCTGCCCTACCTCGTCCAGCGCCTCATCCCGGGCGGCTCGCTGGCCGACCGGATCGGCTCCACCGGCGCCCTCTCGCTGCCCGAGGCGGTGGCGATGCTGGGCCAGGCCGCGGAGGGGATCGACGCGCTGCACGCCGCCGGCCTCGTGCACCGCGACATCAAGCCGGCCAACATCCTGCTCGACGGCGACACGCCCTACGTGTCCGATTTCGGACTCGCCAAGGACAGCCAGGCCTCGAACCTCACCCGGCCCGGCCAGGCCCTCGGCTCGCTCGACTACATGGCGCCGGAGCAGATTCGCGGCGAGGACGTCTCGCCCGCCACCGACGTCTACGCGCTCGGGTGCGTGATGTGGGAGTCGCTCACCGGCGCGCCGCCGTTCGGGGGCCGGCCGAGCATGCGGGTCCTCTTCGCGCACCTCCAGGAGCCGCCCCCGGACCTCACCGAGGTGCGCCGCGACATCGACGCCGCCGTCGCCCGCGCGGTCGTGCGGGCGCTCGAGAAGGAGCCCGAGGACCGGCCGCCGGGCGCGGCCGCGTACGTCTCGGGGGTCGCCCGCGCCGCCGGGCTCTAGTCCGCTTTCCTGCGCAGCGGTAGGGTCGCGGCGACGCCGTGACCGGTGAGCGGATTGGCATCTATGAGATCGTGCGCGTGCTCGCGCGCGGCGGGACGGGCGTGGTCTATCTCGCCCGGCAGGCCGCGCTCGACCGCGAGGTGGCGCTCAAGCGGCTCGACCTCGACAGCGGCCCGCTGCTCGCGCAGCGGTTCGTGCGCGAGGCGCAGTTCGCCGCGGCGCTCGACCACCCGAACGTCGTCACCGTGTTCGACTTCTTCGAGCACGACGGGGTGCCGTACATCGCGATGGAGTACGTGGCGGGCGGATCGCTGCGCCCGTTCGTCGGCCGGCTTGCCCTCCCGCAGGTCGCCCGTGTCCTGGAAGGGGTGCTGACCGGGCTCGCCCACGCCGAGGAGCGCGGGGTGGCCCACCGCGACCTCAAGCCGGAGAACGTCCTCCTCACGCGGCGGGGTGCCGTGAAGATCGCCGACTTCGGGATCGCGCGCGCGTACAACGCCGTCACGGCGCAGCTCACGAGCACGGGGAGCGCGATCGGCACGCCCGCGTACATGGCGCCCGAGCAGGCGCAGAACGAGCGCCTGGGCCCGTACACGGACATGTACGCGGTGGGGGTCATCGCGTACGAGCTCCTCGCCGGCCGTCCGCCGTTCGAAGGCTCGACGCCGGTGGCGGTGCTCTACCAGCACGTCCACACCCCGCCGCCGCCGCTCGCCGAGGTCGCGCCGGACACCCCTCCGCGGGTGCGCGAATGGGTCGACTGGCTGCTGGCCAAGGACCCGTTGGCGCGACCCGCATCGGCGACGGACGCCTGGGAGGCGCTCGAGGAGATGGCCGTCGACGGGCTCGGGCCGTACTGGCGGCGCGCCGGCGCCATCACGGCACCTGTCGCGCCCGAGGCGCCGCCGGTCCCCGACGTTCCCGCGGACGAGCAGCCCACGACGGCCGACTCGCCGCCCGAGGGCCGCACGCTGGTCGACAGCAGGGAGCGCGGGGAGGCGCCGCTCGAGGAGGCGGGCGGGATCCCGCGCCGCCGTATCGCGGCGGCGGTCGCCGTCGTCGCAACGGCCGGCGTCCTCGGGCTCCTCCTGCTTCGCTCGGACGAGCCCCGCTCGTCGTCGCCGCCCCGCGCTGCCACGCCGTTCGACTTCGACGGCGACGGTCGCGAGGAGCTGGTCCTCGGCATGCCGGAGTCGGCGTCTCGCGGCGAGCGCATCGCGAGCGGTGTCGTGGTCGTGCACGGGGGGCCGGGGTCGAGCGAGTCGATCGTGATCACCCCGGACGACGCCGGCGTGCCCGAACCGTTCACCATCCACGACCGGTTCGGCGGTGGCCTCGCGAGCGCGGACTTCAACCGCGACGGCCTCGCGGATCTCGCGGTCGGCGCGCCCGGGCGCGCGCTCGTGTCGGTGGTGTACGGGACGGAGGACGGGCTCCTCGGCGGCCGGACCGAGCAGATCCCCGGCGCGGCCCTGCGGCTGCCCGCGCCCGCCGGCCGGTACGGCATCGGGCTCGCCGCCGCGGACTTCAACGCCGACGGCTTCGGCGACCTCGTGATCGGCGCGCCCGGACCGTTGCCGGTGGGAGCGGGCAGCGGTGTCATGAAGGTCGTCTTCGGCGATGCGAGCGGCCTGGACGTCCGCGGCGCCCAGACCCTCCGCCCGCCGGATCGCACGGTCGGGGACTTCGGCAACCGGATCCGCGCCGGCGACGTGAACGGCGACGCTCGCCTCGACGTCGTGGCCGGGGCGCCCGACCGGCTGCACCAGGCGAGCACGGGGCATCTCGTGGTCTGCCTCGGCAAGCGCGGAGGGCCGGATACGTGCGAGCGGCTCGGCGAGACGGCTGACGGCGGGACGTCGTCGCTCGGCATCGCCGACGTGGACAACGACGGCTACGAGGACATCGTCCAGGGCGACGGTGGCGGCGAGCCAGAGGACGGGGGTGAGGTGCGCCTGTGGTTCGGCGGACCTGAAGGACCCGCGCGGCGGATCACGATCGACCAGGACACCCCGGACGTCGCCGGCCGGGACGAGCCTGGAGACGGCTTCGGCACGATCGTCGACGTCGGGGACACCGATCCCGACGGCTACGCCGACCTGCTCATCAGCGCGCCCTACGAGGATCGCGACGAAGGAGCGGTCACCCTCGTGCGCGGGGCCAAGCGGGGCTGGGCGGCGGTGGGCAGCATCGCCTGGCGCAAGGACCCCCCGGACGTGCCCGGCGTCGGCAGGCCCGGCGACCGCTTCGGATCGGCCCTCGGCGTGCTCCAGCTGACCGACGACGACGAGCTCGATGTCGTGGTCATCGCCGGCGGGGCCAGGCGCCTCGGCGGCGCCGTGACCGTGATCCAGGGCACCCCTGGCGCGATGGCGCCGTCCGAAGCGCTGGCTTCCCCGATCGAGCGGCTGGCCGAGCTGGTCGAACCCGCGGGAATGGAGTTCCTGCGGATCGGCCGGCCCGGCCGCCAGCCGTCGCCTCAGTGACGGTCGTAGACCTCGTCGAAGTCGTCGACCTTCATCGCCAGCAGCTGCCCGAGCTCCACGTGCGCCGGGTCGGCGGCGGGAGCGTGGACGGCCGCGTCGAACAGGAACCAACCCCTGCCGATCACGTGCGCCGCGTCGATGATGCCGCTCGACTCCTCGTTGATGGTGAGGAAGCGCGAGCCGCCAAGCGCGAACCGCTCGGGGTCGAACGTCGCCACGACGCCGCGCGCGCCGCTGCGCGTGTCGTAGGCCACGATCCGGGAGATGTGCGCGTTGTTGCCGGCGTCCTCCTGGATCAGGAGGTTGCCGTCGCGGTCGAGCGTGACGTTGTCGGGCTTGTTCAGGTACGGCGCCTCCGAGCCGTCGAGCAGCAGCTCGATCGTGCCGCCGAGGCTGGGGTGCTCGATGTCCTCGAACGTGAGCTTCCACAGGCCGCCGCCGTCACGCGGGATCGCCGGATCGGTGCGCGTGGTGTCACCGCCCTCCGTCGTCACGAAGTAGAAGTCGTCCGGGTGCTTCGGGTCCCAGGCGCCGTCCTCGATCCGGTTCAGGGTCAGGCCGTCCGCCGCCGCCTCGACCTGCTGGCGGAGGCCGGACTGGTCCCAGTCGACCTCCGCGAGGTCGAACTCGACCGGCACGCCCGTGCCGTACTTGGTGCGGAACTCGCGGTCGGTACGCACGGTCTCGTCGAGGACGTCGAGCACCGACGTGACGCCGTTCGTGAGGCCTGCGCGGTCGAACGGGTTGCCGCGGCGGCGCTTGACGCCCTCGTAGACCCGCAGCTGGCCGAACGCGGTGTCCTCGTTTCCGATCGTCGTCGTCGTGTCCGAGCGGTTGTACGCCGGGAGGGTGTTCTCCCAGGAGAAGAGCCCGAGGCGCGGCAGCTGCTGCGTCGTACCGTCCTCGAGCACGCCGAAAGCGCGGCCCTCGTTGCCGTTCTCCTCGTTGCCGAAGTAGATCCGTCCGGAATAGCCGCGATCGCTCTCACGGCTCTCGAACTGCCGCCGGGCGCTGAGCGTCGCCGAGCAGAAGCGCGAGAACGGGTTGCCCTGGGCGAGGAACTGGTCGCCCGGCTGGCGCGGGTTCGTCCCTCCCGTCGAGGCGGTGGCCTGGTACCGCTGCGTCACGTAGTCCCAGTACTGGACGCCGGGCGCGATCGTGTCCTCGCCCGTCTCGACCTCGAGGTCGCGCCGGTCGATCGTGAACGTGGAGACGTACGCGCCTCTCTGGCCATGCCGGCGAACCGTCCCGGTCTGCGCGTTGAACTCGTGGTTCATGAACAGCGTGAAGTGGTTCCGGCCGCTCCGGTGGGCGCCGAGCCCGTCCGGCGTGCCGTCCAGCTCGTAGCCGTTCGACGCCGCGCCGTCGTCGACGGTGAGGAGCGAGGTGAGGTGGACGCCGTCGGCTGCCGGGACCAGATAGGGCGGCGTGGTCGTGCTCGGCCCCATGGCTGGGACGTCGGCAGGGGGACGCGCGAGCGCCGGCGTGGCGGCCGCGGCGACGAGCGGGACGGCGAGGGCCGCCAAGCGACGTCGGTGCATATGGACCTCCGGTGGAGGAGAGGAGTGGAGGTCGGACCGTACGTCTCGCGCGCCGCCCGAACCAGGTCCCAAAGGTTGGAATTCACTTACCGCTCTGCGATAGCTTTACGCCGTGAAGGCGCTTCCGGCCGGGCTGCGCAGCGTCTCGGCGGCCGAGCTCGCCGAGCGCCTCGCGACCGAGCGGCGCGGGGTTCCGTTCATCGTCTACCTGGACGGCAGCGGGCGCCAGCGGATCGTGGAGCTCGGCCCCGGGGTGAGCACGCTGAGCATCGGTCGCGAGGTCCGCAGCGACATCTCGCTGCCCTGGGACACCGAGGTCTCGCGCGCGCATGCGGTGCTCGAGCGCGTCGGCGACTCGTGGACGCTGCTCGACGACGGCCTCTCGCGCAACGGGTCGTACGTGAACGGCCAGAGGGTGCATGGCCGGCGGCGGCTGGGGAGCGGGGACACCGTGACCATCGGCGGGACGTCGCTCGTGTTCGTCGCGTTCGACGCCGCGGTGCCCACCACGACGACGACGCGCTACGGCCCGACGCCCGACCTGACCCCGGCGCAGCGCCGCGTCCTGGCCGCGCTGTGCGCCCCGGCCCTGGACGGGCGGTTCGCCGCTCCGGCCTCCAACGCCGAGATCGCGGCCGCGCTGTTCGTCACCGTCGACACCGTCAAGAGCCACCTGCACGCGATGTTCGAGCTGTTCGGGATCGACGGCATGCCCCAGAACCGCAAACGGGCGGAGCTCGTCAGGCTCGCGCTCGAGCGGGGAGTGGTCTCGGGGTAGTCCTCCGGGCTGGGCAGGGCGAGCGAGGGGATCGACCGCGACCAGGGTGCATAACGTCGACTTCACCGCGCCCGCGCTCGTGAAGTCGACGAAATGCACGCTATGGGGGCATAACGTCGACGTCACGAGCCGGAGCGCCGTGAGGTCGACGAAATGCACACAATCGCCGGGCTCCCCAGCCTCCCTACCCAGCCGCCGTTGACGTTCGTCGGTGGAGCGATCTCACAGACGGCGCGTCATACGCTGGATGTGGGTCCTATGGCCCCTAGACCAGGAAAGGCTCACCCGAAACCATGGCACGCTTCCTCTCCACCCTGAACAGCATCCTGCGCCCTGAGCGCGACGACGCCGTCCACTTCCACGCGAGCTCGTACGAGGACCGCCCGGAGGTCTGCTACGACCACACCTGCTCGCGCCCGCGCCTGAGCGCGTAAGAGCAGGTCATCCGGGCGCCCGCCGCCGTGGGGAGGAGTCCACGGCGGCGGGGTCCGACGTTCCTCAGCCCGCCGGGTCGGCGGGCTTCTGCTGATCCGCCTCGGCGTCCGCCGGGGCTCTGCCGTTGCCGTCCTCGTCGGGGTGCTCGAGGTCGTGCACCACGGCCCCGGTCATGATCCCCACCACCTCGTGCATCGTGTGGGTCTGGGGCGTCACGACCGCCACCCGCTTCCCGAGCCGGTGGATGTGGATCCGGTCGGCGATCTCGAACACGTGCGGCATGTTGTGGCTGATGAGGATCACCGGCAGCCCGCTGTCGCGCACGCGCTTGATCAGCTCGAGCACCTGGCCGGACTCCTTGACGCCGAGGGCGGCGGTCGGCTCGTCCATGATCACGAGCTTGCGCGCCCAGGCGGCGGCGCGGGCCACCGCGACGCCCTGGCGCTGGCCGCCGGACAGCGTCTCGACCGCCTGGCTCATCGAGCGGATGCCGATCTGGAGGGCCTTCATCTGCTTGTCGGCCTCCTTGCGCATGGCCTTGTGGTCGACCATCCGCAGAACGCTGCCGAGCGGGCCGGCACGGCGCTTCTCGCGCCCGAGGAACAGGTTCGTCGCGATGTCGAGCGCCGGCGCGACCGCCAGGTCCTGGTAGACCGTCTCGATCCCCGCCTCGCGCGCGTCGTGCGGGGTCTTGAAGCGCACGACCTCGCCGTCGAGCCGGATCTCCCCCTCGTCGGGGATCGTGGCGCCCGAGAGGGCCTTGATCATGCTCGACTTGCCGGCCCCGTTGTCGCCGATCACGGCGAGGATCTCGCCGTTGTACAGCTCGAAGTCGGCGCCGTCGATGGCCGTGACGTTCCCGTAGCGCTTCTTCAGGCCGCTGGCCGAGAGGATCGGCGTCTGGTTCGTATCGGTCATGCGCGCTTCCTCGCGATCTGATCGACCGACACCGCGACGATCACCAGGATGCCGGTGATGAGGATCTGGTAGGTCGAGGCGACGCCCATCAGCACGAGCCCGTTGCGGACCACGCCGATGATGAGCGCCCCGATCAGGGTCCCGATCATCGTGCCGCGACCGCCGAACAGGCTCGTGCCCCCGAGCACCACCGCGGTGATGACGTCCAGGTTGTCGGTCTGGCCCGCATTCGGGTCGCCGACGTTGGTGCGGGCGATGAGCAGCAGCGCCGCGATGCCGTAGATCACACCGGCCACGACGTAGACCATCAGCAGCTGCTTGCGCACGGGGACACCCATCAGGCGCGTGGCCTCGGGGTTGTCGCCGAGCGCGTACACGCGGCGGCCCCACGTCGTCTGGGTCAGGATGAACCAGAACACGGCGAACAGCCCGAGGGTGACCAGCGAGCCGTACGTCACCGCCGTGTCGCCGATCGAGAACGACTCGCCGAGCTTGGTCATCACGCTCGGCAGGCCCGAGATCGTCTCGTCCTTGGAGTAGATGTGCGTGAGCGCGAGGCAGATGCTGAACGTGCCCAGCGTCACGATGAACGGCGGCAGCGACAGGCCGACGACGAGGCCGCCGTTGACGAACCCGACGACCGCGCACGTGATGATGCCGAGCAGGATCGCGATCACCGGCGCCACGCCGGAGTCGACGGCGAGCTTGGTCATGACGATCGACCCGAGCGCCATCGCCGTGCCGCACGACAGGTCGATGCCGGCCGTGAGGATGATCAGCGTCTGGCCGATCGCCAGCGTGCCGATCACCATCACCTGCTGGATGATCAGCGAGAAGTTCGTCGGATCCAGGAACTGGTCCGACTGCGTGGTGAAGAACACGCACGCGAGCAGCAGGGCGAACAGCGGCCCGAGCTGCGCTACCCGGTCTCCCGACATTTTCGGGGTCTTGCGGCCGCCGGCCGCGGGGGCGGGGGTGCCCGGAGGCGCCCCCGCCGTCTGAGGCTCAGTCGCCACGACCTACCCCCAGCAGTTCTCTTCGCCGTACGCGGGGTCCTTGGACTCCACGCCCTTGGCGGGGTCCTTCGCGATCAGCTCGACGCCCGTGTCCAGGTAGCCCGAGGGCTTCTCCCCGCCGCGGACCGCAGCAGCGACCTTCTCGACCCCGAGCTGGGCCATCTTGAGCGGGTACTGCTGGCTCGTGGCGTCGATCACGCCGGTCTTGATCCCGCGCTCGATCGCGTCACAGCCACCGTCGACGGATACGAGGATGAAGTCCTCGGGCTTCTTGCCGGCCGCCTTGAGGGCGTTCGCGCCGCCGAACCCGGATGGCTCGTTGATCGAGTAGATCACGTTGACGTCGGGGTCCTTCTGGAGCAGCGTCTCCATCGCCGCCTGGCCCTTTGCGGTGTCCCCGAGGGTCGGCGCGGCGCCGACGATCGCCGGGTCGCCCTCCTCGATCCCGAACCCCTTGAGGAAGCCGTCGTGACGCAGCTGGCCGACCGTGATGCCGGGCGCGAGGTCGAGCATCGCGATCTTCGGCTCGATGCCCATCTCCTCGACCTTGGCCTTGGCGTACTGCCCGATCAGCTCACCGGCCTTGAGGTTGTCGGTGGCGAACAGCGCGTCCGCGGCCTCCTGCGGCTCGGTCGGCGTGTCGAGCGCGATGACGATCACGCCCGCCGCCCGCGCCTTCTCGATCGCCGGCACGACCGCCTTCGAGTCGGCAGGCACGAGGAGGATGCCCTTGGCGCCCTGCGTCGTCATGTTCTCGAGCGCGGTCACCTGGCTGGCGTTGTCGGTGTCCGACTTGCCCGACGCCGTCAGGAGCTTCACGTTCTCCTTGTCGGCGGCCGCCTGCGCGCCCTCCTTCATCTTCACGAAGAACGGATTCGCCTCCGTCTTGGTGATCAGCCCGACGGTGACCTCCTCCTCGCTGCTACCGCTGCCGCCTCCGCCCCCTCCGCCGTCGTCGTCGTCGCCACACGCGGCGATGCCGACGGCTAGCAGGACAGACAGCAGCACCGCCGACACGACGTGCCAGGTCCTCGACATCAAGCTCCCCTCCTCCTCGCGCCGCGCCCACGGCGCAGCATGGTCGCGCACGAGCCGCATTCCCTCGGTGCGACGCCGTGCAATCGATTCCAAGTGCGGGCGCAGCCTACGCATGTTTGGGATCGTTTGTCAAGCCCTGTAGGGTCCCGCCATGGCCTCCGGGGAACCTACCGCACGGCGCCCGACGCTGGCGGATGTGGCGGCGGCCGCCGGGGTCTCTTCGTCGACCGCGTCGCGGGCGCTAGGCACCGGTACGCACGTGAGCGCCCGCACACGCGCCCGCGTCTGGGCGGCCGCGGAGCGGCTGAGCTTCCAGCCCAACCAGCTCGCCCGCTCGCTGAGGCGCGGCTCGACGATGGCGGTCGGGCTCGTGGTGCCGGACGTGGCGGCGGCGTTCTACGGCACGGTCCTGAAGGGCGTCCAGGAGGTCCTGGAGGCCGCGGGCTACCACGTGCTGGTGGTCAACACCGGCCGCGCCGCGGGCCGCGAGCGGGAGGCGGTGCGCAGCCTGCGCGCACACCAGGTCGACGGCCTGATCATCGCAACCTACGGCGGCTACGAGGACATCGGCGTGCCGGTCGTGTTCTTCGACGACGTGCTCCCCGACGTCGGAGTTGGCGCGATCGCGCTGGCCAACGCGGAGGGCGTGGCGCTGCTGGTCGACCATCTGGTCGAGGTGCACGGCCAGCGGCGGATCGCCTACGTCGGTCCCCCCGACAGCTCCGGCGAAGGCCGGACGCCGGCCGTGTTCACCGCCCGCGAGCGCCTCGACGCCTTTCGCGCCTCGGCGGGCCGAGCCGGACTGCCGCTGCCCCCGGACTACATCCGCTTCGCCGACCCGCTGGACGGCGCCACCGCACGCACGGCCGGGATCGAGCTGCTCGAGCTCGACGAGCCGCCGACCGCCGTGGTGGGCGGGACCGACACGCTGGCCATGGGGATCCTCCAGGCCGCTCGAGCACGCGGCGCGCGCGTGCCCGAGGACCTCGCCGTCGTCTCGTTCGACGAGCCGCCGTACGCCGACCTGCTCGAGCCGCCCATGACGTCGCTCGACCGCCACGACCGCGAGATGGGCCGCCGCGCCGCCGACCTCCTGCTCGGCGCGCTGAACGGCCTGGGACCGGCGGCGCGAGCCGATGCAGGCGTGCAACGCGTGCCGCTCGCGCTGCGGGTGCGCCGGTCCTGTGGCTGTGCGGCTTGACAACGGCCGCCAATTCTGCAATCGATTCCAGCTTCCGGAATCGATTGCGGGGTCGCCCAAGCCTTGCGGGTGACAGGAGGGGAGCGTGGCGAGGAAGCTGGGCATCGGGGTCGTCGGCCTTGGCTGGATGGGACGCGTGCACACGACGTCCTACCGCCGCCTGGTCGAGCACTTCCCCGAGCTCGGCGTCGAGCCGCGGCTCGTGATCGCGTCGGATCTCGCCGCCGATCGTCGCGAGCACGCCGAGCGCGTCGGCTTCGAGGCGACCACGGAGGATTGGCGCGCGGTCGTCGAGCACCCCGAGGTCGAGGCCGTGAGCGTCACGACGCCCAACGCCATGCACCGCGAGGTCGCGCTCGCGGCCATCGCGGCCGGCAAGCACGTGTGGGTCGAGAAGCCGGTCGGCCGCGGGCTCGACGACACGCTGGCCGTCGCCGAGGCGGCGGAGCGCGCCGGGGTCGTGAGCGGCGTGGGCTTCTGCTACCGCTTCGCCCCCGCGGTGCAGCACGCAAAGCGGCTGATCGAGGCGGGCGAGATCGGCGACGTCAACCACTACCGCGGCGTCTTCCTCGCCGACTACGCGAACCGGCCCGACGCCGCGGCCTCGTGGCGCTTCTTCCGCGCCGACGCCGGCTCCGGCGCGCTCGGCGACCTGATGGCGCACATCGTCGACATGACGCACAACCTCGTCGGCCCGATCGAGCGCCTCAGCGGCCGCACGGCCACGATGATCCCGCGCCGCCCGCCGCTCCCGGTCGGCTCCGGCACCCACTTCAGCCGCGTCGAGACCGACGAGCTGGTGAACGTCGAGAACGAGGACTGGGCGGCCGCGCTGGTCGAGCTCGGCGGCGGCGCGGTCGGCTCGCTGGAGGCGAGCCGCGTGATCGTCGGTCCGCACGTCGCGATGCGCTTCGAGGTCCACGGGACCAAGGGCGCGCTCGCCTGGGAGCTCGAGCGCATGAACGAGCTGGAGCGGTTCCAGCTCGCGGAGAACGGTGATGACGAGGGCTACATGCGTGTCTTCGCCGGCGCCCAGCACCCGGACTTCGCGGCCTTCCAGCCCGGCGCGGGCGTGCCGATGGGCTACGACGACCTGCGGGTGCTCGAGGCGCGCACGTTCGTGTCCGCGGTCGCCCGTGACGAGCAGGACGCTCCGGGCCTGGCCGAGATGGTGGCCACCGCCCGCGTGCTCGACGCGATCGAGCGCTCGGCGCGGAGCGGGAGCTGGGAGTCTGCGCGATGACCGTGCGCGTCGCCAACGCGCCGCTCAGCTACGGCGCCTTCGAGATGACGGTCGGCACGAGCTTCCCGGTGCCCGAGCCCGAGGCGGTGCTGGAGGCGATCGCCGGTGCCGGATACGCGGGCGCCGACCTCGGGCCGCCCGGCTACCTGGGCGAGGGCGACGTCCTGCGCGAGCGGCTCGAGGCGCACGAGCTCGACGTCGTCGGCGGCTTCGTCCCGGTCGCCTTCAGCGACCGCGACGCCTGGGACTTCAGCGGCCTGCACCACACGCTCGACCTGTTCGACGCCGCGGGCGCCGGCGGCGCGCTGGCCGTCCTGTGCGACGCCGGCGGGCCGGAGCGGGTCGCGAACCCGGGCCGTGGCGGCGAGGACGCGTCGCTGCGGCTCGACGCCGGCCGCTGGAGCACGCTGATCGAGGGTGTCGAGCGCGCCGCCGAGGCCGCCCGCGAGCGCGGCTACGAGCCGGTCTTCCACCACCACACGTCGACCTACGTGGAGGGGGTGCCGGAGATCGAGCGCTTCCTCGAGGAGTCGGATATAGCGCTGCTGCTCGACTCCGGCCACATGGCGGTGGCCGGCGGCGACGCGCTCACGGCCCTGCGCGACTGGGGCGACCGCGTGGGCGCCGTCCACGTCAAGGACGTCAGGCTCGACGTGCTCGCCGGCGTCAAGCGGGAGCGCGCCGACACGCTCACCGCCTGGCGGCGCGGGCTGTTCTGCGCGCTCGGCGACGGCGACGTCGACCTCGAGGGCTTCTGCGCGGCGCTCGACGCGCGCGGCTACGACGGCTGGGTCGTGGTCGAGCAGGACCGCGTGCTCGAGGACGGCGACGGGGCGTTCGCCGCCGCCGCGGCCGAGCAGGAGCGCAACCGCGCGTGGCTGAGGGAGCATGCGGGATGGTGAACGGCGCCTTCGACGTGATCACGATGGGCCGGATCGGGGTCGACCTCTATCCGCTGGACGTGGGCGTCTCGCTGCGCGAGGTCGAGCGCTTCGGCAAGTTCCTCGGCGGCAGCGCCACGAACGTCGCCGTCGCGGCGGCCCGCCACGGGCGCCGCGCGGCAGTCATCACCCGGACGGGCGCCGACCCGTTCGGCGAGTTCCTGCACGACGCGCT
>DASTIC010000103.1:0-3965 GCA_035717845.1 Solirubrobacteraceae bacterium
GATGGCGCCGAGGGCGCTCAGGGCCGGGGCCGCGTCCCCGACGAACCGGCCGGTCGCACACATCAGGACCAGGAGCGCCAGCCCCGCCAGTAGCGCGCCGTGAGCCACCCGTGTCACGCCAGGGTCACCCTGAGGACCTCCTCGACGGTCGTGACGCCCTCGAGCACCTTCGCCAGGCCCGCCTGTCGCAGGGAGCGCATCCCGGCCTGGAGCGCCGCCTCGCGCAAGGCCCCCGTGGAGCCGTTGTGCAAGACGAGGTCGCGCACGCCGTCCGTCATCGGCATCACCTCGTAGAAGGCGACGCGCCCCTTCAGGCCGGTGTTGCTGCACGCCGGGCAGCCGCGCGGACGGTAGAGGGTGCAGCGACCCCGCCCCGTGGGCACGTATCCGTAGGGCACCAGATCGTCCTCGCGCGCCTCGTACGGCTCGCGACACTGGCGGCACAGGCGCCGACCGAGGCGCTGCGCCACCACCAGCAGCAGCGACGACGAGAGGAGGAACGGCGGGACGCCCATGTCGACGAGCCGGGCCACCGTCGAGGGACAGTCGTTGGTGTGCAGGGTGGTGAACACGAGATGCCCGGTGAGCGCGGCGCGGACCGCGATCTGTGCGGTCTCGAGATCCCGCGTCTCGCCGACCAGGATGACGTCGGGATCCTGGCGCAGGAACGACCGCAGCACGTGCGCGAACGTGCGCCCGATGCCGTCGTTGATCTGGACCTGGTTGACGCCGTAGAGGTTGTACTCGACCGGGTCCTCTGCGGTCATGATGTTGTGGTCCGGGGAGTTGATCGCGTTGATCGCCGAGTAGAGGGTGGTGGTCTTCCCCGAGCCGGTGGGGCCGGTGATGAGGACCAGCCCGTAGGGCTGGCGGATGACCGCGTTGAACTGCTCCAGGCTCCACGGATCGAAGCCGAGCTGCGAGAGGTCGAGCTGAAGCGCTTCCCGGTCGAGGACCCGGAGCACCGCCTTCTCGCCGAAGATCGTGGGGACGATCGAGACGCGCAGATCGACCTCGCGGGTGCCGTACCGGATCTTGATGCGGCCGTCCTGCGGGATCCGCCGCTCCGCGATGTCCAGGTTCGCCATGATCTTCAGCCGCGAGATGATGGCCGCCTCGTGGCGCTTCGGGGGGCCGAGCACGTCGTGCAGCACCCCGTCCAGGCGGAAGCGCACCCGGAACGTCCGCTCGTACGGCTCCCAGTGGATGTCCGAGGCCCCCTTGCGGATACCGTCGGCGAGGATCATGTTGACGAGCCGGACGACGGGCGCCTCGTCGGCCGACTCCTTCAGCTCGATGACGTTGACGGCCGCGGTCTCGTCCTGCTCGACGACCTCCACCTGCGTCGTGGCGAGCTGGGCGAGCACCTCGGCCATCGAGGCCGACTGCGCCGCATAGCAGCGCTCGATGGCCGCCCGCACGGAGGCGGCGACGGCCACGACGGGCAGCACTTGCAGTCCCGTCCGCGCGGCGATCGCGTCCATGGCCACCACGTTGGTCGGGTCGACCATGGCCAGGGTCAGCGAGCCGTTGTTGAGCGCGAGCGGCAGGACCTCGTACTTCCGCGCCAGCGGACCCGGCACGAGGGCGAGGACGTGCGGCTCGATCTGGCGATTGTCCAGCACGACCGAGGGGAGCCCGTGCTCCTTGGAGAGCAGCTCGACGAGGCGCTCCTCGGTGACCAGCCCGCGGCGCGCGAGCACCGCGCCGAGCCGCTCCCGTGAGCGGCGCTGCTCGCGCACGGCATCGTGCAGCTGCTGGGGCGTGATGATCGCCTCCGCCACGAGCAGATCGCCGAGCCGCGCCCGCCCCGGCCGGAGCGTGCGCTCCCGCGGCGGCAGCCACGACCGGCGGCCAAGGCCGGGGCCCCCCGGGGGCTCCGGCGGCAGCGCGCTGAAGCGCAACGGCTCCGGGCGCCGCTCGCCCGTGGCGATGGCGGCGATCCTGTCCACGACCTCGACGAGCCGTTCGACCTCGCCCAGGCGCGTGTAGACCTCGCGCAGCGCCTCGAGGGCGGGCACGTCGTCCGCATTGGTCTGCAGCACCGTCTCGAACACGTGCGCGGTCTCCCGCAGCTCGCGCTCCTCGTCCGGGAGCAGGCGCAGCTCGGACGGTCCCATCAGGCGACCTCCAGCGCGGCGGCCGCCTGCGCCAGCTGGCGGCGCGCCAGCCCGGGGCGCTCGACGCCACCGACGGCGGCGAGCACCGCAGCGCGCGCCGGGCTGGGCCTCACCCAGCGCAGCTCCGTGCGGCTGCCGCCGTCGCGCACGCCGAGGGAGAGGGGACGGCCCAGGCCGCCGGCGGCCAGCGCCGCGTCGACGGCCGCCGCGAGCCGCCCGAGCGGGACGGACGCGAGGCTCCCGGGCCGGAACACGTACACGTCGAGATCCCGGGTCGCGTCGCGGAACACCGCGGGCACGACGCGGCCGAAGGCGTGGAGCGCGGGACCGAGGGCATCGACGTCCGGGGTGGACGGCAGGGCGACCTCCACCAGCGCGTCGCCACCCTCGGCTGGCCGCCGGAGCGGCGCGAGGGCCAGCGCGGCGGCCGCGCGCCCCACGAGCTGCTCCAGCAGAGCCGTGGCAGCGCCGGGATGCCCCGCCGCCGCCACGAGCGCCGCGTCCTCTCCGGCCACCATCGCCAGCGTGGCGCGCTCACAGACGAGCGTGACGACGGCCGGCGCGCCCGCCGGCGGCGGCAACGCCGTCACCAGCCGGCACACCGCGTCCGCGACCGCCTCCGGCGCCACGCCGCGCGTGAGCGAGAGCAGGGGCCAGAGGCCGTCGACGTCCCGCGCCTGAACGTCGAACGGGCCGGCCGGCGCCAGGCACGCGACAACCGCGTCGATGTCGTTCGCGCCCAGACGTCGGCGCGGCGTCGACGCCGGTACCGCGTCGAGCGTCGCCGGCACCGCCTCGATCGGCGGCACCGGCGCTGGCGGCACTGGATCCACCGCCGCGCGCGCCGACGCCCCGACGGCGTCGGGCGCGACCGTCCCGTCGACCGCCTCGCTCGTCCCCACCGCCTCGCTGGCCTCGACTGTCGCGCTCGCGTGCACCACCTCGGCCGGCTCCACCGCCTCGGTCGCATGCAGCCGCTCGCTCCGGTCGACGTCTCCAACCGACACGTCGACAAGCGCCCCCGCGGACGGCACCTGCGCGAGGACCTCGTCCATCGGCAGCGCCAGGCGCAGCGCCTCCCACCGCGCCCGGGCCTCCGGCAACGACGCGAGCACCGCGCCGCGCGGGAGCTGGTCGTCGAGCACCGTCGCCGGGACAGCGGCGGCGCCGTCCGCGAGCTGCGGGACCACGAGGTCGAGAGGGACCACGACGCGCCCGGGCTCGCGCAGCATGGTGGAGAGACGGTCCGCTGGAAGCGCGAGCATGTCGGGCGGCAGCTGCTCGGCGATACGCGCAAAGGAAACCCGGAGCTCTCGACCGGCGGAAGGTTCCGGCGCGCTGACCGGTGGGAGGGGTGCGGCGGCCCGGGAAACGGGCGGGGCCGGAGGCGGCGAGGTGGCCCACCGGGACGGCGGCGGGCTCGAGACCGGGCGGGGATCGAGGCCCGGCGCCCCGGCGCCGGACCCGCGCGCCGCACGGGGGATCCGATGCACCGGCAGGCGGGGACGGAAGGGCAGCGCCGCCAGAGGAGCCGCGACGAGGGACACGAGCGAGACCGGAGCGAATCCCCCGAAGGCCTGCGCGAGCGCGGCGTCGAGACCGATCGAGCGGATGAACCCGAACAGCCAGGCGGCGAGGAGCCCGAGCGCCGTGTGCGCGGCGGCAACGGCCGCCCACCAGCTCAGCCGATCGCCGAGGGGCATTCCCCGGAAGCTGGCCAGCGCGAGCCCACCGTAGGCGGCGAGGCACACCGACGCCGCCACCCAGGGGCCGAGACTGATTCCGCCGCCGATGTTGCGGGCGAACAGCACCGCGACCACGCTGCCGGCGAAGACGAGCGTGAAC
>DASTIC010000104.1:0-2689 GCA_035717845.1 Solirubrobacteraceae bacterium
TGGGCGACCGGCCCGGGCTCGAGGCCGGCGGCCTCCAGCGTGGCCCGGAAGACGCCGAGGCGCGCCTGCACGAACTCGTAGCCCTCGAAGCCGCCGACGAAGCCGACGCGCCGGTGGCCGAGCCCGATCAGGTGCTCAACCGCCGCCGCCACGCCCCGCGCGTGCTCGGTCTCCACGAACGGGAACGGGCAGGGCGAGACCGGATGGCCGGCGACGACGACGGGAAGCCCGGCGGAGGCGAGCAGGTCGAACCGCGGGTCGTCGAGCTCGACGTCGCAGAGCAGGAAGCCGTCGACCCTCCCCGAGGCGGCGAGGCGCGTGTACGCGCCGAGATCGACCGGCTCGCCGGTGTCCATGACCCGCAGCACGAGCGCGTTGTCGGTCCGCGCCAGCGCCCGCTCCACGCCGGCCAGGAAGCGGACGAAGAACGGATCGACCTCCAGCTGGGCGACCGGCCGCGCCAGCAGCAGCCCGATCGCCCGCGCGCGCGCCTCCGTCAGCGCGCGCGCGTGGGCACTGGGCCGCCAGCCGAGCTCCTCCGCGGCGGCGATGATCCGCGCCCGGGTCTCCGCTGCCACCCCCGGGCGGTTGTTCATCGCGAACGACACCGCGGCCGAGGAGACGCCCGCACGAGCGGCGACGTCGTCGATCGTCAGCCGCCGCGACCGGCGCGAGGGCGCGGCCGAGGCGTCGGAATCGCTTGCACCGGGCATGACTTCGTGTATGGTGCCACATGGCAGCTAAAGCGCTTAAGTAATCCGGGAGGGGAGAACCTTGCGCACACGAACACGTGCCGTTGCTTGGGGAGTGGGCCTGGCCGCGTTGCTGGCGCCCTCGGCCGCCGCCGCCGCGCCCGAGCTTTCCGTCGCCGACCGGTTGCAGGACCGCCGGTACGCCGCCGCAGGCGAGCGGGCGCGGATCATCGGCTTCCAGGACGGTCGCTTCTACGCCAACGGCTGGCACATCGCCGGCGAGATGGGCGGCATCTGGAGCGAGCCGATCAAGCTCGTCGACGGCGTCTGGTTCGGCATCGACGACCAGTGGGTCGGCCGGGCCACGAACTTCACGAGCGGCTGGGGCTACGTCCGTTTCGACCTCCCAACCACCGGAGGCCTGGAGCTCGAGCGGACCGACTTCGCGCCCGACGGCCGCCGCGGCGCGCTGATCGGCCTGAAGATGACGAACCCCAGCGGCTCCGCGCGCACCGCCACGGTCAAGGTGGACGCTCACTCCGAGCTGCTCGCCGAGTACCCGTGGAGCTTCGGCAACACGCCCCACGCGCGCGACCAGCTCCCGGACACGGCGACCGTGGAGGACGGCGCGCTGCGCTTCCGCGAGCAGGGCACGCTGCCGCATCCGAACGCGACGCCGCACGACTACGCCGCGTACGTGGCGTCCGACCGCCGGCCGTCCGCGGCCGAGGTCAACACCGCCGCCAACGGGCACCGCGGCCCGCAGGGCACGAACGTCTGCACCGCCGAGGAGCCGCCGAGCGCCTGCGACGACGGGCCGTTCGGCAAGGGCGCGGGCGGGCAGCTCCGCTACCGCGTGACCGTCGGCGCGGGCGACTCCGAGACGCTGTGGATCGCGGTCGCGGGCTCCGACAAGGGCCCGCGCGACGCGCGCGGCGAGCTTCGCGCGGCGTTGAAGAAGCCTGGACGCCAGCTCGCGGCCAAGGTCGCCGCCCGCAAGCGCTGGGGCGCGATGACGCGGCTCTCGCTGCCGGGCGACCGCCGGCTCCAGCAGGCCGTCGACTGGGGCAAGCAGAACGTGCTCGACCTCACGCGCGTCTCCGAGGACCTTCAGATCCGCTGGCTCGACCAGGGCAACCAGTACACGGCTCCGCTGGGCACCGTGGACCACGCCCGCTGGGTCGGCGCCGGCTACCCCGACTACCCGTGGATGTTCGCCACCGACGGCGAGTACACGGCGTTCGCCAGCGTCGCCATGGGCCAGTTCGAGGCCATCAAGGACCACCTGGTCGGCCTGCGCGACGTGTCGGAGATCCTCAACGACGGGTCCGGCATCGTCACCCACGAGGTCATCTCGGAGGGCTCGAACTGGTTCGGCAAGGACTCGTTCAAGATCGACCCCGCCACCGGCGACCGCCGTTACGACTTCAACACCGACGAGACGGTGAAGTACCCGAGCGCCGTCGCCCTGATCTGGCGCTGGACCGGCGACGACCGGTTCCGTGACGAGCTGTACGACTTCGCGGTGCGCGGGATGCGCGCCGTGGTCGACCGGCTCGACGAGGACGACGACGGCTGGCCCGAGGGGTCGGGCAACGTCGAGCGCGAGGGCATGGGGGTCGAGAAGCTCGACAACTCCGTGTACCTCATCCGCGGGCTCTACGACCTCGCGGATCTGGCGCGCGCCGAGGGCGACCGGACGACGCAGGAGTGGGCGTCCGACCTCGCCGGCCGGCTGCACCAGCGGTTCGAGGACGCCTGGTGGTATCCGGGCTCGCCCGACGGGCCGCAGTACGCCGATTCGATCGACGACCCGCCCGTGGGCGGCGACAACAACAAGCAGCAGGACAAGCACTGGATCGGCGTGACGCCGATGGAGGCCGAGCTCACGATCGGCCGAAGGGCGGTGCCGGGGCTGGCCACCTTCGACCACGGCAACCAGGCGCTGTCGCTGCGCGAGACCGACTGCTACAGCGGCCAGCGGCCCTACAACCTCG
>DASTIC010000105.1:0-12246 GCA_035717845.1 Solirubrobacteraceae bacterium
GCGTCGCTCCGGGTGGAGGCGAGCGCCGAGAAGGCGGGGCGGGGCGCGGGGCGGCCGAGCTCGGCGGTCCCCTGCGGCCGCACCCGGCACTCGATGCCGGTCTCCGCGAACGTCGCGACGGCCAGGTCGAACCAGGAGCAGCGGCCGGCGCCGGCGACGTGGAGGACGCCGGTGAGGCCGCGCTCGGCGACCGTGACGAGCGCCGGCGCGAGGTGCCCGGTGTAGGTCGGGCAGCCGATCTGATCGTCCACGACGGCGATCTCGTCACGCTCGGCACCGACGCGGCGCATGGTGTCGACGAAGTTGCGGCCGTGAGGGCCGAACAGCCACGAGCTGCGCACGATGGCCGCGCGTCCGGAGTCGACGGCGAGCTCGCCGGCCAGCTTCGAGCGGCCGTAGGCGGAGCGCGGCGCGGTCGGGGCGTCCTCCGGGTACGGCTCGCGAGCGTCGCCGTCGAAGACGTAGTCGCTCGAGAGATGGACGAGGTACGGCGCGGCGGCGGCGAGGTTGCCCGCGCCGGTGCCGTTGACAGCGGTGGCGGCGTCCTCGTGCGTCTCGGCGCCGTCGACGTCGGTCCAGGCGGCGCAGTTGATCACCGCCTCGGGCTCCGCATCGAGCACGGCGGCGCGCACGGCCGCGGCGTCGGTGATGTCCAGTTCCGCCCGGGCGAGGGCCACGACCTCGTGGCCGGCGTCGTTCGCAGCTGCCACCACGTCGCGGCCGAGCATGCCCGCGGCGCCCGTCACAAGGAGGCGCATGACGGCTATGAATAGCGCAAGCCGGCTCCGACCCGCCCCACTCGAAGGGCCAGAGCGAGCTCGAACCGCGCCTCGGGATCCTCGAGCCTGGCCCCGAACAGCTCGCGCAGCTGCCGGACGCGGTACCGGACGGTCTGCGGGTGCACGCCGAGCTCGGCGGCCACAGCCTGGACCTGGCCGGGGCGGTCCAGCCACGCCCGCAGCGTTTCGGTCAGGCGCGCGCGGGGGCCGTCGCCGAGCGCCTCCAGCGGGGCCAGCCGCGAGGTCGCGAGGTCGGCCGCCAGCCCGCGATCGGCCGCGAGCAGGAGGGTCGCGAGATGGTCCTCGGCGACCACGAGCCCGCCGGGCGCCCGGCCCGCAGCCGCGAGGCGGTAGGCGGCCGCCGCCCGCCGGAGGCTCTCGGCGGCCCGCCGCCACGGGACCGTCGGCCCGAGCGCGACGGGGGCGGGGCGCTCGGAGTCGGACGCGGGCTCCAGGGTGCCGATCTGCGCGGCGAGCTGGCGCCGGCGGCCGGGGGCGTCGGGGTCGGGGAGCCAGACGCACGCGAGGCCGCCCGCGGCTCCGCCGATCGCGGCGCCACCGAGGCGCCGCGCGAGCCTGACGCCGGCCGCCTCGACGATCTCCTCGCCAGGGACCGCCTCGCCGCGTGGGCCGCCGGGCGGCTCGCCGGGCGCGTCGGCGCCCGCGGCGGTCTCGGCCTCCTCGCACACGAGCGCGGCGACCCGGCGCGGGAGCGGCCAGGCCGCCGCCTGGGCCGCCGTGCGGACCGCCTCCTCCGAGGCCGGCGGATGCTGGGCGAGCAGGCGCACCAGCCGGCGCCGGCGCCGCTGGCTCTCTCCGGCCGCGGCGGATTGCTCCTCGGCGTAGCCGTCGGCCGACTCGGCGGAGATCTCGTCGATGTACGCGAAGATGGCCTCGCCGAGCGAGTACAGGGCCTCGGGCGGCAGGCCCGCCGCGGTGCCGGCCTCGACGAACCGCCGCCAGGCCAGCCGGGCGCCCACGCGGTAGGCGGCCAGCAGCGCGTCGAGGCTGCGGCCGGCGTGGAACTCGCCGCGGCCGAGGTTCACGTACGTGTCGCGGGCCCGCGTCGCGTCCGAGCGCGGGTCGGCGACCATGTCCATGAACCGGTTGAGCGCCACCTCGACGCCCATCCGCACGAGCTGCCCGAACGTCCCCTCCATGGCGCGCGCGTAGTCCGGGACCTCGGCCGAGATCGCCGCGATCATCTCGTCGGCGAGGCCGGGGAGCGCAGGGCGGAGCACGTCGGCGGCCTCCGGCGGCACGGCCGCGAACGTCGTGCGAGCGGCTGGCGTGGCCATTTATCACGAGGCTACAGCACACGACGCTCGAACAGTGCTCTGCCGCCATGAATCCGCGCCCGGCTGCGGGTAGGACTCAAGACTATGTCCGCCATGCACCGCTGGTTCAACCTCGCCGGGGTCCTGCTCCCGTTCCTCGGCTTCATCGTCGCCGTCGTCCTCTTGTGGAACACGCTGGTCGACTGGAGCGACCTCGCGGTGATGGCGATCATGTACGTGATCAGCGGCTACGGGGTCACGCTCGGCTTCCACCGCCTGCTCACGCACCGGTCCTTCCAGACCCACAAGCCGGTCGAGTACACCCTCGCCATCCTCGGTTCGGCCGCCGTCCAGGGACCGGTGATGTCGTGGGTGGCCGACCACCGCAAGCACCATGCCCACACCGACCAGGACGGCGACCCGCACTCGCCGCACGGGCACGGCGGCGGGGTGAAGGGTGCGATCGCCGGTCTCTGGTACGCGCACATGGGCTGGCTGTTCGACCGCGCCGGCCAGGCCGAGCACGCCCGCTACGCGCGCGACCTCTACGAGGACCGCGGCATGCTGTTCATCCACCGCACGTTCGCCCTCTGGGTGCTCGCCGGCCTCGCGCTCCCGTTCGGCCTCGGCTTCCTGATCGACGGCACGCTGACGGGCGCCCTGACGGCCGCACTTTGGGGCGGGCCGGTGCGGATCTTCGCGCTCCACCACGTCACCTGGTCGATCAACTCGGTGTGCCACTTCTTCGGCACCCGCCGGTTCGACGTCGAGGACCAGTCGACCAACGTCTTCTGGCTGTCGCTGCTCTCCTTCGGCGAGAGCTGGCACCACAACCACCATGCGTTCCCGCGCTCGGCGCAGCACGGGCTGCGCTGGTGGGAGGTCGACCCCACGGCGTGGCTGATCCGCGGCATGCAGCGGCTACGGCTGGCGTGGAACGTCGTGCAGATCTCGCCCGAGCGCCAGCAGTCCAAGCTCGCCAAACCGGCATAAACCCGCATATCCGTGCTATAACCGGCACGGATGCTCACCGCAGAACGCCGCCAGGCCATCCTCGGCCACCTCGAGCGCGACGGCAAGGTCGTCGCCTCGGAGCTCGTCGCGGCGCTCGGCGTGTCCGAGGACACGGTGCGGCGCGACCTGCGCGAGCTGGCGGCGGGCGGGCTCGTCCAGCGCGTGCACGGCGGCGCGCTGCCGCCGGCTCCGGGCACCGCGGCGTTCGCCCAGCGGCTCCAGGTGGCGCCGGAGGCCAAGGCGCACCTCGCCGACGCGACGCTCCCGCTTCTGGAGGGCGCAAGCGTGATCGTGCTCGACGGCGGGACGACGGCGCTCGAGCTCGCCCGGCGCCTGCCGCCGGAGCGTGATTGCACGGTCCTGACGAACTCCCCTCCCGTGGCCGCCGCGCTCGCCGCCCATCCGCGCGCCGAGGTGGTGCTGATCGGCGGCCGGCTGCTCAAGCGCGAGCAGGTGACGGTCGGCTCCGCGGCGGTCGACGCACTGCGCCAGGTGCACGCCGACGCGTGCGTACTCGGTATCTGCAGCATCCATCCCGAGCTGGGCGTGACCACGCTCGACCTCGACGAGGCGCACGTGAAGCGCGCGATGGTCGCGGCGTCGGGCGAGGTCATCGCGCTCGCCACCGCGGACAAGCTCGGCACGGCGAGCCCGTGGCTCGTGGCCCCGCTCGCCGACGTCACCCACCTGGTGACCGACGCCGAGGACGCCGCCGAGTACGCCGTCGGCGGCCTCAGCGTGGTGCACGCGTGACGCCGCGCGCGGCCACCTTCGCGATCTTCGTCGTCAACGGCGCGATCGTCGGCACGTGGGTCGCCCACATCCCGTGGGTGAGCGATCGCTTCGACTTCTCCAAGAGCACGCTCGGCCTCGTGCTGATCACGATGTCGATCGGCGTCATCGTCGCCCTGCCGATCATGGGCCAGGCGATCGTGCGCCTCGGCAGCGTGCGGGCCACGCGCCTCACCGCGCCGTTCTGCACCGCGGCTCTGCTGCTCCCGATCCTCGCCCCCGAACCGTGGCTGCTGCCGCTCGGGCTGATCGCGCTCGGCGCCGGCAGCGGCTCGATGGACGTCTCCATGAACGCCCACGGCGTGGCGGTCGAGCGCGTGCTGGGGCGGCCGGTGATGTCCTCGCTGCACGCGGGCTGGAGCCTCGGCGGCGTCGCGGGTGCCGGCCTCGTCGCCCTCGGCGGCGCGGCGGGCCTCGACCCTCGGCTGGAGACGGCGCTCGCCGCCGGCCTGCGCGCCCTCGTGCTCGCGTTCACCCTGCGCCGGCTCGGCGAGGGCTCCCAGACCGAGGAGGCCGCGTCCGGCTTCGTGTGGCCGTCCCGCGCCGTCGTCCTGCTCGCGGCGCTCTGCCTGATCATCATGGTGACCGAGGGCGCCATGGCCGACTGGGGCGGCCTCTATCTGACGCGCGACCTCGGGACAACGACGGCGGTCGCTGCGCTCGCCTTCACCGCCTTCTCGGCCGGGATGATGTCCGCCCGCCTGATCGGCGACTGGCTCAACCGGCGGCTGGGCGCCGCGACCCTCATGCGCTGGGGCAGCGCGCTGGCCGGCGTCGCGCTCGCCGCGATGCTGCTCGCCGGGTCGGTACCGGTCGCGCTCGCCGGGTTCTTCCTCGTCGGCGTCGGCGTCGCCAACGGCGTCCCGATCGTCTTCAGCGCCGCCGGGCACGCGCCCGGGAAGGAGTCCGGACCCAACATTGCCGCGGTCAGCTCGATGGGGTCGATCGGCTTCCTGGCGGGCCCGCCGTTCTTCGGCTTCCTGGCCGACGCCACGACGCTGCCCCTGGCGCTCGGCACCCTCTGCGTCGGGCTCGCCGGCGTGGTGCTGGCCGCCAACGCGGTCGGCCGCGGCGAGGTGGGTCCGGCGATGGCCGAGCCGGCGCCGGTGCGATGAGGTACGTGCTCTCCGACCTCGACGGCGTGCTGGTCGACTCCGGCGACGCCGTCGAGCGCGTCTGGCGCGAGTGGGCGGTCGACCAGGGCGTCGACCCCGACGCGGTCGTGCGCGCCATGCACGGCGTCCCCGCCCGTGGCGTGCTCGCGCAGGTGGCCCCGCACCTGCTGAGCGACGAGGAGATCGAGCGCATCGACACGCTGCACGCCGCGACGGGCGGCGACGCGCTGCCGGGGGCGGCGGAGCTGCTCGGCGAGCTGCCCGCGGGCCGGCTGGCGGTCGTCACATCGTGCAGTCCCCCGCTGGCCGCCGCCCGGCTCCAGGCCTCCGGCCTCCCGGCGCCTGCGGTCCTCATCACGTCGAACATGACGCCGCGCGGCAAGCCGTTCCCGGACCCGTACCTGGCGGGAGCAGCCGCGCTCGGCGCCGACCCGTCCGAGTGCCTCGTCATCGAGGACGCCCCCGCCGGCGTGATCGCCGCCCACGCGGCCGGGATGACGGTGTGGGCGGTCACCACCACCCATGCGGCCGAGGAGCTGGAGGATGCGGACGAGGTCTTCGACGGGCTGCCGACGCTGCTGGAGCACCGGCGAACGTCAACTGCGGCTGGGTAGGGCGGCTGGAGTCCGGGCGGGGGTGCATAACGTCGACCTCGGTATCGCCGCGACGCCGTGAGGTCGACGAAATGCACCCTCACGGCGACCGATCTTCCCGCTCTCCCTACCCAGCCGATGTTGACGGTCGCCCGCGCAACAACGCGGGCTGAAACGATCAGAGGATCCCGATCTCCGACTTGTCGCCGACCATGAACCGGTAGGCGCGCGGCTGCCGGTCGCCTCGGGAGATCGCGACGTCGCGGCCGAGCAGCGACGACTCCATGCGCCCGTCGAGCCCGCGCACGGACGAGCCCTCGAGCAGGATCGAGTGCTCGATCTCGGCGCGCTCGATCACGCAGTTGCGGCCGACGGCGGTGTACGGGCCGATGTAGGAGTCGCGGATCACGGCGCCGGCGCCGATGATCGCCGGCCCGCGCACGGTGGCACGCTCGAGGACGGCGCCGGGCTCCACGACCACCCGGCCGTCGACCTGCGTCTCCACGATCGAGCCGTCGACCGATCGCACGACGGTGTCGAGGATCAGCCGGTTGGCCTCCAGCATGTCGTCGAGGCGCCCGGTGTCCTTCCACCAGCCGCGCACGATGTGGGGCTCCACGCGCCGGCCGCCGTCCACCAGCCACTGGATCGCGTCGGTGATCTCGAGCTCGCCGCGCGGGGACGGCTCGATCGAGCGCGCGGCCTCGTGGATCAGCGGCGTGAACATGTAGACGCCGACGAGCGCGAGGTCGGTGGCCGGCTCGGGCGGCTTCTCCACCAGCCGCAGCACCCCCCCGTCCGGCCCCAGCTCGGCGACGCCGTAGTTCTGCGGGTCGGGGACCGGCGTGAGCAGGATCAGCGCCTCGGGCCCGTGTTCGCGGAAGGCGTCGACGAGGTCCTCCATCCCGCCCTGGAGCAGGTTGTCGCCCAGGTACATGACGAACGGGGATGAGCCGAGGAACGGCTCGGCCGTGAGCACCGCGTGGGCGAGCCCGGCCGGCTCGTCCTGCACCACGTAGGTGATCGAGACGCCGAACTGCGAGCCGTCGCCCGCGGCGGCCCGGATCTCGTCGCCGGTCTCCGGCGCGATGATGATCCCCACTTCGCGGATGCCGGCGGCCGCCATCGCCTCAATGCCGTAGAAGAGGACCGGCTTGTTGGCCACCGGCACGAGCTGCTTGGCCGACGTGAACGTGATCGGGCGCAGGCGCGTGCCGCGCCCGCCCGAGAGGATCAGGCCCTTGAGTTCCTCCATGCCGGCGCGGAGCCTAGAGGAATCCCGCGCGACCGCCGATACCAGTGGTCGTGGCCGCGCCCACCTCGCCAAGCTCCGCAGACCAGGTCGGCACGCTCGCCAGCCTCGCCGCGCTCATACGGTCGGGCGGCGACCGGCGCGGAGTGCTCGAGGCCGTGGCCCGCACCGTCGCGCAGACGCTCGGCGTCTCGCGGGTGGCCGTGCACGTCTACCGGCCGGCTTGGGACGACTACGAGGTGGTCGTCGACGGCGGCCCGGGCGACGACGCGCTGACCGTCCCGCTCACGGCGTCCGACGGCCGCCCGCTCGCGATCCTCTCGCTCGACGAGCCGCCGAGCGGGTCGCCGCTCGCGATGCTCTCGGTGATCTGCGAGATCGCCGCCGGCGTGATCGAGCACGGCCAGCTGGCCGCCGAGGCCCAGCGCCACCGTGCGGCCGTCGAGCACCTCATGCGCGCGTCGTCGGAGCTGACCAGCAGCCGCTCGCGCGCCGGGATGCTGCGCACCGTCTGCGAGGGGATCCGCGACGCCCTCGGCTTCGAGATGGCCGGCGTCTTCCTCGACGAGGAGGGCGACGGGCGGCTCGTGCCAGCGGCCGCGATCGGCTTCGAGGGCGTCGCGGACCTCGGCTCGTTCACCGCTGCCGCGGTCGAGGCGATGATCGTCCCCGAGTTCCTGCACGAGGGCTGCGTGCTGATCGAGTCGGCCACCGCCCGGGCGCTCGCCAAACGGGTCGGCATGCCGACGATCTACGCCTCCCGCAACAACGGCCGCGGCCCGCGCGCCTGGGACCACCACTGGCTGCTCGTCCCGCTGTGCGGCCGGGACGGGACGCTGCTCGGGTTCGTGTGGGCCGACGACCCCGTCGACCGGCTGCTGCCGGGCGTCGACGGACTGCGTGCCCTGCGCGCGTTCGCCAACCACGCGGTCGGCGCGATCGAGACCGCGCGCCACGTCGAGCGGCTGCGCGACCTCGCCGAGCTCGACCCGCTGACCGGGCTGCGCAACCGCCGCGGGTTCGAGGCCGACCTCGCCGCCCACCGCGACCGCCAGGCCCTCGTCATCTGCGACCTCGATCACTTCAAGCGCGTCAACGACACGCTCGGCCACCCGGCGGGCGACGAGGTGCTCCAGCGCTTCGCCGAGCTCCTGCGCGCCGGCACGCGCGACGGCGACACCGCCGTCCGCCTCGGGGGCGAGGAGTTCGCGCTCGTGCTCGCGGGCGTCGGCGAGCGCGCGGCGCTGGCCGTCGCCGAGCGGCTGCGCGGCGCGGTCGCGGACGAGTTCGGCGACTTCCCGGTGCCCATCTCCGTCTCGGTCGGGATCGCCGACGCGCAGCCCGGGGCCGATCCCGAGCAGCTCGTGCGCGCCGCCAGCCGCGCGCTGTTCGCCGCCAAGCGCCTCGGCCGCGACCGCTGCGTGGTCCACCACGCGGACACGCTGGCCATGCTCGACGCGCTGGCCGACGACCGGGCGGGAGAGCAGCTGGCCGCCGCGGTGCTGCTCGCCGAGACGCTCGACCTGCGCGACGACGCCACCGCCCGCCACTCGGAGACGGTCGGTCGCTACGCCGAGCAGATCGCGGTCGAGCTCGGCCTGCCGGCGGACCACGTCGAGCGCCTGCGCGTCGCCGGCGTGCTGCACGACATCGGCAAGCTGGGGATCTCGGACGCCGTGCTTCTCAAGCCGGGCTCGCTCATCGCGTCCGAGTGGGAGCAGATCGAGCGCCATCCCGAGGTCGGCGCGCGGATCCTCGAGCACGCCAACCTGCGCGACGTGGCGAGCTGGGTCCTCGCCCATCACGAGCGGTTGGACGGCGCGGGCTACCCGCGCGGCCTGGCCGGCGACGCCATCCCGCTCGAGGGCCGGGTGCTGGCGGTCGCCGACGCCTACGAGGCGATGACCGCGGACAGGCCGTACCGCCGCGCGCTCTCGCACGAGGTCGCGCGTGCGGAGCTGCGCCGCGGCGCCGGCACGCAGTTCGACCCGCACGTGGTCGAGGCGTTCCTACGCGCGCTCGGGTAGGAGCAGCCGCTCGGCGGCGACCAGCACCGCGTCGCGGGCGTCGGGAGGCTCGAGCACCGCGGCGTCGCCCGCCTCCTTGAGGATTTCCTTGACGAGGAAGTCGATGCCCTTGAAGGGCAGCTCGACGACCACCGCGCCGTCCTCGAGCTCAGCCACCACCGTGCGCTTCTCGCGCGCCCAGCGGGCCTGCTCGGGCGCGATCCAGACGCGAGCGATGCGCGAGCCCTCGACCGTGCCGGTGCGCGGCCAGCCGCCCACGTCGGCGATCGGGTTGAGGTTCTCGCGGCGCTCGAACCGCTCGTCGAGCGCGGTGGCGCGCTTGATGCGGTCGAGACGGAAGTGCTGGAGGCGGTCCTTGTCGAGGTCGTAGGCCGCGACGTACCACGCCTCGGTGCCGTTGAAGAGCGCGTAGGGCTCGACGCGGCGCTCCGAGAAGCGCTGCTCGGCCGACCAGTACTCGAACCGCAGCAGGCGGCTGTCGTGCACCGCCCGCTCGACCGTGTGGGCGACCTCGTCGGCCACCGTCGGCGACGCGATCTGGAGCCCCTCCTCGACCGGGTCGTGGCCGAGCGCCTCGACGACCTTCTCGCGCGCGCTGCCCAGCTCGGGCTGGGCGAGGTTGAGCAGGTCGATGGCCGCCACCAGCGCCTTCGCCTCGATCGGGAGCAGGCGGGCCGGGCGGTCGAACGTGTCCGAGTAGGGCTCGGGGTCGACCTCGATCTCGCCGCTCGGCAGCACCTCGGCGTAGATCACGTAGGCGCCGCCGCCGAAGTTGACGACGTTGAGCACGGCGATGTCCTCACGCAGCTCCTGGGCGGTCATGTTGAGCTGCTTGCACACCTCGTCGACGGCCAGGCGCCGGTTCTCGCGCCCGGCGGCGATCAGCACCGAGGCGAGCGTGACGAGCCGGGCGAAGCGCTCCGGCCGGATCGTCCCCTCGGCGCTGCGGGTGCGCGCCGGCGTCTCGCCGTCGGCGGCGGCCGGCGGGCGCACGGCGCTGACGGCCGGCGGGTCGCCGCGGTGGAGCTCGATGACGCGGTCGATCCGCTCGCGCGCCTCGTCGGCCAGCTCGGCGGGACCCTCGACGCGCGCGTGCTCGCGCAGCCCGAGCGCCCACGAG
The DNA here is from genome assembly GCA_035717845.1 of Solirubrobacteraceae bacterium. GTDB lineage: Bacteria > Actinomycetota > Thermoleophilia > Solirubrobacterales > Solirubrobacteraceae > DASSUW01. The sequence continues at coordinate 9,970 of DASTIC010000105.1, forward strand.
ATCAGCAGCCGCGGATTGGCGTAGCGGGTCGTGAAGTGGTTCTCGTGCAGCTCGCCGTAGGCGCCGAACTGCCGCTCGACGTACCACGACACCTCGTCGGAGACCCAGACCTCGGCGGTCCCGCTCGCCTCGCCGAGCTGCCACGGGACGCGGGCGGCGTACTGACGCGGGTCGAAGTCGGCGGGGCGCTGGAAGTCGTGCTCGGCCTTGGTCGCGTACGCGACCTTGCCGCGGATGCGCGAGAGCCGGAACACGCGCACGTCGCCGCGCTCGTGCGAGAAGCCCACGAGGTAAAACTGGCCGCCCTCGAACAGCAGGTGGTACGGGTCGACCTTGCGCGACGCCGTGGCGTCGCTCTGCATCGTGTAGTAGTCGAACTCGATCCGCTTGCGGCGGTAGATCGCGGTGTCGATCTTGGCCAGGCGGGCGGAGAGCTCGGACCCGCCGGCCGAGGCGGTGATGCCGAGGCCGATCGTCTGCTTCAGGTCGGACCCCAGCGGGCTCGGCCGCCCCCACGTGATCTGCTGGAGCGCGAGGCGCAGCGGCTCCGCGTACGCGAACTCGCCGTCGAGCAGCGTGAGCGCCGTCTGGAGCGCGGCGCGCTCGTCGTCGGTGAACGCGATCGCGGGAAGGTGGAACGCCTCGGGCGCCAGCGAGTAGTTCTCCTGCTCGGAGAAGCCGTCGGCCGGCTTGTCGACAGTGAGGTGGATGCCGAGGGCGTCGAGCTCGGCCCGATCGGCGTAGAAGCGGCGGGCGAAGGCGTCCTCGGTCATGTCCGAATAGCCCTCGACGTCGCGCCGGATGTCCGTCGCGGTCACCGGCCGCCGTTCCGCCATCAGATAGGAGATCAGCGAGAGCTGCCTGATCAGCTTTTCGGTGTCCTTCGCCAAGGCCACACCCACCTTAGTCGCGAGCGCGTACGTCGCCCTCCCCCTACCCGGTGCGGTGGGTGCGATTGCCGGATTTTCCGGGGACGAGCCCTACGCCGCGCGACGTTCGGCGAAGTAGGCGCCGCCGCCGAGCGCCTTGTCGTAGCCCGACCAGGCCGAGCCCTGGGGCAGCTCCTTCTCGAGGCGGTCGAAGGAGCCGAGCTTGCCGCCCAAGTTGTCGATCATGTGCACGAGCGTCGCCTCGCGCGTGAGCGGCCGCACGGGCGAGCCGTGCTCGAGCTGGCCGTGGTGGCTGAGGATGATGTGCAGCACCGCGGTGGCCAGCGGGTCCGGGAAGCCGGGGATGTCCTCGATCAGGCGCCGGATGCGGAAGTAGCCGAGCGCGATCTCGCCCTGGAGCTTGCCGAGGTCGGTCAGGTCGATGGCCAGCGGGTCGCTCGTGTAGGCGTCCAGCTTGCCGACGTCGTGCAGCAGGGCACCGGTGATCGCCACGTCGCGGTCGATCCCCGGGAAGGTGGTGGAGATCACGGCCACGGCCTCGGCCACGCCGAGCGAGTGCTCGAGCAGCCCGTGGCGGTAGGCCTGGTGGTAGCGCTTGGCGGCGGGAGCGTCGCGGAACGCGGGCCACGTCGGCGCGTCAGGCCCCAGAACGCGGTCCAGCAGCTGCCGCAGGTGCGGGCTCTGCACCTGGGCGACCAGCTCCCGCAGCGCCTCTTCCATGTGGGCGACGGAGCGGGGCGGACCGTCGAGGAGCTCGGCCAGGTCGTACTCGTGGGGCGCGGCGCCGCGCAGGGCGTCGATCACGATCTGCGCGCCGTAGCGCGGATCGATCTCGTGGCGGCCGCTGACGTGCACGCAGGCCCCGGGCTCGGCCTCCGGCAGGTCGTCCGCGGAGACGGCGGCGACGGTGCCCGAGCGGTCGCCGAGCAGGAGCTTGAGCAGGCGCGAGCCGTCGCTGCGACGGCGGATCTCGCGCTCGCGCACGAGCAGCACCCGCTCGATCGGCTGACCGTCGGTGAGCTCGCGCACGAACATGGCGGCAACGCTAGAGCGGGTGGCGGACGGCACTCCTGGCAAGATCCCCGGCCATGGGACGCACGGTGGTCGTGACCGGGGCGGGCGGCGGGCTGGGCCCGGCGGTCGTCGGCGCGTTCCTGGCCGACGGCTGGCGCGTGGTGGCCCCCTACTACCCGGAGAGCTCGCGCGGGCGGGTGCCGGAGGGCGCCGAGCCGATCGAAGCCGACCTCACCGACACCGACGCGCTCGCCCGCGCGATGGCGCTGGCGACCGCGGAGGCCGACGCGCCGCTGCGGGCGCTCGTGAACATCGTCGGCGGCTTCGCGGCCGGCCAGCCGGTCAAGGACACGCCGCTCGCCGACTTCGAGGC
>DASTIC010000106.1:0-3816 GCA_035717845.1 Solirubrobacteraceae bacterium
TGCGAGGCGACCTGCTTTGTCCACTGGTACGGCGTGTCCATCGCGTGCGCCCAGCCGACCGCGTAGTGGCAGTAGGAGTCCGGCCCGCCGAACTGGTCCAGGCGCTCGATCATGAACTCCGGCGTCTCCAGGGCGGCCGCCCCGTTGAAGTTGATCATCTCGTTGAACGTGCCGTTCAACGTGCCCTCGGCCGAGGCGCCGTTGTCACCGATGATGTAGAAGACGAGCGTGTTCTCGAACACCTCGAGATCCTCGAGGGCGTCGAACAGCCGACCGACGTGGTGGTCGGTGAACTCCATGAACCCGGCGTAGACCTCCATCTGCCGGCGCAGCACCGGCTTGAGCTCCTCGGACATCTCCTCCCAGGCCGGGATCTCGTCGTGGCGCGGCGTGAGCTCCGCGTCGGCGGGGATCACACCGAGCTCCTTCTGGCGCGCGAAGATCCGCTCACGCTCGACGTCCCAGCCGTCGTCGAACTTGCCTGCATACTTGTCCGCCCACTCCTTGGGCACGTGGAAGGGAGCGTGCGTCGCGCCGGGCGCGAAGTACATGAAGAACGGCTTGTCACCCATCAGCGACTTCTGCGAGCGGATCCACTTGATCGCCTTGTCGGTCATGTCGCCCATGAGGTGGTAGCCCTCCTCAGGGGTGCGATCGGGCTCGACCGGGACCGTGCCCTCATACAGCGCCGGGTAGTACTGGTGCGCCTCGCCGCCGATGAACCCGTAGAAGTACTCAAAGCCGCTGCCCGTCGGCCAGTTCTCGAACGGCCCCAGCGGGCTCGTCTGCCAGACCGGCACCTCGTGGCACTTCCCGAGCTGGGCGGTGGAGTACCCGTTGAGCTTGAGGATCTCCGCCAGCGGCGCGCACGTGTTCGGTCGCATCGAGTTGTAGCCGGGCGCGGCCGTCGCGATCTCCGTGATGCCGCCCATCCCGACCGTGTGGTGGTTGCGGCCGCTCAACAGTGCCGCGCGCGTCGGCGAGCACAGCGCCGTCGTGTGAAAGCGGTTGAACTTCAGGCCACCAGCGGCGAGACGCTCCGCGTTCGGCGTCGCGCACGGCCCGCCGAACGCGCTCGACGCACCGAAACCGACGTCATCGATGAGGATGACCAGCACGTTCGGGGCGCCGGCCGGCGGCCGCAGCTCTTCGATCGGCGGGAACGACGTGTCCGGATCCTTGGCGTCATAGGTCACCAGGCCGGATGGCGGCTGATCGGGGATCGGCAGCACCTCGCGGTGGACAGAACGCTCATCACTCATCAGGCGTCGCTCCTCTCGATGTTCCGCGCCGTACGCCGTCAGCATCGGCCACCGATGCGGTCCTGGCATCGTCCAGATTGGATGATCACGCTTCATGCCGATCGGATGATGCGCTCTCGGCCGCTGCGCGCGAACGTCCTCCGCATGCATACGCGAGAGTCAGCCCGCATGCATACGCGAGAGTCAGCCCGAGCCGGCATGGTCGCTGTGCCGGGCGGCGAGTTCGTGATGGGCTCCGACGCGTTCTATCCCGAGGAGCGGCCGGTCCACCGCGTCGCGGTCGAGGCCTTCTGGATCGACGCTCGGCCGGTCACGGTCGGGCAGTTCCGGCGCTTCGTCACGGAGACGGGCTACGTCACCGTCGCCGAGCGCCCGCTCGATCCCGACCAATATCCGGACGCCGATCCCGCGCTTCTCGTGCCGGGGTCACTCGTCTTCCGGCCGACGCGCGGCCCGGTTGATCTCTCGGACTACCGCAACTGGTGGTCCTACACGCCCGGCGCCTGCTGGTCGCGCCCAGAGGGCCCCGGCAGCGACACGTACACACGCGGGCGCCACCCCGTGACCCATGTCGCATATGAGGACGCCGAAGCGTTCGCGGAGTGGGCGGGCAAAGCGCTCCCGACAGAGGTTGAGTGGGAGTACGCGGCGCGCGGGGGCCTCGAGGGAAAGGCCTTCACCTGGGGCGACGAGCTCGCGCCCGAGGGGCGCATGTTGGCCAACTTCTGGCAGGGCGAGTTCCCCTGGCAGAACCTGATGAGCGACGGCTACGCCGGCACCTCGCCGGTCGCCGCCTTCCCCGCCAACGGCTACGGCCTATACGACATGGCCGGCAACGTCTGGCAGTGGACATGTGACCGCTACACCGGGAGCCATGGCGACGCCCCGTGTTGCGGTCCGCCGGCGGACGAGCGTATCCCGCGCCGCGTGATCAAGGGCGGTTCGCATCTGTGCGCAGCCAACTACTGCCTACGCTTTAGGCCCGCCGCGCGCCAAGGCGAGGCCATCGACACCTCCACAGGCCACATCGGCTTCCGCTGCGTGCTGCAGTAAGCGGGAGGCCGTCGGTACCCCTCAACCTTTCCCGAAGTCTTCCGCGTCGATGAGGTCGTGCTCGAGCGCGGCAATGAAGACTTCGGCCTCCGCCGTCATCCGCTCGTGGTCGTGGCGCTCGAGCGCGGCAGCGATCTCGACCATCCCACGCTGGAGGTCCGACTCGTATCGCTTCGCGACGTCGTCGCTCACCACGACATCGCGGTACGTCCCGCACTGGCCACAGCGGAGCCGCAGGTCCCACCGGCCGTGGTCGAGCGCCTCCGCTTCGACCGGCACGACTGAATCCTCGTGGCAGAGCGGACACTCGTGGAGCCCGGAGCCGGGCGGCGGCTGGCGACGGTTGAACACTGGATGCCAAGTGTGTCCGAACGTGGTCGCGAGCGCGTCGCCCGGATTGGATGGTCTGCTACTCGAGCTGGTCGCCGTTCGGCGGTCCACCAGGTGGGCTCGACGTCGCCTCGGCCACGACGGGTGAGGGGCCCGGCCGGGACCCGGATGCGGCGTTCGCGGCTCGCTCGCGCGCGCGCTCGATCGCCACGCCCAGGTCGGCGTCGGGATGCTCGCGCACGAGCTGGCGGCGGAGCGCCTCGGTACCCGCGGTGAGCAGCACGATGAGGATCAGCGCCAACGCCGGTTCGCGCGTCGCGGGCGTCGGGGCCCACCAGAGCAGCAGCACGACGAAGACCGCGAGGGTCGCGTATGCGACCGCCGCGCGGCTCGCATACGGAGCGATGGCACTCCGGATCGCCACGGCCGGCTGCGACGGTCCGGCGAGCGACGCGGCGATGACCATGAACAGTCCGTAGAAGATCCCGGCCCACGCCGCCTCGACCAGCAGGGCGGTCGAGATCGTCCAAGCGTTGGCGGCTGCCGGCTCGTTCGCCTCGTTCTGGACGAGGGTGTTGACGAGCGCCTGCCCTGCCTGATCCTCGGTGAGCAGCGCGGCGGTGCCGGCGACCACGAAGCCGATCCCGTAGGCGCGCAGCGCGTTTCGCCGCCATCCGGGTGCGATCGCCAGGGCGAGGCCGAAGAGCGCGAGCGACAGCCCGACGAGCATGACCGGCAGGCCACGGATGAGCTTCAGGCCGTTCTGCGCGGACTCGAGCTGATCGGCACGCATGATCGTGATCTGCGCCGCGTCGGTGGGCAGTCGGTCGGCCACCCGTCCGCCGATCCCGACGCGTTCCTGCATCTGGTCGAACAGCGCCCTGAGGTCGAGCACGACGTCGCCACCGGTGTCCGACAGGACCTGGCTGTCGCTCTCGAGCGTCGTCAGCAGCGCCAGCTGCGCCTCGCGGTTGGCGTCTGCCCACAGCGCGTGGGCGCGAGGCCGGGAGAGCACCTCACGTGCGGCCTGCTCGGTCAGCTGACGCAGCCCGCCCGCAATCGGAGTCGCGAGGGGCTGGAGGCGCTCAGGGAGCACCTCGCCGAGCTCGCCCGGCACGTCCACGTTGGCGTACATCTGATCGACGAGGTAGATCGCGAGCTGGTCGCGGAT
>DASTIC010000107.1:0-47273 GCA_035717845.1 Solirubrobacteraceae bacterium
CCGCAACCGGACGGCCCGACGAGGATCATGAACTCGCCGTCGCCGATCTCGAGGTCGATGGCCTTCACGGCCTCGAACCCGTCCGGATAGCGCTTGGTGATCTCCTTGAACTGGATCTCCGCCATGCTCTCCCCTCTCTCCTAGTCGCGTGCCCCCGGGTGGCCGTCGCCCGGCCATGGTGCCAGCACCAGCAGCAGGCGTGCGTCGCGCCTCGCCTGTACCTCGTGACGTTCGTGCGGGTCGAATACTGCTGCAAAACCGGATCCGCCGCTGATCGACCCGCCCTCGCCCCTCACCTCGACCTCGCCGTCGATCACCACGAGGTAGGCGCGTTCGTGCACCTGATGGTCGTTCAGCAGCTCGCCCGCGGGCAGGTTGATGGCGATCGAACGCGCCTCTCCGCGAGCCGAGTGCAGGATCTTGGGCTGGTGCGGCTCGACGTCGAGCGTGCGCAGATCCCAGTGCTCCATGGCGCGATCGTATCCGCCCGCGGAGCGCGGGGTCACGCCGCGTTGTCCCGCTGCTCCTCGGCCGCCTCGCGCAGCCGCACGACCGCCTGGCGGATGAGCCGCGACACGTGCATCTGCGACACCCCGACGCGCGCCCCGATCTCGGACTGCGTGAGGTCCTCCTCGAAACGCAGGCGCAGCACCTCGCGCTCGCGATCCGTGAGCACGCCGACCAGCCGCTGGATCGTCGCGACGTCCTCGGCGTGGCCGAACCCGGGGTCCTCGATGCCCATCGACTCGCCGAGCCCGCCCTCCTCGTCCTCGTCGTCGCGCGACCGGTCGAGCGAGACGGCGCGGTAGGCGCCGGCCGCCTCGCGGGCCTCGAGCACCTGCTCGACGCGGATCCCCATGTGCGCCGCGACCTCGGCGGAGGTCGGCGCCCGGCCGTGCTGGCGGGACAGCTCCTCCGTCTCGCGCTCGACGCGGACGGCGAGCTCCTGGAGGTCACGCGGGACGCGCACGGACCAGCCCTTGTCGCGGAAGTGCCGCTTGAGCTCACCGAGGATGGTCGGTACGGCGAACGACGAGAAGGCCGTGGGCCGGTCGGGCTCGAACCGGTCGATCGCCTTCAGCAGGCCGAGCGACGCGACCTGCACGAGGTCGTCGAGCGACTCGCTTCCGCGCTGATAGCGGCGCGCGAGCTGGCGGGCGAGCGGCAGGAAGCGCTCGACCAGCGCTTCGCGCGCCTGCTGGTCGCCGTCGCGGTGATAGCGCGCGAGCAGCCGGCGGTCCTCGCGCGTGCGCGCCGCGCGATCCTCGGAGACCCGCGGAAAGTCCCCGCGCGCCCCGTTGCTACCCGGCTGTTCGATGCTCCCCACGCCCTTCCCCGTTCGCGGTATGGCCACCAGGGCGCCGGGGTGTAGGGCGCTCGCTCGCCGCGGCGGGTTTCAGGGCCGCAGCGCTGGTTAGTGTAGTACGCGGGAGGCTGACCCAGCGTATGACGACGAGCGCCACCGGCAATCTCAAGGAGACGAGTCTTCGCGTCCTGATCGCGGACGAGAACGAGGCCGCTCTGCGCCAGCTTCACCGGATTCTGGAGGAGATCGGTCACGAGGTGACGCCGTACGCGGTCTCCGTCCGCGAGGCGGTCGAGCTGATCTCCCGCGAGTGCCCGCAGGTGGCGATCGTCGTGGTCCACGAGGACGACGAGCACGCCCTCGCGCTGATCGGCGAGGCCGTCGAGTACGCCGACGGTCCCGTCATCGCCCAGCTCCCGGACGCCAACGCCGAGTTCCTCTCCCGGGCAGCCGAAGCGGGCATCTCGGCGTTCGCCGAATCGAACGACCCGGACTCGATCCAGGGGACGATCGAGGTCGCGGTCAAGCGCTACCGCGAGGGCAGGAAGCTGCATGACAAGGTGGAGCAGCTCGAGGGCGCGCTGGAGCGGCGGGGAACCATCGAGCGAGCCAAGGGCATCCTCATGGAGCGCCACGGCATCTCCGACACCGAGGCATTCGAGCTGCTGCGCGACCACTCGCGCGCCGGCGGGCGTCGGGTCATCGACGTCGCGCGTGCCGTGATCGAAGGCCACGCACTGCTGCCCAAGCGCCCGTGACCCGCCGCACCGGGGCGGTCCTCGAACCCGGCGACTTCAAGCGCGCGTTCGAGCGCTTCCAGAAGGACGAGATGACCCAGTGGGCGGCGGCGATCACGTACTTTTCGATGCTGTCGCTGTTCCCGGCGCTGCTCGTCGGCGTCGCCGTGCTCGGCGTTTTCGGGGAGGAGGGGCTGATCGCCGACGCGGCGGACTACCTCAAGTCGGCGGGCGCGCCGCCGGAGACGGTCGATGCCGTCACCGCGGCGCTCGAGGGCGCGCAGTCGCAGCGCGGGACGGCAGCGGGGGCGCTCGCGCTCGGCCTCCTGACCGCGCTGTACGGCGCCTCGGGGGCTTTCCGCTCGGTCACGGCGGCCCTGAACCACGTGTGGCGTGTCGAGGAGGGCCGGAGCTTCGTCAAACACAAGCTGCACGACGTCGGCTTGACGATCGTGCTCGTCGTGCTCGTCCTCGTCACGTGCGTCCTGGTCTTCCTGGGCGGCGGGCTGGCCGGTGACGTGCTCGGCCTCGTCGGGCTGGGCGACACGGCGGCCGGCATCTGGCTGGTCCTCCGGTGGCCGGCGGCGCTGCTGTCGGCGATGCTGATCTACGCTGTCGTGTACTACGCCGCTCCCAACGTGGAGATCCGGCGCTGGCAGTACATCACCCCCGGCGCGGTGTTCGGCGTGCTGGCCTGGATTCTCGCCTCGGCCGCGTTCTTCGTCTACGTGTCGACGTTCGCGACCTACTCCGCGACGTACGGGGCGTTCGCGACCGTGGTCGTGCTGCTCGTCTGGCTGTACCTGACGAACCTCGTGCTCGTGTTCGGCGCCGAGCTCAACGCGACGATCGACCAGCGCCGCGCCCCGCACCTGCCCGACGACTACGACGGCCCGGTGCTGCCGCCGAAGGAGGAGGGCGGCGGCTGAAGCGTGGCGCTCTCCGGCCAGGAGCACATGGCAGCGCGGCCGGGGCAGTCGCCGCACAGGTCGCGGTGGGGTGTCGCGGTGACCGAGTAGCGGCCGTCGAGCAGCCCGGCGGCGAGGCCGGCGAGGTGCTCGGCCAGCGCGGGGGCGTCGGTGAAGGTGGCGACGACCGGCTCGGCGGGACGCTCGAGGAAGCAGTAGGCGACCTCGACCGTGGGCGCGCCGTCGCGCAGCGCGGCGAGCGCGTACACGGTCCGCTGGGTCGCGTAGCCGCGCTCGACGACATCGGCGGGTGCGGCGCCCTCGAGCCGGTCGGACTTGTAGTCGACGATCAGCACGCCGCCGTCGGGCTCGGTCGCCACGACGTCGAGGAAGCCGGTGACCAGCGGGCCGCCCCCGGCCGGGTCGAGCGTGAACGAGAACGGGGCCTCGCTACGGGTGCGCCGCGCTCGGGCGAGGCGGGTGCACAGCGGCGAGGTGACGAACGCGGCGACGAGGGCGCGCACGTCCTCGAGCTCCTCGCGGGTCGGCTCCAGCCCCCACGCCTCGGCCAGCTCCGAGACCTCGTCGAGCGCGGGCACGGCGGGGCGCGCGAAGTCGAGCTCCTCGAGCAGGCGGTGGACGAGCGAGCCGCGCACCAGCGGGTCCAGGCCGCCCACGGTGCCGCCGCCCGGGACCTCGTCGGAGGGCGGCGGCGGCACCCGCGGGAGGCCCAGTACGCGCTCGAGGTAGAAGCGGTAGCCGCAGCGGGCGTAGGCGCCGAGGGCGCTGTAGGAGAGGCGCTGGGGGCTAGGCCGGGGACGTGCGGGGCCCGCGGGCAGCACGGCGGGCGCGTCGGGCAGGGCGGTCGCGGGCGCGCCGGCGCGGGGCCGCCCGGCCGGGGTGAGCGCGGCGTGCGGGAGCACCGTGCCGAGCGTGTCGGGGGCGTTGACGCGGCACAGCAGCCGTGCGCCGTCGCGCTCGACGACGGTCTTCGCCGCGTGGACCTCGCCGTCCAGCGCACGCAGGATCCAGTCGATCGGGGGACCGCCCGGCCGGGGCGCGGGAAGCCGCTCGCGGTCGACGCCGCCGGAGAGGATGAGGCGCTCGCGGGCACGGGTCATGGCCACGTAGAAGAGCCGCCGCTCCTCCTCGTCCTCCGCCTGCCTGGCCTCCTCGGCAAGGCGCTCCCACGCCAGGGCGGGGATCGCGTCGCCGCCGCCGATCGGCGCCAGCCGCAGCCCGACCTCGCCAGCCGGGCCGACGAGCAGGCGGTCGCGGACGGTCGCGGCGGCGCGGCCGAGGTCGGCGACGCAGACGACCGGGAACTCGAGCCCCTTGGCGCGGTGGATGGTCATCAGCCGCACCGCGTCGAGCCCGTCGGACTCGAGCGCGGCCTCGCCCTCGCGGGCCTCGGCGAGATCCTGGGTGACCGCGTAGGCGAGGAATCCGCGCAGGTCGGCGCCCTCGGCGCGCTCGTAGTCGCGCGCCAGGCGCATCAGCTTGCGCAGGTTGGCCAGCCGCCGGTCGCCGCCGCTCCGGGCCAGCACCGCGAGGTCGTAGCCGGTCGCCACGACGGCGCGCTCGAGCAGCGCCTCCGCCGGCGCCCGCTCCGCGCGGGGGCGCTCGGCGGCGAAGAAGCGGGCGAAGGCCTCCAGGCGGGCGCGCTCGGCCTCGGGGAGATGTCGCATCCAGCCGTCGGGCTCGGCGTCGCGCAGCGCGGCCCACGCGCCGCGGCCGGCCTCCCGTCCCGCCTGCATGAGGAGGACCAGCGCGTCGGTCCGGACCCCGCAGAAGGGCGACGCCAGCACGGCGAGCAGCGCCTCCTCGTCCTGCGGGTTGGCGAGCGCGGACAGGTAGGCGATGCCGTCACGCACCTGCTCCTGCGACCAGTACCCGCGGCCGCCGACGACGTACGTCGGCAGGCCCTGCTCCTCGAGCGCCTGCTCCAGCAGGCGCAGCGAGCCGGTCGCGCGCACGAGGACGACGATGTCGCCTGGGCGCCTTCCCGCTTCGACCTCGGTGCGCAGCCGGTGGGCCACGAGCCGCGCCTCGGCCCGGCGCCAGGGCTGGGAGCCGCCGCCGGCGAGGCCGACCGCGCGCTCGAGCTCCGGCTCGTCCCAGCCGCGCGTGTCGGTGATCAGCAGCTCGACGAGCGGCTCGCCGGCGGCGGGCGCTCCGTCCGGGTCGAACAGCCGCAGCGGCGCGTCCTCGTCGGTGACGGCGACGGGCGCCACATGGCGCGCCGTGCCGGCCACGAGCGGCGCGAACTCGCCGCCCAGCTCGGGAGCGAACGCGCCGTTGAGGACGTCGAGCAGCGGCGCCGCGGAGCGGAAGTTGTGCGTGAGCCGCCGCACGCGATCCGCGGGGAGCCGCGCCCGGCGCTCGCGGAAGATCGTCACGTCGGCATGACGGAAGCCGTAGATCGACTGGAACTCGTCGCCGACAGCGAACAGGTTGTCGCTCTCCAGCGCCTCGAGGACGTCGAGCTGGAGGCGGTTCGTGTCCTGGAACTCGTCGACCATGATCAGCGCGAATCGCTCGGCCCACGACCGCCGGGCATGCTCGTCCGCGAGCAGGTCGCGGACGCGCAGCTCGAGATCCGAGAAGTCGACGGCCGCGCGCGCCGTCTTCGCGACCCCGTAGGCGGCGCCGAAGCGGCCGAGCAGGTCGTCGAGGAGCACGAGCGCCTCGCGCGCATGGTGGTCCGCGCACGCCGCGCGGTAGGCCTGCCACGCCTCGCGGTACTCGAGGCAGGCGGGATCGTCGAGTGCCTTCGCGCCGCTCCCGAGCTTCCCCGCGTCGAGGTCGCCGGGCCACGGCGTGCTCCCGTCGTCGGGAAGCAGGAGCGCCTCGAGCGCGTCGCGCGCCGCCGCGACCTTCTTCCCGTCACCGGCGGCATGGAGCGCCGCGGCCGCCGCGTCGCGCGCCGCCAGCAGCGCCGCCGGATCCGCCGGACGTGACCCGGGCGGGCTCGGCAGGCGGGGCCGCGACTGCCCGCGGCTGCGCAGCGCCTCGTGGACGCCGGTGATCATGTCGCGCAGGCCGGGTCCGTACGCGGCGGCGAGGTCGACGGCGGGGGCGCCGCGGGCGGCCGCCCATGCATCGAGCGCCGTGTCGTACGCCTGGCCGGCGAGCCGCTGGGCGGCCGCCTCGTCGAGCACCGTGAAGCGAGGGTCGAGGCCGGCGGCGAGCGGGCGGGCGCGCAGGACGCGGGCGCAGAACCCGTGGATCGTCCCGATCCAGGCGGCCTCGGCCTCCCGCGCCGCGTCGGTCTCGTCGAGCGCCGTGAAGCGCCGCCGGACCCGCTCGCGCAGCTCCCCGGCGGCCTTCTCGGTGAAGGTGAGTGCCAGGATCGACCCAACCGCCACCCCGTCGTCGAGCACCGCCTCCACGAACCGCTCGACCATGACCGCGGTCTTCCCCGAGCCCGCGTTGGCCGCGAGCAGCGCCGACCCGCTCCGGTCCGCGACCGCGGCCCGCTGGTCCGCGGTGAACGGGACGCCGCCGCGCGCCGGCATCTCGTCGGCCTCCTCGACGGCCTCGGGCGCGGGCGCCAGCGCGGTCACGCGGCCTCCTCGGCGACCGCTTCGCTCGCCCGGCAGATCGCCGGATACGCGCAGCCGCCCATCGGCGAGCATGCGTCCGGGCACGCGCGGATCCGGCCCGCCCGGAGGTCGGCGGCGGCCCGGGCGGCGGTCTCGCGGGCCTCGTCGAGCGCCGCGTCGAACGTCCCGGCGTCGACCACGTCGCCGTTCACGTACCGGCCCGGCACGTCGTCGCGGACGAGGCCGCGGGGGCGGACGTCGCGGTGCCCGACCGGCTGGTAGAGCGCACCCACCGGCTCGACGCCGAGCAGCTCGCGCGCGGCCAGGGCATAGAGCGCCACCTGGAGCTTGCGGTCGGTCGCCCAGCGCGCGCCGGCCGAGACGGTGCGGCCCTTGTAGTCCCGGACGATCGCGTGGCCGGAGCCGTCGAGGTCGATGCGGTCGACGCGTCCGGCCACGCCCAGGCTCGTGCCGGGCAGCGGGAGCGGGCCGTGTTCGTCCTCGGCGCCGCCGAAGCTCCACTCGAGTCGGGCCGGCTCCAGCCCGGCGCCGCACTCGGCCTCGTGCCGGAGCAGGCGCCGCAGGTCGACCTCGAGCTCGCGCAGGACCGCACGTGCGCGGGTGCCCGCCGCCGTGCGGCGAAGCTCGCCGATCGCGGCGTCCAGCTCGGCCAGCGCGGCGGGGAGCGTGTCCGGCGTCAGACGCGCGGAGCCCTCGCGCTCGCGCAGGCGGCGCAGCGTCCGCTCCAGCACGGAGTGGGCGATCGAGCCGCGACGCATCGGCTCGGGGTCGGGCTCGGTCCGCCGCGGACGGAGCAGGCTCTCCACCAGCCAGCGCACACCGCAGCCGGCGAAGGTCTCGAGCCCGCGCGCGGCCTCGGTCTCGCGCTCCTCGAGCAGCGCCAGCACCTCTTCGCTGCTCGGTGATCCCAGCGGCGGCGGGTCGGGCCGCTCCTCCTCGGACGCCCGCGCCCGGCGGAGCTCATGCGGCGTGGGGGCCGACGCGGCGGGCCACGTGACCTCCGACAGCAGCCGCCGGCCGCGCCGCTGCCACAGCTCGTCGGTGAGCAGCGCGCGGACGTCGTCGACGAAGGCCGACGGCTGGAGCGGGTCGCCCTCCTCGTCGGCCGAGCGGAACGACAGGAACAGCACCTCCTCGGGGCGCGACACCGCCGCGTACAGCAGGTAGCGCTCGCGCGCGAGGACGTCCTCGTGGCGAGGGAGCACGAGCCCGCTCGCCTTGGCCAGGCTCGAGCGGGCCGCGTCGTCGAGGAACGGCTCGGGCAGCGGGTGGCGGGGGAAGACGCCCTCCTGGAGCGCAGACACGAACGCGGCCCGGAACCGCCGCGCCCGGATGGCGAGCGGGTCGGCCACCAGCACGCCGCCAGGCACCGCCGGCTCGCGGACCGCGACGGCGCCGAGCGCCTCGAGCACGTCCGCGGCACCGCCGACGAGCCCCCGGTCGGCGGCGGCGAGCGCCCGCAGCTCCTCCGCGGCGGAGCGCACCGCCGCGGCGGCCCGCGCATCGGCCGCATCGTCGGGCCCGAGCACGGCCGCGGCGCGGCGGTGCGGAGCCGTCCAGATCGCCTCCGCCTCGGCGACGAGCGCATCCAGGAACGGCTCGACCCCCTCCGCAGCGGCATCGGCGAGGCGATCGAGCGCGCCGGTCAGGGCGGAGAGGTCCCCGGCCTCTGTCTCCAGCAGGCGGCGGGCCTCGGTCGCGGTCTTCGTCTCGGTCCGGCGGACGCGGGCCTCGAGGGCGTCGGCCAGGTCGGGGTCGTGGAGGCGGCCCGGGGTCCGGAGCCACGTCAGGAGGTCGCCGGCGGCGCCGCCCGGCATCGCGGCGCGGGCGCCCGCGAGCACGCCGGCCCCGAGCCTGGTGCGCGACAGCGTCGGCCGGCGCTCGACGGTGACCGGCACCCCGTAGCCCTCGAGCACGTGGGTCAGCAGGGGCGCCGCCTCGGCGCCTCCGCGCACCAGCACCGCGATGTCCTCCGCGAGCATCCCGGCGCCCATCAACTCGAGCACCTCGGCCGCGACGAGCTCGGCCTCGGCGCGCTCGCCGCCCGCCTCGAGGAGCCGGACGGCGCCGTTGGGCGGCCGCCGGGCCGCGGACGGCTCGAACAGGTTGCGCTCGAGGTGGTGGAGCGCGCCGCGGGCTGCCGGCGCGTAGTGCTCGGACCGGTCGGCCAGGAGCTCGTGGCGCTCGGCCAGCGGCTTCAGGAGCTCGACGGTCGCCGCCCGCCCCGCGAACGCCGCCCGGCCCGGCTCGTAGGCGAGCGCGACACAGACGTCGGCATGGCGCGCGAGCGTCTCGACGGCGTCCCGCTGGAGCGGCGTCAGGTCGTCGAACCCGTAGAGGAACACAGGCCGGCCGCCCCAGGCCTCCGGCTGCCGGCGCACCGCGTCGAGCGCCGCCCGCGCGAGCCCCTCCGCGTCGACGACGCCGAGCCGCTCGAGCCGGCGGTGGTAGGCGCCGTAGAGCCCCGCGAGCTCCTGCGCGTGCGCGGGAGCCTCGCCCGTCGCGACCCAGTCGCGGACCGCGGAGACGAACCGCGCGGGCCCGACGAGCGAGCGCCCCAGCTCCGCGAACAGCTCGCCGAGGGCGGCGGCGAAGCCGGGCGCCGCGGCCGACGGGGCCAGCGCGTCGAGCCGCGCGTGCGCGACCGTGGCCCGCAGCACCCGCTCGCGCGCGACGCGGCCGAGGCGCCGCTCCCGCCCGCCGCCGGCCTCGGCGAGGAGGCGGATCAGGCGGTCGAACGTCACGACCTCGGAGCCGATCACGATCCCCTCGGCCGCCAGCTCGCGCCCGTAGTGCTCGGCGTCGGCCGGCGTGGGCACCACGAGCACGGGGCGCCGCGGGAGCGCGGCCCGGAACCGCTCGAGCACGGCGCCCGCCTTGGCCGCGTTGGCCGGTCCGGTGATCAGCGTGAGAGCCACGGCCCACCAGGGTCGCGCGCGGACCGGACGGGTTCCCCGCCGCGCGGAATTCAGATTTCGGACCGCGGCGGCCGGACTGGACGGATGTACAGCAGCGCCGCGCGGCTCAAGTTGCGACGCTGGATGCCGTTTACTCGACGTGGAAGCCACCAGCACCCGGGAGTGCCGAGATGCCTCACCTTCATCTGCCGATGGACCACACGGACGCCGATCTCGTCCTGGCCGCGAACCTTGCGGACGTCGTCGGAAGCGAGGATCTCTACGTCGCGTGGACCCAGGACACCGGCGCCGGCGTGCCCGAGATCGACGCCTACCTGAGCGACGAGCCCGTCGCGAACCCGTTCGCCGAGCTCTTCGTGTCGCTCATGGCGGGGTGCGTGGCGTTCTGGCGCGCGCTCACCGGCCGCCCCGCGGACGTCGCGGTGTCGGAGCGCTCCGAGACCGGGGCGGCGCGGCAGATCGAGCCGTCTGCGTAGCTGCGGTTCACGAACTGCGGCATTGAGGGAAGGGTGCGGAGTGCCGTGACACTCCGCGCGTGTTTCGTTGCAGTACGACCCGCTCCGGAAAGTAGTGGGTCTGGAGAGTGTCGCTATACGGGACTTAGCGCAACCACGCGAAGTGGAGTGTCGAAACCATGACACCCACCGCCTCCCTACCCAGCCGCCTTTGACGTTGGTCGGACCCGGCGCCGCGGAACGAGTTCCGGGGCGCTCTCAGGCGGCCTGAGCCGGCGAGTCCGACGAGGCCGCCGCGGCCTCGGGCGCTTCCTCGGGCGACTCGGGGGGCTTCGCGCCCTCGCGCGCCCACGGCTCGTCGAACTCGACGCGCCACTTGCCCTCCTCCGTCTGGATCAGCGCCAGGCGAGCCCGGAACGACCGCCCCGAGCGGCCCTTGAACCCCGTGACCGGCTTCTCGGTCCGCGCCGTCGCGATCAGCTCCCGCGCCACGGCGGCCGGCAGCGTCTTGCCCGCCTTCGACTTCCAGATCACGAAGCCGCAGCCGGGATCCTCGCGCGACCAGCAGGAGAAGCCCTTGCGGTTCTCGACGATGTCGCGCCCGCACACCGGGCAGGGGCCGAGGTTGGCCCGCGGGATGCGGACCTCCTTGAGCTTCTCGTCGAGCACCGAGACGGTCTCGCGCGCGAACGCGGCGATGTCGCCCATGAAGCGCTCGCGTGACTCCTCGCCCTCCTCGATCCGAGCCAGGCGATGCTCCCAGTCACCCGTGAGGGAGGGCGACGTGAGGGCGTGCTCGCCGAGGAAGCGGATGACGTTCAGGCCCTTGTCCGCGGTCACCAGCGACCGCCCCTCGCGCTCGACGTAGCCGACGTCGATCAGGCGCTCGATGATCGCCGCGCGCGTGGCCGGCGTGCCGATCCCGGAGTCCTTCATCGCCTCGCGCAGCTCCTCGTCGTCGACGAGCTTGCCGGCGGTCTCCATGGCGGCGAGCAGGGACGCGTCGGAGTACCGGCGCGGCGGCTTGGTCTCCTTCTCGGCGGCCGCCACCTCGAGCGTGCGCACGTCCTCGCCCGCCTCCAGCTTCGGCAGCAGCTGATCGGCGCCCTCGTCGTCGTCCCCGCGCTCCTCCGCCGTCTCCTCGCCGTACACCCCGCGCCAGCCTGGCACCACCAGCAGGCGCCCGCGCGTGCGGAACACGTACGAGGCGACCGTCGTCTCCAGCCGCGTGTTCTCGAACACGGCGTCGGGATGGAAGACGGCCAGGAAGCGACGGGTGACGAGGTCGTAGACGCGCCGGTCGTCGTCGCTCATCTTGTCGACCCGGTGCTGTGAGTTCGTCGGGATGATCGCGTGGTGGTCGGTGACCTTCGCGTCGTTGACCACGCGCCCCAGGGGGAGCACGTCGAGCCCGGTGACGTAGCTCGCCGCCTTCGCGTACTCGCGCTGGGAGCCCACCAGGCGGGCGATCCCCTTGAGCTCGCCGATCATGTCGCTCGGCAGGAAGCGCGAGTTGGTGCGCGGATACGTGAGCGCCTTGTGCTCTTCGTAGAGCCGCTGGGCGGCGGCCAGCGTGCGCCGCGCGGAGAACCCGTAGCGCGTGTTCGCGTCGCGCTGCAACGAGGTCAGGTCGTAGAGGAGCGGGGACCGCTCCTTCTTCGTCGTCTTGTCGAGCTTCGTGATCTCGCCCGGCTGCTCGCGGACCGCCGCGACGATCGCGTCCGCCTCGTCGGCCGTGGGCAGCCGCGGGTTGGCTCCCGCGTGGTAGCGACCCTGGTAGCGGCGTCCGGGGTCCCCGCCCGTGGGCTCGAAGTCGGCGTCCACGAGCCAGTACGGCTCGGGCTTGAAGGCCCGGATCTCCTCCTCGCGGCGGGCGAGGATCGCCAGCGTCGGCGTCTGCACCCGGCCCAGGGACACCGCGCCGTCGAACGACGAGCGCAGCCGGATCGTGGCCGCCCGGGTCGAGTTCATGCCGACGATCCAGTCGGCCTCCGAGCGGGATCGCGCCGCCTCCTCGAGCCGCGAGAACTCGTCCGCCGGCCGGAGGCCCGCGAACGCCTGCTTGATCGCGGCCGAGGTCATCGAGGACAGCCACAGGCGGCGCACGGGCTTGGACGCGTTCGCCTTCTCGTACGTCCACGCGAAGATCAGCTCGCCCTCGCGGCCCGCGTCGCAGGCGTTGATCACCTGGTCGACATCCGCCCGGCGAAGGAGCTTGGAGAGCACCGTGAACTGCTTGCGCGACCGCTCGTCGCGCACGACGAGCTTGAACTCGTCGGGCACGATCGGGAGGTCGGCCATCCGCCACTTCTTGAACTTCGGGTCGTACTCGTCGGGCTCGGCGAGCTGCACGAGATGGCCGACGGCCCAGCTCACGATGTAGCTCTCGGACTCGAGATAGCCCTCGTGCTTCATGAACGCGCCCGGGAGCGCGCTGGCGAGATCGCGCCCGACGGACGGCTTCTCGGCGATGACCAAGGTCTTCCCCATGCGAACCGCGGAGGGTAGCTCAGCCCAGGTTCAGCCCCCGCACGGCCCGGTCGACACGCGGTCGCGCAGGTCGTCCAAGGCGGAGCGCACCAGCGTGTTCGGCACGCCGTAGCCGCCGCGCGGCCCGGAGGTGGTGGCCGCGAAGATCGTCGTCACCACGCGGCCGGCGCCGTCCACCATCGGGCCGCCCGAGTTCCCGGACCGCACGGCGCCTCGCAGCGCGACGATGCGCCGGCGCACCGGCCCGCGCCCGTACGCGTCCTGGCTGACCACCTCGCGCGTCTGCCCCAGGCGCCCGGCGCGCACGTCGTACGGCCCGTTCAGCGGGAAGCCGAGGATCGCCGCCGAGGTGCCCGACTCCGGGTCCGGGGCGAGCTGGAGCGCGGGCGCGTCGAGACCGGGCACCCGCAGGACCGCCAGGTCGTTGCGCGGATCGAAGTGGACCGCCTGGGCGTCGAGCCCGGGGTCGCGGCCGCCGGGCAGCACCCGCGTGTCGTCCTGGCCGGCGACCACGTGGGCGTTGGTGACGACCACCCCCGGGCGCGCGACCCAGCCCGAGCCCTCGACCCCGACGCCACACGCGGTGCCGAGGATCTTCACGACGCTCGGCCGTGCGGCGACGACGTCCCGATCGCGGGCGATCGCCCCGCGCGGCGCGGGCACGCGGGCCTCGGGACCGTCGATGCGCGGGAACGGGTCGAGCCCCCGCAGCGTGTTGAGCAGCGGACCGGTCGGCGGGAGCACGGCGTTGAGCTGGCGCAGGATCGCGGAGCGCTGCACGTCGCGCCGGATGTCGGGCGCGGCCTGCAGCGCCATCGCCCCGAGGACCCACGCGATGAGCAGGCCCACGCACGCGGTGAGGAGGGCGCCCAGCGCGCCGTCGACGGCGGCGAACGCGGGTGACGAGAACCGCCGGCGCAGTCGCGTCCCCACTCCCTCGAAGCTCGCCGCCAGGACGGCGCCCGCGACGAGCGCACCGGCGAGCGCGAAGGCGGGCGCCCACTGCGACTCGTCGCCCCCGGAGAGCACGAGCGGCGCGAGCCGGGTGGCCAGCCACGCGCCGGCGGCGAACCCGGCCAGGGCGAGCGCCCCGGCGATGAAGCCCTGCGCCCAGCCGAAGAGCGCGAGGAGCGCCACCGCGCCGAGGATCACCCAGTCGATCCCTGTCACCTGTGCCGAGCCTACTGGCCCTCCTACTCTGCACCGTGCCGGATGCTCTCGATCCCCTCGTCCCAGCAACGCGTCCGGATGCGGCGGCTCACACCGCTGCTCGTGCTCGCGGGCGGCGCCTTCGCCGGGGGCCTCGTGGCCGCGAGCCTGCACGAGCCGGAGGAGCGCCGGCTGGCCTCCCGCTTCGCGGCCGCCTGGGATCGCGAGGACTACGCGGAGATGTACGGGATGCTCTCCCCCGGCGCCCGGCAGGGGACCCCGCTGCGGCGCTTCGCCCGGACGTACCGGCGGGCACGCGCGACGGCCACCGTCACCGCCATGCGCACCGAGCAGCCCCGGGAGCCGCGCGACCACAGCGTCGAGGTGCCGCTCTCGGTCAGCACGCGCGTGTTCGGAGACCTCCGCGAGAGCGTCACGCTGCCGATCGTCGAGGGCGAGGGCGGCGCGCTCGCGGTGGCGTGGGCGCCGCACCTGGTGTTCCCCGGGATGCGCGCCGGCGAGAAGCTGAGCCGCACGACCCGGATGCCGGAGCGCGCGACGATCCAGGCGCGCGACGGGACGCCGATCGCGCAGGGGGAGGCGCGGCTGTCCGAGCTCGACCCGCTCGCCTCCGAGATCGCGGGCCGCGTCGGCCCGGCGCCGCCGGAGCGCGTGGCGGAGCTGCGAGCCCTGGGCGTCCCGGCCGACACGCAGGTGGGGTTGACCGGGCTCGAGCGCGAGTTCGACCGGCGCCTCGCCGGCACGCCCGGCGGCATCCTGCGGGCCGGATCGCGGGCGCTGGCCGTCAGCTCCCCGCGTCCGGGAAAGAGCGTGCGGACCACGATCGACCCGGAGATCCAGCGCGCGGCGGTCGAGGCGCTGGCCGGCCGCTATGGCGGCATCGCCGCGGTGCGGCCGCGCAACGGCGAGGTGCTCGCCCTCTCCGGCGTGGCCTTCTCGGCGCCCCAGCCACCCGGCTCGGTGTTCAAGATCATCACGCTCGCGGGCGCGCTGGAGGCGGGAACGGTAAAGCGTTCGGAGTCGTTCCCGGTGCAGACGGCGGCCACGCTCGAGGGCATCGAGCTGGAGAACGCCAACGGCGAGTCGTGCGGCGGCTCGCTGATCAACTCGTTCGCCCACTCGTGCAACTCGGTGTTCGCGCCGATGGGCGCCGAGCTGGGCGCCGAGCGGCTCGTGCGGGCGGCCGAGCGCTTCGGCTTCAACAAGGACCCGCGGCTCTCCGGCGCCGCCCGCTCGACGATCCCGGCCGCGGGCGAGATCGGCGACGACCTGGCGGTCGGGTCGACCGCCATCGGCCAGGGCAAGGTGCTGACCACGCCGCTTCAGATGGCGCTGGTGGCGGCCGCCATCGGCGAGGACGGCCGGCTCGTGGATCCGACGTTGCTGCGCGGGGAGCGGACCGCCTCACGGCAGGCCACGCCGCCGGAGGTCGCGCGCTTCGTCGGCCGCGGCATGCGGGCGGTGGTCACCGGCGGCACGGGCGTCGGCGCGGCGGTCGACGGCATCAAGGTGGCCGGCAAGACCGGCACCGCCGAGCTGCGCTCGACGGTCAGTGAGGACCCGGTGCCCGAGGATCCGTCGCAGCCGCCTCCCGTCGAGGACGTGACCGACACCGACGCCTGGTTCGCCGCCTACGCGCCGGCGGGCCGCCCCCGGATCGCGGTCAGCGTGCTGCTGATCGCCCAGGGCGCCGGCGGCGAGGTCGCCGCGCCCGCGGCCGCCCAGGTGATCAGCGCCGCGCTACGCCGCTAGGGGTGCCCAAACGGGGCATCGCTCCACACGGAATGGCCCGTTGGGCGGGCCCCCCGTGCTCTTACACGTCGAGGTCATACGTTCCCTCCTGCGACGATCCGCCGTTGCTGAACTTCAGCTCGAGCGGGCGGTTCTGGAGGGAGTCGGTCTTGATCTTGAAGATCAGCAGCTGGCCCTGGATCGGACCCTGGCCGGCGGCCGTGCTCGACAGCGGGATCACGGTCTTCGGCGGGACGTCGACCGGCTCGTAGACGAACGGGTTGTCCTCCGGGTCGATCGGGATCGGCCGGTAGATGTTCTCCTGGGTGTCGTGGATCTCCCAGCGGGTGGCCGACGGGCGGGTCTCCTCGTCCGAGGTGTTCTCCACCCGCACCCAGACGCCGAACCACGTCTCGTCCGCGGCCGGCTGCGGCGTGGTCTCCGGCAGGCCGGTGAAGTACTCGCGGTCCTCGGCGTCCGTGGGGTTCATGTACCGCGACATCTGGACCTGGTACTTGAGCCCGTTGATGTCGAGGTACAGGCCCTCGGTCTCCGCCGTGGTCTTGACGCCCTCCCCGCGCCCGCAGCCGGCGGCGACGAGCGACACGAGGGCAAGCACCAGCAGAGCGCGCATCGCGGCGGAGTCTAGACGCCCGCCACCGTCGCGCGCACGCCGCGATCCTCGTTCTCCTCGAGGATCGACTGGAGCCGCCGCAGGGACTTGCGGACCTTGCGCTTGAACCACCCGCGCTGGCCGCTGAGCGCCTCGACGAGCCGGTCGGTGGGGAGCACCGGCTCAGTCTCGATCATGTACTCGACGTCGGTCCCTCCGCCCGCCGCGCGGCTCAGCGTCCAGATCGCCGTGGTCTTGATGCGGTTGAACTTCCCGCCGCGGCCGAGCGCGACGATGCGATGCGGCGGCTCCACGGCGACGAACGTCATGTCCGACCAGCTGAAGCGCTGGAGCGGGGCATCGAACCGGAAGCGGGCGCCCGCGCCCTGGCCCACCGAGTCGACGCGCGTGAGGCGGAAGTGCTTCAGGTAGTGGTCGCTGAACTCCGCGTGGTTGGCGATGTCCACGAGGTACGCGAACACCTCTTCGCGGGGGCGATCGATCGAGACGCTGGCGGTCACGGGGTCCACGGCGGCGCAAGCATAAATGCTCACGCCGCGCGCGGACGCGACCGCACGGCGCGGTCGTGCTCCGGCGAGCGGACGACCTCGGTGCGGACCGGCGCCTCGCGGTGGCGGGAGCGGCACAGCGCGCACACCAGGCGCTCGCCGTAGATGTGCACGAGCTCCCCCACCAGCGGAGTACGATGGCAGTCCACGCAGCCGTGCCGGCGGGCTCCGAGAGCACCCACGCTGTGCCGGAGGAGCGAGATCTCCACCAACGGATGGCGGCTGCGTGAGAGTGCCAGCATGGTTTGAGCCCGTTTCGCCGCGGGCATTGCGAACCCTCCATTGACCCGGTCCTTATGATCGGAAAGGCGAACATGGAAGAGCGCGCTCCCGACCCGCAGAACACCGGCACCCTGCCCACAGGCGGCGAGGGAGCAGTGCCCGTGAGCCCCGAGCCGGCGCGCCGCGAGCGCCCCTCCTGGGTGGACGACGCGCGGGCCGGCGTGCCCGAGCCGGGCAAGTACCTCGCCTACGAGGAGAGCGGCCGCCACGTGGTTGTCGCGGTCTCGCGCGAGTGGACGCGGATCGGCCGCTCCCTGGCCGCCGACATCCGCTTCGACGACGCGACGGTCTCCCGCCGGCACGCCCTCGTGGTCAGCCAGGCGGAGGGCGTGCGGGTGCTCGACGACCGGTCGCTGAACGGCATCTTCGTCAACGGCCGCCGGGTGGAGTGGAGCCCGCTGACCGACGGCGACGAGGTCATGATCGGCCGGCACACCCTGTTCTACCTCGACACGGCCGCCCAGCCGGCCGTGGCCACCGCTCCCGCGGTCACCGCCGAGTAGCGGTCGCGCTCCCGGGCGCTCGGTATCGTGGCGGCCTCAATGGCCGAGACCATCGCGGTGCTGTCGCTCAAGGGCGGCACGGGAAAGACGACCACGGTGCGGACCTTGGCCGACGTGCTGCGGCGCGTCGGGCTCGACGTCCTCACCATCGACCTCGACCCGCAGGGGAACCTGTCGGACTACTTCGACGTCCCGCCGGACGCGAGCCCCACGATCGCCGACGTCCTCTCGGGTGACGCCAAGGCGCGCGCCGCCGTGCACGACGGGATCGTGCCCGCGACACCGATCCTCGCCGAGGTCGAGCGCTCGCTGTCGGGCAAGATGGGGCGCGAGCTCGTGCTGCGCAAGGCGCTCAAGGACGCGCGCAAGCAGCACGACGTGGTGCTGATCGACTGCCCGCCGGCCCTCGGGCTGCTGACCATCAACGGGCTGGTGGCCTCCGACTGGGCGCTGATCTCGTCGGAGGCGCAGTACTTCGCGCTTCAGGGCGTCCAGGGCGCGCTCGACGTGATCGAGCAGGCGAAGGAGTTCTACAGCCCCGATCTCGAGTGGCTCGGGGTGGTCATGAACATCGCCGACATGCGCACGGTCCACTCGCGCCACGCCTACGACCAGCTCGCGGAGCACTTCGGCGACAAGGTCTTCAAGACCGTCATCCGCTCCTCGATCGCGTACGCGGAGTCGGCCGAGAAGGGCCTCTCGATCCTCGATCACCGCCCCGACCTCGGCGCCGACTACCTGGCGCTGGCGGACGAGGTGCTGAGCCGGATCGGCCTGCGCGACGCGCGCCGGGCCCTGAAGCCGCTGCTCGCGAGCTGAGCCGTGCGGGCGCCGGCCGCCGCCGTCGTGGGGCTCGCCCTGGCGGGCTGCGGCGAGCAGGCGGCCGCGCCTGCAGTGGCGCCGCCGCGTGAGGCGTTCGCGGTCGCGGCCGAAGAGCGCCGCGGCACCGAGGGCGGGTTCGTGACCGCGGCGGTGAAGCGGCGCGCAGCGCTCCGGGCCTCGCCCGGGGGGCGGGTGGTGGCCCGGATCGGGACGCGGACCGAGTTCGGCTCCCGACGCGTGCTGGCCGTGACGGGGCGGCGGGACGGATGGCTGCGCGTGATCGCGACCGAGCGCCCGAACGGCCGCCCGGCCTGGCTGCGGGCGTCGGCCGCCCGCGTCAGCTCCACCAACGTGTGGATCCGCGTCGACCGCTCGCGACGCCAGCTCACGCTCCGCCGCGGCGACCGGGTGCTGCGGCGCGTCCCGGTGGCCGTCGGCCGCCCGGGCACCCCGACGCCGCTGGGGCGCTTCGCGGTCACCGACCGGCTGCGCTCCCAGCGGTCGGACTCCCCCTACGGCTGCTGCGCCATCGCGCTCTCCGGGCACCAGACGAAGCTGCTGCCAGGCTGGCCCGGAGGCGACCGGCTCGCCATCCACGGGACGCCCAACCCTGAGACGGTCGGCCAGGCCGCCTCCCTGGGGTGCATGAGAGCGGGCGCGGCCGACATCCGGGCGCTGATGCGGCGGGTGCCGCTGGGCGCTGTGGTCGTCGTCGCCCCGTAGCGTCTCGGTCGCGGCGGCGGGACGTCAACGGCGGCTGGGTAGGGAGAGCGACGGGATCAGCCGCCGCGGACATGCGTAACGCAACACTCGACGCCACCGGACGATCGAGTGTGCAGTTGCGCATGTGGGGGATGCGTTTCGCAACACTCGATGACGAGGAGTCGCCGAGTGTTGCAAACCGCAGCCTCCCGAGCTTCCCCTCAATGCCGCCGTTGACGTTCGCCCGCGCAACGAGGCGGTCAGAGCACGACCGCGCCGCGCGAGTCGAACGGCAGCCGCATGACCCGCGCCCACCCCTCCGCGTGCGCCACGAGCCGCGCCGCCACGCCCTCGGCGTCCCCCGAGCGCGTCCAGACCAGCACCGACGGCCCGGCGCCCGAGATCGTCGCCCCGAGCGCGCCGAGCTCGCGCGCGCCGCGGACCAACGCCATCGAGCGCGGGTAGAGCGGCTCGCGGCGGGGCTGGTGCAGCCGGTCGTCGAGCCCGCGGGCGACGAGGTCGAGGTCGCCGCGGGCGAGGCCGAGGACGAGCAGGCTCGCGCGCCCGACGTTGAAGACGGCGTCGGCCATCGGGACCTGCGCCGGGAGCGCGGCCCGCGCCTTCGCGGTCCGGACCGCGCGGCCGGGCACCACGAGCACGGCGTCGAGGCCGGCCGGCGGGTCGAGCCGGGTCGCCCGCGGCCCGGTGCAGACCACGAAGCCGCCGAGCAGCGCGGCCGCGACGTTGTCCGGGTGCCCCTCGAGCCGGACGGCCTCGGCCAGGAGGTCCGCGCCGCCGCCGTTGAGCGTGTCGGCCGCGACGAGCCCGGCCACGTACGCCGCCGCGCTCGTCCCCAAGCCGCCCGAGAGCGGGATGTCCGACCGGATCGTGAACTCGACCCCGTCGACCGGCCGCAGCGCCGCGAACCCGCGCACGCACAGGTTGCGCCGGTCGCGCGCGATCGACAGCTGCGTGTGGACCGCGAACCGCCCGGTCTCCGCGACGTCGACCTCCATGTGCAGACCCAGCGCGGCGGCCAGCACGTCGAACCCCGGGCCGAGGTTCGCCGACGAGGCCGGCACCCGCACCCGGATCATCAGCCGAGCACGGCGCGCTCGACGGCGGCGATGTCCGGCTCGCAGGGGACCACGGAGCCCGCACGCGCGAGCGCCGTCTGGGGGTCCTTGAGACCGTGGCCGGTGAGGACGCAGACGACCCGCTCGGCGCCCTGCGCGCCGTGCACGAGCACGCCCGCCACGCTGGTCGCCGACGCCGGCTCGCAGAACACCCCCTCGTTGGCCGCCAGGAAGCGGTAGGCGTCCAGGATCTGCTCGTCGGAGACGGCCCGCACCGCGCCGTGGGAGGCGGACATCGCGCCCATCGCCTCCTCCCAGCGGGCCGGGTTGCCGATCCGGATCGCGCTCGCCACCGTCTCGGGAGCGGCGACCGGCGCCCCGTGGACGAGCGGGGCGGCGCCCTCGGCCTGGAAGCCGAGCATCATCGGCCGCTCCCCCACCTCCTGGAAGCCCTTCCAGTAGGCGGTGATGTTGCCCGCGTTGCCCACCGGGATGGCGAGCGCGTCGATCGGCCCCAGCTCCTCGGCGACCTCCATCGCCGCCGTCTTCTGGCCCTCGAGCCGGAACGGGTTGACGGAGTTCACGAGGGCGATCGGGTGCCGCTCGACCAGCTCGCGCACGAGCGCCAGCGCCTCGTCGAAGTTGCCGCGCAGCGCCACGACCCGGGCCCCGTGCATCAGCGCCTGGGCGAGCTTGCCGGTGGCGATCTTGCCCTCGGGGACGATCACCGCCCCCGTCATCCCCGCGCGGGCCGCGTAGGCCGCCGCGCTCGCCGCCGTGTTGCCGGTCGACGCGCAGATCACCGCCTCGGCGCCCTCCCGCACCGCGGCCGAGACCGCGCACGTCATCCCGCGGTCCTTGAACGAGCCGGTCGGGTTCGCGCCCTCGAGCTTGAGCCACACCTCGCAGCCGGCGCGCTCGGACACGCGCTCGGCCAGCACGAGCGGCGTGGACCCCTCGGCGAGCGAGACCACGGGGTCGCCGGGCGCGAACGGCAGCCGCTCGCGCCAGCGCTCGATCAGCCCGGGGCTAGGTGAACTCCTCATCGATCACGCGGATCGCGCGCGGGGCGGAGCGGATGAAGTCGAGCTGCCCGATCAGGCGCATGGCGGCGTAGAACCGCGACTCGAGCAGCGGGTGCATGATCAGCACCAGCCGCGCGTTCTCGCCCAGGCCCTTCTGGACCACGGAGCGGATCGACGCGCCCTGCATGCCCAGCAGCTCGGCGACCTGGGCGAGCACCCCCGGCCGGTCGGCGACCTCCATGTGCAGGTAGAACGCCGACTCGACGTCGTTGACGACCGGCAGGGACTCGGTCGTCACCGGGGTCGACGCGGGCGGGATCATCGCCGAGATCAGGTCGCCGAGCACCGCGGTCGCGGTCTGCGGCCCGCCCGCGCCGGGGCCGGACAGCGTCACCTCGGTGATCGCGTCCGACTCGACGGTCACGGCGTTGAACGGCCCGTGCACGGAGGCGAGCGGGTGGCCGGCGTACAGGAACGCGGGGTGCACCCGCACGCTGATGCCGTCGTCGACCCGCTCCGCCGTCCCGATCAGCTTGAGCCCCAGCCCGAGATCGCGCGCGTACTCGATGTCCTCCGCCGTGAGATGCTCGATCCCCTCGTAGACCACCTGGTCGAGGTGGACGGGGGTCGAGAAGGCCAGGCGGGCGAGGATCGCCATCTTGGCGGCGGCGTCGCGGCCGGTCACGTCGTCGGTCGGGTCGGCCTCCGCGTAGCCGAGCGCCTGCGCCTGCCCGAGCGCCTCGGCGTACGTGAGGCCGGAGCGCTCCATCTCGGTGAGGATGTAGTTGGTGGTCCCGTTGACGATGCCGTGGATCCGCTCCACGCGCGAGCCGGCGAGCGACTCCTGGAGCACGCGGATCACCGGCACCACTCCCGCCACGGCGCCCTCGAAGCGCAGCTGGACGTCGTGCTCGCGGGCGCACGCCCACAGCTCCTCGCCGTGCTGGGAGAGCAGCTGCTTGTTGGCGGACACGACGTGGCGGCCGGCCCGCATCGCCGCCAGCACGTACTCGCGCGCGGGCTCGATGCCGCCCATCAGCTCCACGATCAGGTCGGCGTTGTCGAGCACGTCCGCGAACGACCCCTGAGAGCGGGTGAGGATGCCCGTGATCTCCGGCCGCAGGCCGGTGACGGGGACGATCGCGTCGGCCCGCTCGGCGACCATCTGCGCGAACGCGGAGCCGACCGTCCCGTGGCCGAGCAGCCCGACCCTAAACGTCTCGGCCATGGAGGTCCTCGTAGGTCTCGCGGCGCACGACGACGCGGGCTTCGCCGTCCGCGCAGAAGATCACCGGCGGCCGCGGGACGCCGTTGTAGTTGTTCGCCATCGCGTACCCGTAGGCGCCGGTGACCGGGGTGACCAGCACGTCGCCGGGCCGCGGGTCGGGCAGCGCGACGTCCCGCACCAGCACGTCGCCCGACTCGCAGTGCTTGCCGACCACCGTGCACGTCACGCCACCCTGCCCGACGCGGCTCGCGACGTCGGCGTGGTAGGCGGCGCCGTAGAGCATCGGGCGCAGATTGTCGGACATCCCGCCGTCCACCGCGACGATCCGCTCCCCGGCGAGCCCCGGCTTGACCGATTCGACGCCGTAGAGCGTCACCCCGGCGCCGGCCACGAGCGCGCGCCCCGGCTCGAGCACGAGCGCCGTCTCCTCGCCGAGCTCCTCGTGGGCGGCCTCGACCATGCCCGCCACCCACTCGCCCGGCTCCACCGCCGCGTCGCCCGGGAGATACGGCACGCCGAGCCCGCCGCCGAGGTCGTAGACGTCGAACTCGCCGACGCGGGCGAGCGCCGCCACGGCGCGCCGGTACGGGTCGAGCGACCGGATCTGCGAGCCGATGTGCATGTGCAGGCCGGCCAGGTCGACGCGGTCGGCGAGCGCCCGCGCCGTCTCCGGCGGCATCCCGAACTTCGAGCCGGCCTGCCCCGTGAGGATGTGCTCGTGCGTGTCGGCGTCGACGCCCGGGGTCACGCGCGCGAGCAGTCGCGGCCCGCCGCCGAGGGCGAGAAGCCGGTCGGCGTCCTGCTCGCTGTCGAGCACCACGGTGCCGACCGCGTGCTCGAGCGCCATCGCCAGCTCGGCCTCCGACTTCGCGTTGCCGTGCAGGTACAGCCGCTCGGGAGCGAACCCGGCCCGCAGCGCCAGGTGCAGCTCGCCGCCCGAGGCGACGTCGCAGCCCAGCCCCTCCTCGGCGAACACCCGCAACACCGCGGTGCAGGGAAAGGCCTTGGAGGCGTAGACGATCTCGCCCGGCCCGCGGTGGAGCCGGCCCAGCTGCCGCGCGAACTCACGCGCCCGTGCGCGAAGGTCGTGCTCCGCGACGACGTACGCCGGCGTCCCGAACTCGCGCGCCAGCGCCACCGCGTCGCAGCCCCCGACGGTCAGCGAGCCGTCGACGACGGAGGAGTCCTCGGGGTACACGGCCGCGCAGCGTATGCGTTAGGCGCGAGAGCGGGCGGCGCGGGCGGGCGCGGGCGCCTCGGCGCCGCGCCGCAGGAACGCGAGGAAGGCGGCCCCGCCGACGATCATCACGACCGACAGCAGCTGCGGCTGCGTGAGCCCCACGAGCACCTCGTCGTTGCGGCGGACGAACTCGACGAGGAAGCGCTCCGCCCCGGCCAGGATCAGGTAGACGGCGAACAGCGTGCCCGGGCGCCAGCGATGGCGCAAGCGCCACAGCAGCGCGGCGACGAGCAGCATCGTCAGCGCCTCGTAGACCGGGGTCGGGTGGACCTCCTCGGTCGTCGGGACGGTGCCGTCGGGATAGGCCATCGCCCACGGGCCGTCCCACGGCACTCCGTAGTCGCCGTCGCCGGCCAGCTGGCAGCCGATGCGCCCGAACGCGTAGCCGACGGCCAGCGACGGGGCCGCCACGTCGAGCACCTGGAGGCCGAAGAAGTCGCGCCGCCGGGCCCACAGGAGCACGGCCGCGGCGCCGCCCAGCGCGCCGCCGTACCACACGAGGCCGGATCCCGAGAAGAAACTCCCGACGAGGTCGTCCTGCGCGTCCGACCAGTTCTCGGCGACCCACCACAGCCGCGCGCCCACGATGCCGCCGACGAGCGCGGCGAACACCATCTCGTACGCCCAGTCGACCGGCTTGCCGAGCTCGCGCAGGTAGCGCGAGGCGAGGAGGCCGGCCGCCACGAACCCCAGGCCCATCATGAGCCCGAAGGTCTGCAGCGTGATCGGGCCTAAGTCCAGTTCGGGCTGCATGGGGATTAAGTGTGCGGCCTACTCGCACTCGCAAGCTCGCGCGAGCGCCTTGATTAGGTTAGAGGTAGCCCAGTGGGTCGACCGGGGAGCCGTTGACGCGCACCTCGAAGTGCAGGTGCGGGCCGGTGCTGTTGCCCGTGTTGCCCGACGCGCCGATGACCTGGCCCTGGCTCACCGACTGCCCGACGGACACGCCGATCGAGGACTGGTGGCCGTAGCAGGTAGAGAGCCCGCCGCTGTGCTGGATGCACGTGTAGTTGCCGTAGCCGCCGACCCAGCCGGCGATCGCCACGCGCCCGCCGGCGGCCGCGCGCAGCCCGGTGCCGATCGGCAGCGGGATGTCGATCCCGGCGTGGAGGCGGCCCCAGCGCATGCCGAACGGGGACGAGACCGGGCCGTTGGCGGGCCAGATGAAGGTCCCCGAGCCCTGACGGATGGGGCCGGCGACGCCGCTGCCCCCGCTCGACCCGCGCAGCCGTGCCAGCACCGCCGCCTGCTCGCGCTCGAGCGCGTGCACGTGCCCCTCGAGCTCCGCGCGCGAGGCGCGGGTGTCGGCGAGCATGCCCGCCTTCTCGGCGCGCACCGACGCGTAGGAGTCGCGCCGGCCGACGAGCTGCGTCTTGACCTGGACGACCTCCTCGACCTCGGCCTCGATCGCCTCGGCGACCTCCTCGGCCCGCGCCTCGAGGCGGTCGAGCCGCTTCGCGGTGGCCGTCGCCTCGGCCTTGGCCTGGCGCACGCGATCGACGATCCGCGCGTCCTGCGAGGACACGCGCTGCATGAACTCCGTGCGCTCGAGCAGGTCGGCGAACCCGTCGGCCTCGAGCACGACGGTCACCACGTCCGGCTTGTCGGCCTTGTAGAGCTCGACCAGGCGGCCGGCGAGCGCGACCTTGGCCTCGGCCAGCCGCGCCCGCAGCTGCGCCAGGCGCAGGCGCGTGCGCCGCAGCTCCTCCTGGATGCGCGCCAGCTCCTCGCGCTTGGCGGCGAGGTCGGTCTCGAGCCGGACCTGCTTGGTCTGGAGCACCGTGATGTCGCTCTGGAGCGCCCCGATCCGCCGGCTGATGGCGCTGATGTCGGTCGTCAGCACGCGCTCGCGGCCGCGCCGCTGCTCGATCTCCGCCCGCTTGCGGTCGATCTTGCGCTGGATCTCGCCGGTCGACTGCGCGCCGGAGCCGAGCGGCAGCGCCGACCAGAGGACGAGCGGGAGCGCCGCCGCCAGGAGCAGGAGACCGAGCCTTCGAGCCATGCGGCGCGCCATGCTAGGCGCCCTCACGTGGCCCTGCCACTCGTTATGGAGCGTGCAAGGGTTCCTGCAAAGTGCAGGGATTTTTCAGGTAAGCGCGACGAGCCGGTCACTTGTTCCCCGTGTGATGCCTATGGGGTTAGCTGACGGGCTCGCGAACGTGCGCTACGCGATCAGCAGATCGCGATTCGCCCCATGACCTGAATGGGTCCCCCACTCCCCGGGCTGGTCTCCCAAGGATTCGGCGCGCGCAATCTATCAGCGTTTGCGGCGCCTAATTTGTTGCTCAAGGGGGTCAGCGGTCTGCCAACATCTTTATGAAGATGCCCAGACCCACCTCATTCGGCAAGGACACCGGCCTGCAGGTCCGCATGACGGTGACCATGTTCCTGCTCGGCCTCGTCTACGTCGTCTTCGTCGTCGCGCTGCTCGCAGCCGGCGCGAGCGCCGCGCTGGTGGCCGTGATCGCGGGCGGCCTCGCCCTGCTGAATCTGTTCGCCTCCGACAAGATGGCGCTCGCCGCCATGGGGGCCCGCGTGGTCTCTCCGCAGGAGGCGCCGCAGCTGCACGCGATGGTCGAGCGCCTGTGCGTGCAGGCCGACCTGCCCAAGCCCAGGGTCGCCGTGGCCAACACGCGCATGCCGAACGCGTTCGCGCTCGGGCGCTCGCCGAAGAAGGCGACCGTGTGCGCGACCACCGGCATCATGGAGCTGCTCAGCCCGGCCGAGCTCGAGGGCGTCATGGCGCACGAGCTCACCCACGTCGCGAACCGCGACGTGCTGGTGATGACGCTGGCCGGCTTCTTCGCCACGCTGGCCGCGTACATCGTCCAGTTCGGCTTCCTCTTCGGCGGCGGGGCGTCGTACGGCGACGACGACGACAACCCGAGCTTCATCGTGCTGCTGCTCGTGTCGCTCGTGGTCTACGTCGTCTCCTTCCTGCTCATGCAGGCCCTGTCGCGCTACCGCGAGTTCGCGGCCGACCGCGGCGCGGCGATCATCACCGGCCGGCCGAGCGCGCTCGCCTCTGCGCTCCAGCGGATCTCGAGCGGCATGCACCGCATCCCGCAGAAGGACCTGCGCGCGGCGAGCGAGCTCCAGGCGTTCTTCATCTTCCCGGCCGCGTCCGGCAAGGTCTCCGGCCTGTTCGCCACGCACCCGCCGATGGAGAAGCGGATCGAGGCGCTCCAGCGGCTCGAGATGCAGCTCCAGGGCTCCGTCCGCTAGTGGTTCCTCCCGCGGGTCCTGGCGTGCCTGGGCGGTCGCTGGCGGCGCCTGGCAAGGACGCAGACCCGAAGGAATCCTTCTGGGATTTCGAGGGTCGAGGACGCCGCCAGGCGGCGATCAGCGGCCGATCCAGGCGCGTCAGGATCCTCGGGGGGGACCACTAGGTGGGCTTCCTCGACGTCCTGCGCGGCAAGCGCGAGCTCAAGCAGCCCGCTCCGGACCGCCTGTTCGCGATGAGCACGGCGTACGTCAAGCTCGAGATGGAGCTGGGCCTGCGCAGCACCGGCAAGGCCGCGATCGTCTTCCAGCCGCTGGCGACCGCCGACTTCGAGCAGCTCGTCCGCGACATGGAGGAGCTGGTGCGCAGCACCGGCAGCGAGAACCAGGGTCGCGTCGAGAGCAGCGACGACGAGCACGGCTACCGCTGGATGATCATCACCGACCCCGACTTCGACGACCTCGTGGTCGGGGTCAACGCCGTCTCCAACGAGATCCAGGGCGGCGGCTACGGCGACCGCATCCTCGCGGCGGTCTTCGCCTTCAAGGACGAGAAGGACCGCCCGCTCTACTGGATCTACAACTACAAGCGCGGCGCGTTCTACCCCTTCGTCCCCTCGAGCGGCGAGCAGCAGCGGGACAACGAGCGCGAGATGCGTCTCCGCGCCCAGATCGGCGCCGACCTCCCGGTCGAGGCCGAGCTCGAGCGCTGGTTCCCCCTCTGGGGCATCCCGATCTAGACGGGGATCTTCGCCCGCAGCACGGTGCCGCCGCCGGCGGGGCTCTCGAGCGAGAGCGTGCCGTCGAGCGCCGCGACGCGGTCGGCGAGGCCGCGCAGGCCGGAGCCGTGAGCGGCGTCGGCACCGCCCACGCCGTCGTCGGCGACGTCCACCATGACGTGGCCGTTCTGGCGGCGGACGGCGACGCTCGCGTGCGTGGCCTGCGCGTACTTGGCCACGTTCGCGAGGCCCTCGGAGACGACGAAGTAGGCCGCGCTCTCGACCGGCGCCGGCAGGCGGGAGTCGACCGCCGCCTCGACCGAGACCGGCACGGGCGCGCGCGAGACGAGCGCCTGGAGCGCCGGCTCGAGGCCGCGCTCGGTCAGCACGGCCGGGTGGATGCCGCGGGCCAGCTCGCGCAGCTCGCCGAGGCTCGTCGCCAGCTCGGCCTGGGCCTGGTCGAGCAGCTCGGCGAGCTTCTCGTCGCCCCCGGCCCGCGCCCGCGCCGAGCGCAGCAGCAGCGCGAGCGCGACGAGCCGCGACTGCGCGCCGTCGTGCAGGTCGCGCTCGAGTTTCCGGCGCGCGGCGTCGCCCGCCTCCACGATCCGCGCCCGTGAGGCGCGCAGCTCCTCCATGCTCTCGCGCAGCTCGGCGTCGAGGTGGGAGATCTGGCTGCGCAGGAGCCCGCCGAGGAACCCGAACGGTGTCAGCCACGCGGCGATGAACGCGGCCCACCAGGCGGCCTCGCCGGCGCCCGCCTTGGCGACGGTGACGAGCAGGAAGGTCAGCAGCGAGGTCGTGTAGACCGGCGTCAGCTGGAGCCGCTCGAACGCGCCCGAGCGCAGCCAGTGGCGGACGGCGACGAACGCCACGACGAGGAAGAGCGCGACGTAGAGCGCCGCTGCGAGCGCCATCAGCGGAGAAGCGAGATCCGCGTTCGGCTCGACCAGCAGGAGGTTCTCCGGGCAGCCCTCGCAATCGAGCTCCGCCGGGCCGGACACCAGCATCCAGGGCACGTTCGCCAGCGGGAAGATGAAGTAGCCGGCGATGACGATCGCCCGGTCCAGGGACGAGCGCAGGCGGCCGCTGGGGAACGCCAGCCCCAGGTGCACGAAGACGCTGCCCCACAGCGGTCCGACGAGGAGTCCGACCGTGTAGAGGAACGCGTCGTCGGCCGCCTCGAGCGTGGAGACCAGCCATGCGAACCCGAGCAGGACCATGAGCCGGCCCGTGCGGTTGTCGGGCTCCCGGCGCCACGCGTAGAGACCGGCGCCCACGAACCCCCAGCCGACGGCCGGCCCGAAGATCGCGAACGCCTCCTTCGCCTCCTGGTGGTCGCTCGCCAGCGCGAGCATGCAGACGCCGACGCCCGCCACCAGGGCGGCGAAGGCGATGGCGGCGACCCTCACAGGATCAGCCGGCGCTCCATGAAGCGGATCGCGAGCCGCCACGAGACGAACGCGAAGGCGACGAGGAAGGCGACATGGCCGACATCCTCCCAGCCCTCGAAGCCGAACACGGCATGCCGGACCAGCTCGACGCAGTGGTACAGCGGGTTGACGTTGCCCAGCACCTGCGCCCAGGTCGGCAGCTCGTCGAGCGGGAAGAACGTGCCGGCCACCAGGAACATCGGCGTCAGCAGGCCGCTCTGCCAGTACGAGAAGCTCTCGATCGACTTCGCGCGGCCCGCGATGAAGATGCCGAACGTCGCCCACCCGAAGCCGGCGAGCGCGGCGATCAGCGGCACGAGCAGCATGCCGAAGCTCGGGTCGAGGCCGAAGACGACGGCCACGAGCATCGGCACGCAGCCGTAGACCCCCGTGCGGGCGGAGATCCACAGCGCCTCGCCGGTGACCAGCTCCTCGGTGTCGACGGGCGCCGCGATGATCGCGTCGTACGTGTGCTGGAACTGGTACTTGACGAACGTCCCGTACATGGCCGGGAAGGCGCCGGAGAAGAGCACGGTGGTGGCGACGATGCCCGTGCCCACGAAGTCGATGTAGTCGTAGCCCGCGACCTCCGAGACGAGCGACCCGAAGCCGAAGCCGAAGGCGAGCAGGTAGATCGTCGGGTCGATCGTCGACGAGAACGTCGACGACCGCCAGAACGACGAGTAGTTGATGATCTCCCGCACCAGCACGCCTTGCAGGGCGGCGCGCTCGAGGCGGCCGAGGCGCCGGGGCGCGGGGGCGGCGACAGCGGCGCGGCCCATCAGGTGATCTCCTCGCCGGTCAGCAGCACGAAGACGTCCTCGAGGTTGGTCACCCGCGTCTCGCCGTCCAGATCGGCGGCCGCGCCGTTGGCCCGCAGGATCGAGATCGAGGTGCCGGTCCGCCGTGTCGGCCAGCCGCGCGAGCGGGCGATCCCCTCGACCTCGTGCAGCCGCGAGGGCGACCCGTAGACCTCGACCGCCTCAGGACCGGCGTGCTCGGCGATCAGCGCCCGCGGCGGCCCGACCGCGACCGCCTTGCCGTGGGACATGATCGTCACCTGCTCGCAGAGGCGCTCGGCCTCCTCGATGTAGTGCGTGCTCATGAGGATCGAGACGCCCTCCGAGCGCAGCCGGTCGATCAGGGCCCACAGCTCCTGGCGCACCTGGGGGTCGAGGCCGACGGTCGGCTCGTCGAGCAGCAGCAGCCGCGGCGCGTGCAGCAGGGCGCGGGCGATCAGCAGCCGGCGCCGCATGCCGCCGCTCAGCTCGTCGACCTTCGACCCCCGCCGCTCGCCGAGGTTGGCGATGCTGAGCGCGTACTCGATCGCCTCCTTGCGGCGGCCGGCCGGCACGCGGTAGAGGTGCGCGAAGACGCGCAGGTTCTGGTCGACGGTCAGCGACGTGTCGAGGTTGTCGAGCTGCGGCACGACGCCCATCTCCGCGCGCGCCTGCTTGGACGCGTCGGGGAGCCGGTAGCCGAGCACCTCGAGCTCCCCCTCGTCGGCGATCACCTGCGCGGTGAGCGCCTTCATGGTCGTCGACTTGCCCGCGCCGTTGGGCCCGAGCAGCCCGACGCAGGTGCCGACCGGCACGTCGAGATCGAGCCCGTCGACCGCGGTCAGCGCACCGAAGCGCTTGACCACGCCGCGCAGGCGGATGGCGAGCTCCCCCGTCAATCCGGGATCAGGCCCTCCCCGGTGAACTCCGCGCCCGCCTCGACGAACGAGATGTCGGGCGGCGGGAGGATCACGTCGGACTCCTCGAGCTCGTCCTCCCCGAGCGGCGCGCCCTCGCGCCGGACGAGGTCGAGCATCTGCTCGAAGACCTCGTGGAAGCGATCCTCATCGCCGGCGTCCACGGCCGCGACCGCCTCGTTGTCGAGCTCGTTGAGCTGCGCCGCCGCCTCGTCGTCGAGCCGGTACTGGCTCTCGGTCGCGATCCTGGCGATCACGCCGGCTGCGCCTGCTCGCCGCCGGACCCGAGCTCCTGCGGGGGCGGCGCCGACCCGGAGCCGAGCTCGGCCTTCAGGCGCTCGAGGTCGTCGTCGACCTCGCTCTGGGAGGTCAGCTGGTGCAGCTCCTTGTCGATGTCGTCGGTCGTCCCGGAGCCGAGCGCGAGGTTGTCGTCGAACGCGCCGGCCGCTTCGAGCTCGTCCATCGCGCCCGCGCGGGCGCGCATGTCCTCGGTCTTGTCGAGCGCGCGCTGCATCGCCATGCCGACGTCCGCCATCTCCTCGCCCACGCCGCTGGCGGCCTCGGAGATCTTCACGGAGGCCTCGGCGGCCGAGTACTGCGCCTTGATGACCTCCTTCTTGGTCCGGAACTGGTCGATCTTGGAGCGCAGCTTCTGCTCCTTCTCGATCAGCCCGGCCTGCTGGGACTCGAGCTCGGCGACCTGCTGGTCGAGCGACTGGAGCTCACCCTGGGCGAACTGCTTGCGCTCGAGCGCCGTGCGCGCGAGATCCTCGCGGCCCTGGGAGAGCGCCTGGCGGGCCTGCGTGTCGAGCTTGACGACCTGCTGCTCGAGCTTCTGCTGCTGGAGCTGGAGGCGCTTCTTCGACGTGACGACGTCGGCGATTCCCTTCTTGACGTTCTGGAGCAGCTCCATCTGCTTCTGGTAGCTGTACTCGAGCGTCTCCGAGGGATCCTCCGCCCGGTCCAGGAGCTTGTTGATCTTGGACTTGATGACTACGGACATGCGTCCGCCCATGCCGGGCACGGCTTCCTCCTTGGGTGGTCCAGGTCGGAAGGAGAGCGTACCGTCCGGCGATGCCGCGGCCGACTCGGCGGCCGCGGCAGTGCCGGTCTGGATCGGCGCTAGAGGCCGACGGGGTGGCGCTTGGCGAAGCCTTGGGCGGAGCGCGGCATGGGCCGCCAGCGCGGGCCGCGCTCGAAAGCCGAGCGGGCGATCTTGCGGCGGGTCGCCCGCCGCGCGCTGTAGCTCCCCACGCTGGTGTCGAGCCGCAGGCCGGCGATGATCGCGTAGGCGTGGCCGCCGTGGGCGTACACCGTGATCCACCGGCCGGGGCCCTTGGCGCCCCAGCGCATGAACGGGCCGGACGGCAGCGGGGACTTCAGCAGGCCGGCGTGGTACAGGGCGTAGGAGACGGTGCCGGAGCAGTCATAGCCGGCGTCCTCGATCTTCGCGTGCCCGCCGCCGTACTTGTACGGCTTGTTCTGGATGCGGTTCGCGGCCCAGATCGCCTCCTGGACGGGGCGAGGCGCGCTGGCCGGAGCGGCGGCCGTGCCGTCGGGCAGCAGCTTCGCCTGCGTGCCGGGCACGGTCAGGTTCCCCGCTTTCACGGGCGGCGGCGCGACGTAGACGGAACCACCCGTCGACTGCGCCGCTGCGGCGGCGGGAGCTATGAAGAACGCACAGATCAGTAGGGCGAACGCCCGCAGGGAAAGCAAGCTCAACAACCTCTTTCGTCGGCCTGCGGGGTTAGCTGACGGGCTGGCGCTGAAAGAGCCTGCGCCTCACGTCGCTCTGGACGTGACTCGCCCCAACTACTTATGGGTCCCCCGCCCCTCGGGACTCCTTCCCGAGGGCTCGGCTTGGCGCGGCACCCTAGCGGATGCCGCTGATTTATGTCCAGTGGGTAGTCGGCAGCGCTTTAGGAGAACTTGAGCGCGGCCGGCGCGTCAGGGTAGCGGCTAGCTTTATCGCGGTGATTCGACGGCTGCTGCCCCTCCTCCTGCTCGCACTTCTGATCGGCTGCGGAGGCGGCGGGGATGACGGGAACGGCGAGAAGCGGGGCGGCGGCGAGCCCGTGCTCGGCGCCAGCGGCGACGAGGAGCAGGCCGTGGACGCCCCGGCGCTCGGGTTCCCGGTCTTCGCCACCAAGAACACCACGCGGGTGGTCGGCGCCGACCCGGTGGCCGACGCCGCAGGCGTCGCGCGCGCCGTCTACCCGGCGCGCACCGACGAGAGCAGCCCGCGCGCGGTCGTGGTCGTCGAGCAGGACGACTGGCGCGCCGCGATCTCCGCCGCCCAGCTGATGGCGCCGCCCCTGCGGGCGCCGGTCCTGTTCTCGGACGGCGGCGAGCTGCCGGCGGCCAGCGCCGAGGCGCTCGAGGAGCTGGCGCCGTCGGGCGCGAAGGAGGTCAAGGACGCGCAGGTCATCCGGATCGGCGAGGCCGCCGAGCCGGACAACCGCCGCGTCACCCAGGTCGAGGGCTCGAGCCCCTCGTCGCTCGCGCAGGGGATCGACCGGCTCCAGACGTCGGCGGCCGGCGACCGGTCCGACACCGTCCTGGTGGCGCCCGCCGACCGGCCCGAGTTCGCGATGCCGGCCGCCGGCTGGGCCGCGAGGTCCGGCCAGCCGGTCCTGTGGACGCCTCGGGACGCGCTCCCGCCCGAGACGCGGGCGGCGATCAGCTCGCGCGGGAAGCGGGTGCGGATCTACGTGCTCGGCCCCGAGGACGCGATCTCGGACGCCGTGCTGCGCCAGCTCGACCGCCTCGGCACCGCCAAGCGGATCGCCGGGCCGGACCCGGTGACCAACGCGATCGCGTTCGCCCGCTACGCGGACGCGCGCTTCGGCTGGAACGTCGTCGATCCCGGCCACGGGTTCGTGTTCGCGAACGTCTCCCGCACGCTCGACGCGGCGGCCGCGGCGCCGCTCTCGGGCTCCGGCAAGTACGGCCCGCTGCTGCTCGTCACCGCGCCCGGAGCGCTGCCCCAGGCGGTGCAGGAGTACCTGCTCGACATCCAGCCCGGCTTCGAGCAGGACCCGGTGCGCGGCGTTTACAATCACGGCTGGCTCATGGGTGACGAGTCCGCCATCTCGGCGGACGTCCAGTCGCGCATCGACGCCCTCCTGGAGATCCAGCCCGTCGACACCGGAGGCGACTGACGAATGGCCCAAGCCGAGCAGCCCGAACGCCTGCGGGGCGACCGCCAGGTCACGGTCGACGACGTCCGCCAGCTGATGGGCAGCTCGACGCCGCACTTCGCGCTCCAGATCCGCACCCGCATCCGGCGGCTGATCGACGGCCTGCCGCCCGAAGACCCAGCGCGCGTGATGGGCGAGCAGGAGATCCGCCGGCTCGAGCTGATCGCGTACGCGGGCGAGGTGCGCGGCGAGGGCTACCAGGAGGGTATGCGCCCGCTGCCGAGCGTCGACCTCGCCGACGCGCCTCCGGAGTCAGAACACTGAACGTCTGTTAGTGGCTGCGCGCCACTCCGGCGCGCGGGCGTTTTCTTTCCCAGGCGTCAGTGAAGCCTGCCTCCGACACACACCAAGGAGGCGCACATGACCCTTTTCTCCGCCGTGAACGTCGGCGATTCGGTGCAGACCGGACTCGACTCGTTCTTCGGCTTCCTGCCCAAGCTTCTGGGCTTCATCATCGTCCTGGCCATCGGCTGGATCATCGCCCGCGTGGTGAAGACCGTCGTCACCAAGGCGCTCCAGAAGGTCGGGCTCGACAAGGCACTGCACAGCGGGACGGCCGGTCAATACGTCGACCGCGTGGCGCCGGACACGAGTCCGTCGAAGCTCATCGGCTCGCTCGCCTACTGGTTCATCCTCCTCGGCGCGCTGGCCATCGCCGTGTCCCAGCTCGGGATCGCGGCGCTCGACAACTTCGTCGCCGCCATCGGCGCGTACCTGCCGAACATCATCGCCGCCGTCCTCATCTTCGTCGTGGCCGGCGCGATCGCCGCCGCCATCGGCGGGCTGGTGGCGCGGACGATGGGCGACACGCCGACCGGCAAGGTCGTCGGCTCGGTGGTCCCCGTGCTCGTCATGGCGATCGCCACCTTCATGATCCTCAACCAGCTCCAGATCGCGCCGGAGATCGTGACGATCACCTACGGCGCGCTGCTCGGCGCCGCCGCGCTGGCGATGGCGCTGGCCTTCGGGCTCGGCGGACGCGAGGTCGCCGGCCGCATGCTCGAGGACGCCTACACCAAGGGGCAGCAGCAGCGCGGGCAGGTCCGCCGCGACATGGAGATCGGCAAGGAGCGCGGCAAGCAGGACGCCCAGCGCGCCAAGGACGAGGCCGAGGCGCGCACCGGCGCCGGCAACGGCCAGACCGAATCGACGGCCGCGTACCGGCCGTCGTCCACCTAAGGAAGGAAATACACGATGGCATCGACCAATCAGGACGTACTCGCGTTGCGCGGCCAGGAGCTGCTCGGCAGCGACGGCGAGAAGCTCGGCACGATCGAGGAGATCTACCTCGACACCGAGACCAACGAGCCCGAGTGGGCGCTGGTCACCACCGGCCTGTTCGGCACGAAGCAGTCGTTCGTGCCGCTCAGCGGGATGACCCAGGAGGGCGACACGGCGACCGTCCCGTTCGACAA
This sequence comes from Solirubrobacteraceae bacterium, assembly GCA_035717845.1. Classification (GTDB taxonomy): domain Bacteria; phylum Actinomycetota; class Thermoleophilia; order Solirubrobacterales; family Solirubrobacteraceae; genus DASSUW01. The sequence continues at coordinate 35,024 of DASTIC010000107.1, forward strand.
GGCGACCGTCAAGGACGCCCCGAGCGTCGATCCCGACGGGCGCCTGTCCGAGCGCGAGGAGGCGGAGCTCTACCGCCACTACGGCCGCGACTACGGCTCGAACGGCACGACGAGCACGGGCGACGCCGGCGGCGACGCGGGCGATCGCGGCACCGTCGGCCATGACGTCAGCGGGCCCACCACCGATGACGCGATGACGCGCTCGGAGGAGGAGCTCCACGTCGGCAAGACAGAGCGCGAGACCGGCCGTGCGCGGCTGCGCAAGTACGTGGTCGAGGACGAGGTCACGCAGACCGTGCCCGTCCGCCGCGAAGAGGTGCGCATCGAGCGCGAGCCGATCACCGACGCGAACGCCGGCAGGGCCACCGACGGGCCGGAGATCTCCTCCGAGGAGCACGAGGTCGTGCTGCACGAGGAGGAGCCGGTCGCCGAGAAGCGCACCGTGCCGAAGGAGCGCGTCCGGCTCGACAAGGACGTCCAGACGGAGGACCGCCAGGTGTCGGACACGGTTCGCAAGGAAGAGATCGAGTTCGACGACGACGCCCGCCGGGGCGCCTGAGCGGCTCCGCGACGATGGGGCGGGCTCCGGCCCGCCCCATCATTGCTCCGCGGCGCCTGCCAGGCTGAGCGGGGTGCTCGAGATCTCGACGGACCCGTCCCGGCTCGACCGCGACCTCATCCACCGCTTCCTGACCGAGGAGAGCTACTGGGCGCGGTGGCGCACACGTGAGCAGAACGAGCGGATCCTCGACCGCTCGCTCTGCTTCGGGGCGTACGCGGGCGACGGCCGGCAGGTCGGCCACGCCCGCGTCGTCACCGACGGGGTGGCGTTCGGGTACATCGGCGACCTGTTCGTCGTCGCCGGCGAACGCGGCCGCGGGATCGGCAAGGCGCTGATGACCGCCATCCTCGAGCACCCCGACGTGAAGCAGGTCGCTCGCCTGGTGCTGGTGACCGACGACGCGCACGGGCTGTACGAGGGCTTCGGCTTCGGGCCGCTCGACGACGTCCGCAAGTGGATGGCGCGGCGGGCCTAGCGCTCCTCGTCCGGCCAGCGGCCGTGCTCCGCGTAGTACTCGCGCGCCTCGTCCTCGGCCTGGCGCTCGCGGTCCCCGCGTGATCCGTAGCGGAAGAGCACGTTGAGCAGCGCGACGCTCAGCCCCGACCCGACGAGCATGGAGAACGCCTCGAAGCGGTCGGAGCTGTCGATCACGAACAACGAAGCGATCCCCGCCAGTACGAGGCCGACCGGAAGCCAGTAGCGGACGGCGCGGAGCCGCACCCCTCCTAGCCTACGGGGAGCATCAGCCGGGAGCTGCGGGACGCGACCTCGAGCGAGAGGCCCGGAAGGTCCGGCACCGCCCACGCGCTGTTCGAGCTCTCGAGCACGAGCGCGATCCGGTGGCCGGCCTTGACCGTCCAGTCCTGGTTCTTGAACGTCACCCTCACCGGCGTCGGCTCGCCCACCGGCATCGCCTCGGCGCGGGCCAGGCCGTCGCGGTAGCGCAGGTTGAGGAAGCCGCGGCTGATCGGGACTGCGCTGCCCGCGGGGTCGACGTCGAAGAGCGTCGGCACGAGCTGGCCGAAGGACCGGTTGGCGGTCACCGTCGCCACCAGGCGGGGCGCGTCGGCGATGCGGACGTCGGCCGCCAGCGGCGCCGTCTGGTAGGTCAGCCACTGGGTCTCGGCGCCGAGCGCGCGCTGCGGCACCTCTTCCGAGCCCGTCAGGCGGTCGGTGTACGAGGCCGAAGGCCCGGCCCCCGCGCCGTCGAGCGTCCCGCCCGTCGCCGAGCGGCCGAGCCGCAGCGTCAGGTCGCTCGCGCCGGCGGGCGGCCACGCCGTCTCGGCACGGAACCCGGCGTCGTTGCCGGCGTGCGTGCGGCCCTGCGTCATCACCGCGGGCATGGCCTCGATGCCGCTGTCGCGGCCCATCAGGGTCCGCTCGAAGAACGCGTCGAGCACGGGCAGGAAGGCGGCGTCGGGCGGCGACCCGTGGCCGGCCTGGTACATGAACAGCTTCTTGAACGGCGAGCCGTCGAGCGCCTTGAAGAGCTCGACGCCCTCCTCCTGTTTGACGTTGTAGTCCTGCCAGCCGTGCGCGATCAGCGCCGGCACGGCGAAGCGCGCCGCGTCCTTGCGGTAGTCGCGCTCGCGCCAGAAGGCGTCGTAGTCGGGCGTGCGGTTGTAGCCCTCGAGGGTGTGGCGGACCGCGTCGCACGGCCGGATCCGGTCGCGCGCGGCGTCGATCGCCGACGGGTCGGTGGGCGGCGTGCGGCCGAAGCCGAAGTCGAACGCCAGCGGCGTGTCGACGCCCTCGTCGGTGGGGCGCTGCGAGTTGCCCGAGTAGCGGACGCCGTGCGAGTAGGCGTAGCCGTACCAGCGGGAGATGGCGGCGATCGGGACGATCCCGGCCAGGCCGGGCACGTCCGCGCCGCGGGCGGCGACCATGTTCGCGGTCGTCCCGTCGTAGGAGCCGCCGATCATCGCCACCTTGCCGTTCGACCACGACTGGCGGCTGAGGAAGTTCACGAGATCGACGCCGGACTGCTGCTCCGCCGCTCCGCCGTAGTCCCAGCAGCCCGACGAGTTGCGGGTCCCGATCACGTCGGCGACGGCTCGCGCGTAGCCGCGCGGCACGTAGCGATCGCCGTACTTGTCCTGCGTCTCCTGCCCTTCCCCGAGCACGTTGTAGGGCGAGTAGGTGAGGATGACCGGCGACTGCACGCCGGCCTGGCGCGTGACCTCGACGTAGACCTGCGCGCCGCCGACGGTCGGCACCCGGTAGGACTCGGTGATCGTCTCCGCGCGGGCGGCGGCGGGCACGAGGAGGAGCAGGGCGAGGGACAGCAGCAGGCTTCGGCGCATGACGGCCCGAACGCCCGCCCGGCGTGAAACTGGCGGTCAGCCGCCGCTGACGAGGCCGCTGCGCAGGGCCAGCAGCGCGACCTCGGCCCGCTGCTCGCGCGGCGGCATGTCCTCGAGCCCGAACATCCGGGCGAGGTGGTCGAGCTCCGCCTCGACGTCCTCGAGCGCCACGCCGGTCTCGGCCGCAACCTCCTCGTCGGTGGCCGGCTGCACGCCCTCGCCGTCGGAGAACAGCGGCCGGCACAGGGCCCGCAGCACGCGCTGCTGCTGCTCGGAGAACCGCGGCGCGCCGCTCAGCTCGCCGGGCACGAGCGTCGGCCGCAGCCCCTCCGTGGCGGGAGCGCAGAACGCGAACATCGTGCGGCCGACGCGCAGCAGGTCGCCGTCGAGCAGCCGCCGGCGCCCGACGAGCCGCAGCCCGTTCACCCACGTGCCGTTCTGGGAGAAGCCGTCGTCGCAGATGGTCCACTCGCCGGCGTGCAGCTCGAGCTCGGCATGCAGACGCGACATCTCGGGATCCCACGGGACCGACACGTCGGCTTCGTGGCGGCGGCCGAGCGTCACGCTGCGCCGCTCGGAGCCGAGCACGTGCAGGAGCTGGCGCCCCTCCTCGTCGCGATAGATGAGGAACGGCTCGCCGCCGCGCTCGGCCTCGCGCCGCGCGTCCATCTCCTCCTGGGTGGGGGTGCCGAGGCCGAGGAGGGACTCCACGGCCTCACACTAACCCACTCAGACGCGCTGGACGAGCGTTCCCGTTCCCAGGCCGCCGCCGCAGCACATCGTCACCAGGCCGACCTCCTTGTCGGACCGCTCGAGCTCGTGCAGGAGCGTGGTGAGCAGCCGGGCGCCGGTCGAGCCGAGCGGGTGGCCGAGGGCCATCGCGCCCCCGTTGACGTTGACCCGGTCCATGTCCGGCTCGAGCTCCCGCTGCCAGGCGAGTACTACCGGGGCGAACGCCTCGTTGATCTCCACGAGGTCGATGTCGTCCATCGTCATACCGTTGCGCTCGAGCAGCTTGCGGGTGGCGGGGATGGGGCCGGTGAGCATCATCACGGGGTCGACGCCGACCGTCGTCTGGTCGACGACCTTGGCCCGCGGCGTGACGCCCAGCTCCGCCGCCTTGTCGGCGCTCATGAGCAGCACGCCCGCCGCGCCGTCGGAGATCTGCGACGCGTTGCCGGCGGTGACCTTGCCGTCGGGCTTGAACGCGGGCTTGAGGGCGGCCAGCGCCTCGAGGTTGGTGTCCGGCCGGATGCCCTGGTCGGACACGTAGGTCGAGCCGTTGACGGCGAAGGGGATCGTCTCGCGCTCGAACCGTCCCTCCTCGGTGGCCCGGGCGGCCAGCCGGTGCGACCGCACGGCGAGCTCGTCCATCTCCGAGCGGGGGATCTCCCACTGGTCGGCGATCATCTCGGCCGAGAGGCCCTGGGGCACGAGGTTGTAGCGCTCGAGCAGCTCGGGCGGCCACGGGGAGCCGACGTCGTCGACCCACTTGAAGCCGACGCCCATGGGGATGTGGCCCATGTGCTCGACGCCGGCGCCGATCACGACGTCGTGCACGCCGGCGGCGATCAGCGCCGCGGCGAAGTTGTAAGCCTGCTGGGCGGAACCGCACTGGCGGTCGACGGTCGTCGCGGGGGTCTCCATCGGCAGCCCCGCCTGGAGCCACGCGTTGCGGCCAACGTTGAACATCTGCTCGCCGTACTGCTGCACGCAGCCGCAGATGACGTCCTCGACGGCGTCGGCCGGGATGCCGGCCCGCTCGATCAGCTCGCTGTAGGTGCGGCCGAGCAGCTCGTTCGGATGCGTGTCCCGGTAGTAGCCCTTCTCCGGATGGCCGCGCCCGATCGGGGTGCGGACCGCCTCGACGATGACCACTTCGCGACCGTTGCCGTGCATGCGGGAGCCTCCAATGGGGAACCGGCGCGATCGCGTCGCGCCCGGGCGTAGTCTACGCGGTTGACTGACCAGTCAACCAAGGAAGCGAGATGTCCGAGAGAGTCGGGATCGCGGGGAGCGGAGCCATCGCGTGTGGTCTGGCGGCCGTCGCCGCCCAGCGCGGGCCGGTGGTGGTGTGGGCGCGGTCGGACGGGTCGGCCGGCAAGGCGGACCAGCGGATCCGGGCGCTGTGCGAGAAGGCGGGCGCCAGCGTGAACGGGACGCTGCGCGTGACGTGCGACCCCGCCGACCTCGCCGAGTCGAGCTTCGTGGTCGAGGCGATCGTCGAGTCGCCGTCGGCCAAGTGCGAGCTGATCGCCCGGCTCGGCGCCGACCTGCCGGCCGACACGCTCCTGGCCACCACGACGTCGTCGCTGTCGGTCGAGACGCTGGCCGGGGCCTCCGGCCGGCCCGACCGCTTCGTCGGCCTGCACGTGTTCAACCCGGTGCCGAAGATGGAGCTGGTCGAGCTCGCGTTCCCGGCCGCCGCCGGCGAGGCGACCCGCGCCCGCGCCCGCGCGCTCTGCAGGGCGCTGGGCAAGACCGCGGTCGAGGTGCCGGACACCCCCGGCTTCGTGGTCAACCGCCTGCTCTTCCCCTACCTGTTCGAGGCGGTGCGGCTGATGGAGCGGACGGGCCTCGAGCCGGACGCGATCGACACCTGCATGCGGCTCGGCGCGGGGCATCCGCTCGGCCCGCTCGCCCTGCTCGACCTGGTCGGGCTCGACGTCTCGGCCGCGATCGGGCGCGCGATCGGCGCCGAGGTGCCGGAGACCGTCGACCGCCTGATCGGGGAGGGCGCGCTGGGGCGCAAGGCCGGCCGCGGGTTCTTCCGGTACGACCCCTGACCGGGCTAGCCGAATGTTTAGTTCACATTGAGAGAAGGTTGGGATAGTTCCGGGTGCGACGAACGTACCCTCATCGCACCCTCCTCCAAGAAACACTTGAGCCCGGCTCGCTCCCCTGAGCCGGGCTCTTGTGTTTCTCTCGGTCGATCCTCCCCAGGATCTCCCTCTCTCCTCCTCAACCGCCGTAGCGGCCAGTCGGTTGCGGGCAAGGTAGCGCGTCGGAGCCGTTTGTGCAATTCGGCGCGAAGTTTCGATTCGCAACCCTAGGGCGGCCACCCGAGCGCCGGCGAAACGACGGCCGCTAGGGCAGCGCGCGGCGGTCGCGGATGCGGACCGCCTCGATCCGATTCTCGCGCACGGACTCGACGCGGATCGAATAGCCGTTGTGCGTGATCGTGTCGCCGCGCTTCGGCAGCCGGCCCAGCTCGCCGAACACGAAGCCGCCGACCGAGTTGTAGGCGTCGGAGTCGACCGGTAGCGCGAGCCCGTAGTCGACGAGGTCGGTGATGGCCACGTGGCCGCGGACGAACCAGTCGCCGTTGGCCAGCCGCCGCACGGCGCCGCCCATCGGGTCGGTCTCGTCGTCGATCTCCCCCACGACCTCCTCGATGATGTCCTCGACCGTGACGATGCCGGCGGTGCGGCCGTACTCGTCGATGACCACCGCGAGCGAGCTGCGCTGGCGCTGGAGGTCGGCCAGGAGGTCGTCGAGCGGCTTCGTCTCCGGGACGATCGGGGCCTCGCGCACGAGCTCGTCGATGCGCGCGCTCGGGCCCTCGGTGAGCAGGAGCTGGGCGAGCGCGTTCGAGTGCACGATGCCCTTCACGCGGTCGCGGTTCTCGTCCTCGGTGACGACCACGCGCGTGTGGCCGGAGGAGACGCAGCGCCGCAGCGCCGTCTCGACGTTCTCCGAGAGGTCGACGGTGATCACGGCCGGGGCGGGGGTCATCACCTGCCGCGCCTGCTGCTCGTGCAGGTGGAAGACGCCCGTGAGCATGCTCGCCTCGCCGGGGTCGAGCTGGCCGCCGGTCAGCGACTGGGCGATCAGCACCTTGAGCTCCTCGGGCGAGCCGCCCTCCTCGTACTCGTTCGTGGCCTTGATGCCGACGACCCGCAGCATCGCGTTCGAGGCCGCGTTGAGGACGTGGATGAACGGGTTGAAGGCCTGGGTGAACAGGTGCAGCGGCCGGGCGATCCAGCGCGCCACCCGCTCCGCCCGGTTGATCGCGTAGATCTTCGGGACCTGCTCGCCGACCGTGATGTGCAGCGACGTCGTGATCAGGTAGGCGAGGCCGATCGAGAGGGCGTAGGACGCCCACTCCGGGATCCCCTCGCCGAACAGGCCCTCGAGCAGGTCGGCGACCGCCGGCTCGCCGAGGAAGCCGATGCCCAGCGACGTGAACGTGATGCCGAGCTGGCACGCGGCGAGGTAGCGCGACAGCTCGTCGAGCTGGCGGAGCACCAGCCGCGCCCCGCGAACGCCGTTCTCCGCGTCCTCCTCGATCCGGGCCCGGCGCACGCGCACGAGCGCGAACTCGGCGGCGACGAAGAAGCCGTTGAGCAGCACCAGCACGACGACGGCCAGCAGGAGCAGGACGGTCATCGGCGATCCGCCGGTGGCGCGCGGAGCGCGCCGCTACTTCGGGAGCTGTCGTCGTCGTTCATCAGGCGACGTGAGCCATCGTAGCGTCGCCGCCTACGGAAGCTGGTCGATCCCTCTCGCCATGTCGTAGTCGTTGTCCGTCAGGGTGCCCGCCGAGTGGGTGGTCAGCGTGAGCCGTCACGGTCCCAGTGCTCCATATCCTCTCCAGGCATGCGGATCGTCTCCCTGGTGCCGTCGGCCACCGAGATGCTGTTCGCGCTCGGCGTGGGCGACGAGGTTATCGCCGTGACGCACGAGTGCGACCACCCGGCGGAGGCGCGCGACCTGCCGCGCGTGACCCGCGACGTGATCGGGCCGGGACTCCCACCCGACGAGATCGATCGGGCCGTGCGCGAGCTGACGCAGCACGGGCGCGCGATCTACGAGCTCGACGAGGCGGCGCTGCGCCGGCTCCAGCCGGATCTGATCGTGACCCAGGCGCTGTGCGCGGTCTGCGCGGTGTCGTACGACGACGTGCGGGCGATCGCCGAGCGTCTGGACTCGCAGCCGCAGGTGCTCGCGCTCGACCCCCACACGATCGGCGAGATGCTGGGTGACGTCCGCACGCTGGCCCAGGCGACCGACGCCAAGGACGCCGGCGTCGAGCTCGTGCAGGACGCCGCGCGGCGGATCGACCGCGTGCGGCTCGCCGTGCGCGCCGCCGAGCCGGTGCGGGTCGCCGCCCTCGAGTGGCTCGACCCCGTTTTCACCGCGGGCCACTGGACGCCGCAGCTGATCGAGTACGCAGGCGGCCTGGATCTGCTCGGCCTCCCGGGCGAGCCCTCGGAGCAGCGGACGTGGGACGAGGTCCGCGCCGCCGAGCCCGAGGTCGTGGTCGTGATGCCGTGCGGCTACGACGCCGAGCGCGCGCTCGAGGAGGCGCTCGACTACGCCGACGAGCTCGAGTCGCTCGGAGCCCGCCGCGTCGTCGCGGTCGACGCCGCCGCGCACTTCTCCCGCCCCGGCCCGCGGCTCATCGAGGGCCTCGAGGTCCTCGCCCACATCCTGCACCCGGACCGGCTCCCGGAGGCGCCGGCCGCGCACTACGCGCGCGAGCTCGTCTAGAACCCGAACTGGGCGTTCGCGTTGCCGGCGACGGCGATGGCTCCGGCGATAGCGATGAGGCCGACGGCGGCGCAGGCGAGGACCGGCAGGAGGTTGCCCCGGCGCTGGCGCGAGAGCTGCTCGATCGCCAGGGCGCAGAGCGCTCCTCCGACGAGGCCGCCGAGGTGGCCCCCGATCGAGATGTTGAAGCCCGGGAAGAAGGTGATGGCGACGTTGAGCAGGATCAGCGGGCCGATCCCCGAGCGCCACGGGTCGACGCCTCGCGCCCGCTGCATGATGAACGCGGCGGCCATGAGGCCGAAGACGGCGCCGGAGGCGCCCACGGTGAAGGAGTCGGCGCTGAGCAGCAGTGCGCCGAACGACCCCGAGAGCAGCGACGCGAAGTAGAGCGCGAGGAACCTGACGTTGCCGAGCACCGGCTCGAGCATCGTCCCCAGCCAGTAGAGGATGTACATGTTGAGGCCGAGGTGGATGAGGTTCGCGTGCATGAACCCCGCCGTCACCAGCCGCCAGTAGTCGTTGCCGATGTCAACCGCCGGACCCCAGAGCACGAAGTCGTCGTACACCTCGCCTCCGCGGCCGCCGGACAGCATCGTCCCGAAGTACAGGAGGACGTTGATCGCGATCAGGACGTAGGTCACCGTCGGCTGCGCGTAGATGTTGCGCAGGGTGCGGACCGGTGTCTTCTGGCGCGAGCAGTCCGGGCAGCGCATGCCGACCGGCGTCGCGGTCATGCAGTCCGGGCAGATCGGGTTGCCGCAGTTCGAGCACGAGACGCCCGTCTCGCGGCCGGGGTGGCGGTAGCAGACGGCCATCTCGCCGCCTGAAGCTAGCAGCGGTTTCTTCAGGCCTCTTTAGGACAGCGCCGCGGTCATCACCGGCGTGCGGGAGGGCTCGTCGGAGCCGCCCACCGGCTCGTCGGTGACGAGCACCGTCTTGGCGTCGCCCACGTCGGGGATGGCCGTCGTCACCGAGCCGTCCGCGCGCGGGTAGAAGAGCGCGTTCGTCGGCTCCGGCGTGTTCGAGCCCTTCGGCATGACCCACACCTGGTAGACCCGGCCCTCGGGCGGCGCGGGCATCCCGCGGCCGACCAGCGTCGCCTCGCCGTCGGCCACCCGCAGCTCGGCGCTGCCGTCCGGCGCCCGCTTCGGATCGACGGTCACCGCGACCGTGCGCACCTCAGGCTGTCCGGGCGCCGCCTGGTCGCGGTCGAGCGCCGTGCCGGCGAGCACGCCCGCGATCAGCAGCGCCGCCGCGACGGGCGCGAGCCGCCACCCGGAGAACCAGCCACTGCGGTCGCGGCCACGGCGCGCCGGAGCCGGGCGGTCGGCGTCCGCGCCCACCTGCGCCAGCAGGTCGGCCTCCCGCTCCACCTCGGCCATGATCCGCGCCTTCAGCTCGGGCGGCGGCGTCATCTGGGGCGAGGCCATCGGCAGCGCGTGGGCGGCCGGGAGCAGCTCGGCGACCTCCTCGCGGCAGGCCGCGCAGTCGTCGAGGTGGCGCTCGAACGCCTCGCGCTCGTCATCGGGCATCGCCTCGAGCACATAGGCGCCCGCGGCATCGACCCAGCGCTCGTGCTCGCTCATACCGGCGCCACCCTTCCTTCCCCGAGCTGCGCTCTCATCTTCTTCAGTCCGAGCCGCATCCGCCCCTTCACGGTCCCCACCGGGGCGTCGAGCATCTCCGCGATCTCCGTGTGCGTGAAGCCGCCGAAGTAGGCGAGCTCGATGACCTGCGACTGGTCGGACGGGAGCGACCGCAGCGCGCCCCGGACCGCGCCGGCCTCCTCCCGCCGCGCCGCCTCAACGTCGGTGCGCTCGCGCGCCTCGACGCGCTCCTCGATCCCCTCGTCGCCGACCCGCCGCTTGTCGTGCACGGTGGCCCGGCGCAGCGCGTCGATCGCCCGGTGATGGACGATCCCCAGCAGCCAGCTGCGGACCGACCCGCGGGCGCGGTCATAGCGCGCGCCCGACCGCCACATCGAGAGGAACGCGTCCTGCGTGACGTCCTCGGCGGCGCCGCGGGTGCCCATCATCCGGTAGGCGAGCGAGAAGGCGGCGGCCGAGTGGCGCTCGTAGATGAGCTCGAACGCGCGCGCGTCCCCGCGACGCACGAGCTGCATCACGTCCTCGTCGGCCAGCAGGGTCAGATCGCGCCCCATCGGGATGTCTGCGGACCAGGGCCGCTAGCGGATCACCGCGCAGAGTCGCGGAACACGCGCAGCGCCTCGCGACCGGCGTCGCGCAGGGTGCGCTCGGCGAGGTCGAGCGGGTTGCGCGCGAGGGCGCGGCGCCGGTGGCGACGGCCGCGCGTGCGCAGCACCACGAGGCCGGCGGCCGCTCCCGTGCCGATGACGACCGCGGCGGCCGGGCGCCACCAGTTGCGCGGATCGCGCATCGACCGCAGCTCCCAGGAGTCGAGCTCGTCGGCGGCCAGCTCGACGAGCGAGCCGAGCGCGGTCTCGAGCCGCGGCTCGAGGTCGGCGGGCGGCTCGACCGGGGCCAGCGCCTCCCGAAGCCGCGTCTCGAAGTCCCAAGCGTCGCTCATGCTTCCTCAGTACCCGCCCGTACCTGGACGATGTCCTCCAGCTGGCGGATCGCCCGGTGCAGCAGCACCTTGGTCGCTCCATCGGTTCGCCCCAGCGCCCGCGCGATCTCGCGGTTGTCCATCCCGAGCGCGAAGCGCATGATCAGCGCCTCGCGGCGATCGTCCGGCAGCTGCTGCACGCCCTCCAGGATTCGCGTGAGGTCCTCGCGATCCTCCACCAGCGACTCCGTCGTGTGCAGCTCGGGCAGCGCGCCCGCGTCGTCGATCGAGGTCTGCGGCCGCCGGGAGCGGTCGCGGTAGTAGTTGGCCGCCAGGTTGTGGGCGATGCGAATCAGCCACGGCCGCAGCGGGCGGCCGCGCGACTCGCGCTGCGCGCGCTCGAAGTGCCGGTAGGCCTGGAGGAAGGTCTGCTCCGTGAGGTCCTCGGCGTCGTGATGGTTCCCCACCCGGTAGTAGGAGTACGAGTAGACGTCGCGCAGGTGCGCCCGATAGAGCTCGGTGAACGCGGCGTCGAGGCGCGCCTTGTCCTCGCGTGCCGATGCGGAGTCGGGTGCGGCGGCCATCTGGCACGACAGTACCTTCCTCAGGCGGCGCGCACAGCGCCCGTGTCGAGCTTTGTCTTCGGCGCCGTCACCGACGAGGTGAACCGCCCGGGCGCCACTCGCCCCTCGATCAGGCCGGCGAGCGATTGCAGGACGGGAGCGTCCACGCCCGCGTCGCGCACGCGCGAGGCGAGCAGCGGCACCGTGCCGACCGCCTCGGCGCTGTCGCCGAGGGCGGCGGCGAGCTCGTCGCCGGCGATCCCCTGGGCCAGCAGCTCCCCGGCCCGCCGGTTGCTCGACCCCGACGCGAGCACGGTCGCCACCAGGTCGCCGGTGCCGGCCAGGCCGGCGAACGTCTCGGGCTGGGCGCCCGCGTGGCGCGCGTAGGCCTCGACCTCGGCGAACACCTTGCCGGCCGCGGCGCCCGCCGCGTTGAGCCCGCCGCCGGCCGCCGCGGCCGCCAGCGCGGCGGCGCTCGTGGCGCTGCCGGCGAGCTCGACGCCGATCAGGTCGGTCGTGGTCACGACGTCGAAGCGGGCGGCGCCGAGGGCGTCGCCGACCTGGCGCGCGAACGCGGCGTCCTGGGTGGCGAGGACCAGCGATGCGCCCTCCTCGAGCGCCGCCTTGGGGTGCGCGGGGCCGCCGACGGCGCCGACCGCCCACGAGGCCACGCGCTCGGACACGTATGCAGCCGGCAGCGTGCCCAGCGGCGGCACGAGCCCCTTGGACATCACCAGCACCCCGCTGCGCGGGGCGACCCCGCCCGCGTGCGCGGCAACGGCGGCGGGGAGGGCGGCGGACGG
>DASTIC010000108.1:0-3249 GCA_035717845.1 Solirubrobacteraceae bacterium
GTCCCAGCAGGGCGGCGCCTACAAGCGCAAGGACGACATCTTCCGCATGGCGCAGGCCAACAAGGCCTTCGCGCACTACCGCTGGTAAACGGGTAGACATCCGGCGATGCGTGCCATCGCCGTGAGGGAGTGGGGTGGGCGGGACAAGCTCGAGCTGATCGAGCACGACGTGCCGCCCGTCGCGCCCGATGGCGTGCTCGTGCGCGTGAAGGCGGCCGGCGTCAACCCGGTCGACGCGAAGATCCGCGGCGGCTACATGAAGGACGCGCTGCCCTACCACTTCCCGGTCATCCTCGGCTGGGACCTGTCCGGGGTGGTCGAGAATGTCGGGCCGGCGGTGACCTGGTTCAAACCCGGCGACCAGGTGTACGGGTACATCCGCCGCCATCACCTCCAGTACGGCACGTACGCCGAGTACGCCACCGCTCCCGAGGGGTTCTTCGCCCACATGCCGCCGGAGCTCTCGTTCGAGGAGGCCGCCGTCGTGCCGCTCTCCGTCCTCACCGCCCACCAGGCGCTGGAGGCGCTCGGCCTGCGCGGCGGCGAGACGGTGTTCATCGGCGGCGGCGCGGGCGGCGTCGGCCACCTCGCGATCCAGCTCGCGGTGGCCCGCGGGGCCCGGGTGGTCGCCACCGCGTCCGAGCCCAACCACGACTTCCTGCGCGAGCTGGGCGCCGAGCCGCTCGACTACGCCGACAGCGAGCTTCCCGCGCGCGTGCGCGAGCTGCTGGGCGACTCCGGGTCCGACGCGGCGTTCGACCTCTTCGGCTCCGACGCGCGCGAGCAGGCGTTCTCCGTCCTGCGCCCCGGCGGGCGCCTCGTGTCGATCGCCCGGCCGCCGCCCGAGCCGCGCGACGGTCACCACGAGGTCCACTACATCTACGTGCGCCCCAGCGGCTACGACCTCGGCGAGCACATCACGCCGCTCGTGGCCGAGGGCAGCCTGCGCCCGGTCGTCGCGGCGACCTACCCGCTCGAGCGGGCCGCCGAGGCCCACGAGCGGCTCGAGGGCGGCCACGTGCGCGGCAAGCTCGTGCTCACCGTCGAGGAGGAGTGAGGACCAGCACCGCCACGGCGCCGACGAGCGCCAGCGCGGCGCCGAGGCTCTCGAGGTAGAAGCCGGTGCCGGGGTGCGCCTCGGCGAGCTCGTAGGTGCGGCCGATGAGCCCGGTGTCGTCGAGCTTCGGGAGGTCGATCGCCAGCACGATCGCGCAGGCGGCGAGCGCGAGCACGAGCAGGGCGATCGCCGCCGGCCGGGCGCCTCGCTCCACCGCGCCGAACGTCATCGGCAGCATGGCGAGCCCGATCACGCCCAGGGCGTAGCCGTGCAGATCGCCGCCCGTGGACGTCCCGCCCGGCGGTACGGCGGTCACGGCGCGGATCTCTCGGACGGTGAGGAACTCCGCGAGAATCAGCAGCAGCGCACCCGCCACGAGCGGCGCGTAGAGCACGGGGCGAGGCACGGATCGGATGCTATTCTCCTACGTCGCCGCGGGGCGCAGCTTGCCCTCTGGCGCCTGGGAAACCTCGAGCCCGACCTCCGCACGTACCCCGGGCCCGTCAAGGGCCTGTTTTTTTGCCTGCGGAGCGGGCATTCCCCACGCGAACGACGAAAGACTTCCATGCCGCGCAAATTCACCCTCGAGAACACCCGGAACATCGGGATCATGGCCCACATCGACGCGGGCAAGACGACGACGACCGAGCGCATCCTCTACTACACCGGCCGCTCCCACAAGATGGGCGAGGTGCACGAGGGCGCCGCGACGATGGACTGGATGGAGCAGGAGCAGGAGCGCGGCATCACGATCACGTCGGCGGCCACCACCTGCGAGTGGGCCGGCCACCGGATCAACATCATCGACACGCCCGGCCACGTCGACTTCACCGTCGAGGTCGAGCGCTCGCTGCGCGTGCTCGACGGCGCGATCGCGCTGTTCGACTCCGTCGCCGGCGTGGAGCCACAGTCCGAGACGGTGTGGCGGCAGGCGGACAAGTACCACGTCCCGCGCATCGCCTACATCAACAAGATGGACCGCATCGGCGCGGACTTCCAGCAGGGCGTGCAGACGATGATCGACCGCCTCGGGGCGCACCCCGTGCCGGTCCAGCTGCCGATCGGCGCCGAGTCCGACTTCCGCGGCATCGTCGACCTGATCAACATGAAGGCGATCATCTACCACGACGAGCTCGGCAAGGACTGGAGCGTCGACGAGATCCCGGCCGAGATGGCCGACGAGGCCGCGATCGCCCGCGAGCACCTGCTCGAAGAGGTCTCTCACTACGACGACGAGCTCGTCGAGCTGATCCTCGAGGAGCAGGAGATCCCCAAGGAGCGGCTGATCGCCGCGATCCGCAAGGCGACGCTCGACATCAAGATGACGCCGGTCCTCTGCGGCTCCTCGTTCAAGAACAAGGGCGTCCAGCCGCTGCTCGACGCCGTGATCGACTTCCTGCCCTCGCCGCTGGACGTGCCGCCCGTCGAGGGCCACGAGCCGGTCAAGGGCGACGAGGATCGCGAGGCCATCCGCACCGCGTCCGACGACGAGCCGTTCTCGGCCCTCGCCTTCAAGATCATGGCCGACCCCTACGTCGGCAAGCTCACCTACTTCCGCGTCTACTCGGGCAAGCTCGACGCCGGCTCGCGCGTGCTCAACGTGTCCACCGGCCGCACCGAGCGCATCGGCCGCATCCTGATGATGCACGCCAACGACCGCGAGGACGTCCAGGAGGTCTACGCGGGCGACATCGCGGCCGCCGTGGGCATCAAGCAGGTCGTGACCGGCGACACGCTGGCCGCTCCCGACAAGCCGATCCGCCTCGAGGCGATCGAGTTCGACGACCCGGTGATCTCCGTGGCGATCGAGCCGAAGACCAAGAGCGACCAGGAGAAGATGTCGGTCGCGCTCGGTCGCCTGGCCGAGGAGGACCCGACCTTCCAGGTGCGCACCAACGAGGAGAGCGGCCAGACCGAGATCTCCGGCATGGGCGAGCTGCACCTCGAGGTGCTGGTCGACCGCATGCTGCGCGAGTACAAGGTCGACGCCAACGTCGGCCGCCCGCAGGTCTCCTACCGCGAGACCGTGCGCGGCACCGCGGAGAAGATCGAGGGCCGCTTCGTGCGCCAGACCGGCGGCTCGGGCCAGTACGGCATCGTCTACATCGACATCGAGCCGGCGCCGGGCGAGGGCTTCGACTTCGTCAACAAGATCAAGGGCGGGGCGATCCCGACCGAGTTCATCCCGGCCG